>JAPPOT010000711.1 GCA_028817855.1 Myxococcales bacterium
TCCGCCTCGAAGGCGAAGCTGCGCTCGATCACCCGCGAGACGCCCACGCGCGGACCCCCACCGGCGCGTCGCCGTCGCCGCTGCCCCCGTCGGGCGCCGCATCGCCATCCCCATCGCCAACCGCATCGCCATCCCCATCGCCGCCGGCGGCGTCGTGGCCGTCGCCGCTGCTGACCCCCGGCCCTGCGGAGTTGCCGTCGCTGTCGTCACCACACCCCAGCGCCAGCACTCCCAACGCCACAACAAGCAAGCTCAGTCGAATGCCCATGCCGGTCCCTCCGGGGAAAGCTCCCGCTCCCCAATTGTCCCCGGCCGCCCGCTGGCGGGCAAGAGTTCGCTCTCCCTCAGGCTGCGGCGCCGGGGCGCGAGCCCGCCTTGAGGCGCCCCCGCATCCAGCTGCCACCGTCGGGATCCTTCAAGATCTCGCCCACGTGCGCCGGATGGTCCACCTCGAAGCGCACGCTGGCCGAGCGGAACGTCGACGCGGGCGGCAGCTCCATGCGCCCCAGGTGGTGCTCGACGCGGTCCGCCTCGAAGGCGAAGCTGCGCTCGATCACCCGCGAGACGCCCACGCGCGGACAGAAGGCTTCGTCCAGCTCGAGCACGCGCATCACCTGATCGCGCAGTTCCGCAGTCGCGCCGTGTTGCTCGAGCCACGCACCGACCGCAGCCCGGATCACGTCGAAGCTTCGCTCGTGATGGCGCAGCATCTCCAGGTAGAGATCCGCGCGGTGGGCGTACACCGACATTCGGTCATCGGGGTCGAGCCCCTCGACCGCCGCCCCGTGCTCGCGCACCAGCGCACGAAGGATCGACCGCAGGAGCGCCGAGACCGGCACCCTGCCGTCCAGCGCCATCAGGCGGGCAGCGAGCGGCATCACGTGACCGCGGATCAGGATGATGTGCGCCGTGATCAGGAAGTACCCCTCGAGCCCCTCGTCGCGGTCGAAGGTGTGGCACCCGATCACGTACTCGCCCTTGGCCTTGCCATAGCCGGCGACCGGAATCGTCTGGATGCGGTACTCCTCGCGCTTGTCGTAGAACTCGGTGCCGGGCAGCAGCGTGTAGCCGAAGATGTTGATGTTCGGGAACACGCGCTCGAGCTCGTCCAGGTTGCGCTCGTAGTCCGCCAGATTGTCGCCGGGCAGGCCCCAGATCAGCTCGGTCGCGATCGGCACGCCCTGCTCGGCCATCGACTTCGCCACCGGCTCGTACTTGTTCGACCGCATGTTCTTGCGGTTGCTGAGCTGCAGCGCCAGCGGCGTGAGCGTCTGGAGCGCCAGGTTGTAGTGGGAGAGCAGGCCGTGCTCCTTCAGCAGCAGCACGATCTCCTGCACGCGCGCGTTGTGGCTCTTGGACCAGCTGGTTGCGAGCGTGGACGGCCGTCCGGTGCGCTCGCGCAGCTCGACCACGATGCGCGCCTTGTCCAGGTCCTCGCGCAGGGCGCCGAAGTTGCTGTCGCTCAGCCAGATGTCCTCGATGCCGCCCTCGATCAGCCGCTCGAAGTCGTCGCGAATGCGCTGCAGGCTGAACTGGTGCATCTTGGTACCGATCGCACCGGTGCCCCACTCGCAGAAGGCGCAACGGAACGGACAGCCGCGCGCCGTCTCGTAGGCGACGCTCTTGTAGCGGGGCTTGCCATCGGCATCGCGCAGCTCGATCACGTCGAGTGCGCTGGGCAGTCGATCGAGCTCGGTGAAGCGCTCGCGCTCCGGGGTCTCGATCAGCTCGCCTTCCTCGATGAAGGCGAGCCCCTTGACCTCGCGCCATTGGGCAGGGGACTCGCAGTCCATCCACTCCTGAAAGGTCGCCTCCGCCTCGCCCAGCGCGACCACATCGATGCCCTCCCGCCCGACGTAGTCGTCGGCACGCTGCACGTGGGGCCCCCCGGCGATCACCGTGATGCCGGGACAGCTCTCCCGGATGTGGGCGATCGCCGGCAGGAACTCGGCCGCGTTCCACGTGTAGAAGCTGAAGCCGACCACTGGCGACAGCCCACGCACCAGCGCCTGCCGCGCCCGGTGCACGTGCAGCGCATCCCAGTGTCGCGCGAGCCAGGGCTCGACCTCGCTACCGACCGAGAAATGCACCAGCTCGATGTCGGTGTCCCCATAGCGCGCGCCGTACTTGGCGTAGTAGGACTTGAGCGCCCCGGTCGTGGTCGGAGGCGCGTCGAACTGGTCCGTATCCAGGCTGAACAACCAAACAGGACGCTTCACGGCCGCAGCTGGGTACCATGTCCCCGAGACATCCGCAAAACCGCCGGCTGGCGCGCGATCAGTCGCAGCAGGGGCACGCCCGCGGGGCGTAGTCCATCACCGTACCGCGGGCGTCGAGCTCGATGTGGCAACAACCGCGCAGGTCCTTCTCCAGCTGCGCACGACCCCGGCGCACGCGCGACTTGACAGCGGTCACGCTGAGCCCCAGGCGCTCGGCGGCCTGCGCCTGGGTCAGGCCCTGCAGCTCGGTCAGCTCCAGCACCTCGCGGTAGGGCTCGGGGAGCTGCGCCACGAAGCTGGGCAACCAGGCTGCCACCTCCTGCCGCACCTCTGCCTCGTCGCCGGGAGCGTCTTCGGTGGGCTCGACCAAAAGCGGCCGCTCGCGCTCCTGGGAGCGGCCGCGGCGCCGGTAGTGATCGGTGATCACGTTGCGCGCCACGCGGAACACCCAGGCATCGACACGCTCGAGCTCCTCGAGGCGAGCCTCGCGCCGATGGATGCGCTCGTAGACATCCTGCACGAGGTCGCGGGCCACATCCGGGTCGGCCACTCGGCGCTCGACGAAGGCCGCCAGGGCCTCGCCGAGCTGCTCCGCGATTTCGTGGGTGCTGGTCATCTAGCAACAGCTGGCGCTGGGCTCACAGCAGGCGGTGCCCTCGGCCTTGCGCTCCTGCGCGCCGTCGTCCGTCACACGGTAGCACTCCCAGGGAACGCCGTCGGGATCGCGCACCCACAGCTTGTCCTGAACCGCGTAGCAGCAGGTGACGGACTCCTCCGCCTCATAGTGGAGGCCGGCCGCCTCCAGGGCGGCGCGCGCGCGCTCGAGCCCCTCCGCATCGCTGAACTGGACGCCAAAGTGCGACGCCAGGGACTGGGTGCGCCGGGCCTCGGAGACGAGGTTGAGGCTCAGGTTCAGCGCCGGCTCGGCCACCTCGAAACGCGCATAGTCGTCGCGCCGCTTGGTCGGCTCCACGCCGAATAGACGGCGGTAGAAGTCCACCGAGGCCTCGATGTCGGTCGACTCCAGACCGACGTGGACGCGACTGGTGAATGGGGCTTTGGCTTGCATGGCTCGTGTTCTCCTTTCACCCCTCAAGACGCCGGACTCGAGCGAAGGACGCAGGCCGACTCGAAGAAAGACCGGGCGCTGGGGTCCCAGGTGGCGGACGGACTTCCATCGTCCGGACCGAATCAGCCAGCGTTGCCGTCCTTGGGGCGGCCTCGACCCGCATCCAGAGCCCGCACCGGCCGCAACTGTCAGCCGTTGGCACCGAATGGACCCCAGCGGCCGGATGCGACCCTGGCATGCTGAGGCACCCATGAGAGCCAGCAATCCCCGGTGTTTTTGCGGGTTCCCCCAGCGTACGGGAACGCACATCGCCCCAGCTCCGTCACCCGGCTGTCACATGCGCGCGTGGGAGGCCTGCAGGGTTCGGCGCCGAGCGGTCGGTGCACCGTGGCTGGCGATGCTGGCCGCGCTGGCATTCGCCTGCAGCGAGGATGGCGGTGACGCGAGCGGCGACGGCGCGGGGACGCCCGATGACGGCAGCGCGGACGCTCCCGGACCCGCCAACCCGGACTCGACCGCGCGGGGCCCAGAGGCCGGCAGCGAAGGCGGCGACACGCTCAGCGGCGATGGTGATGCGGACGCGACCGCCGTCCCCGACGCAGGCTCGCCGGTGTACGGCACCTGCGACCTTGCCACGCGCCTGGGCGGCTTCACGGTCGGCCTCGACGAAGGCGCGCCCGATCCCGCCGACCATTTCACGACCGTCGGAGGCGAGGTGCGCGACGGTGTGGTCCCCGCCGACGTGCCGAACGTCACCATGGAAGAGGCGGGCTGCCGCCTGCTGCGCCCTCCGGAGCTGTTCTGCGACCCGGCCTGCGAGTCTGGCGATACCTGCGGTGCAGAGGGCAGCTGCGTGGCCTTCCCGGTCGGCATGAGCGTGGGCGACGTGACCCTCGGAGGCCTCTCTGCGCCGGTCGAGATCACGGCGCGGCCGCCGTCCTATCGCTACTTCTTCGCGGGCGACCTGCCCCACCCCGGCTTCGGCCCAGGAGACACCGTGACCCTGGGCGCGGCCGGCGGCGACGGGGAGCCCTTCGCGATCGCCGTCGAGGGCGTCGCGCCGCTCGAGGTCCCGGGACCGTCGGTGGCGCTCGCGACGGACCAACCCGTCGTGGTGCGCTGGACCGCGGCGGACGGAAGCGACGCCGTCGGCGTCGAGGTGGAGCTGAACATCGCCAACCACGGCGGCACACCCGCCCGCATCCTCTGCGAGGGCGACGACAGCGGTGAGCTGGAGCTGCCGCTGGCGTTGACCAATGCGCTGCTCGAGCTCGGCTACTCCGGCTTCCCATCGCTGCGCCTGACGCGCCAGGGCGCGGGCAAGGCCGAGCTGGCCGCGGGCTGCATCGACTTCCGCGTTCAGTCGGAGTTCGTCTTCGAGGTGGAGATTCCTGGCTTGACCTCATGCTCGACGGATCAGGACTGCGAGAGCCCCGAGACCTGTCAACTGGACCTGACCTGCGGCTAGCGCAGCACGCTTGTGAGAGGAGCACGACCATGGATGTCCACAGCAACAACCTGCCCATCGCCATCGTGGCGGCACTGCTGACCGCGATGGCAGGATGCAGCAGCGAGGACAGCGGCGACTCTGGCGATCTGGGACAGGGCGTGGTGGTGTTGCCCACTGCGGGCATGCCGGGGCCAGCCACACCGCCGCCGATGGAGCCCACCATGCCCGGCACCGATGACGCCAACACCGGAATGGGCATGGAGCCGGCGATGGATCCAGGCACCGATCCAGGCATGGACCCGGGCATGGATCCAGGCATGGACCCAGGCATGGATCCAGGCATGGACCCGGGCGCAGACGTGCCGATCGACATCACGTTCCCGGGCGAGCTCGGCGAGTGGTGCACCGGCCAGCCCGACGACTTCAGCTTCTTCGTGACCAGCATGGATGCCATCTGGGCGCTCTCGGCGTCGGCGCCAGGCGACATGTCTGGCGGCTTCGGCGGCGACTTCGGCGGCCTGGCCGGCGCCGACGCCATATGTCAGACGATCGGCCAGGCCACCGGTCACGGCAGCAAGACCTGGCGCGCCTTCCTGAGCGTGACCGACGACGGCACGGGCAACCCCGCGCACGCGATCGAGCGCATCGGCGAGGGCCCGTGGTTCGACGCCAACGGCCGCCAGGTCGCCACCGGCATCTCGGGCCTGCTCGCAGATCGCCCGGACGGCGACCCGCAGAGCACGCAGGATCTACCCGATGAGTGCGGCATCCCGATCTCGGCCCTGGGCGACGCCCACGACGTGCCCACCGGCTCCGACAAGATGGGCCGTCTGAACAGCACCGATCCGAGCTCGACCTGCAACGACTGGACGAGCACCGACGCCACGCTCGGCCAGAGCACGGGCGACGGCGGCGGCGGCTTCCCGGGCGGCCTCGGGCTGGGCACGGTGATGTGTGGCCACAGCTTCCCGCGCGACCTCGGCGGCAACTTCCCGAGCGGCTTCGGCGGCGCCAACTGGATGAGCGACCATGGCCTGCGCGGCTGCACCAAGGGCGCCAACCTGATCCAGAACGGCGCCGGCATGGGCACCTGCATCGGATGCTCGGGCGGCTACGGCGCGCTCTACTGCTTCGCGGCGGACTGACCGCTCACGGTGGACATCCGCCGGTCCCCGGCAGCACGCCCAGGTTGCCGGTCAGCAGATGGAAGATGTCCGTCAGGTGCATGACGTCCCGGAGTCGCTCCGCGCCGGGGCCCCGCGCGAAGATCGGGACCGCAGCGCGCGTGTGGTTCGGCGACGAGGGAAAGGTCGCGCTGGCCACCTCACCCTCGGGGCCAAGCGCGTAGCCTCCGGTCTCGTGGTCGGCACAGACGACGACTAGCGTCTCGTCGAAGCTCGACTCCTGCTCCACCCAGCGCGTCACCTCTGCCACCGCGTCATCGAGCTCCAGCACGAGCCCGGGCATCCACTCGGCGGCGAGCGGCACGTCCAGGTAGGCCACGTGCCCGACGGTGTCGGGGTGCTCATTCTCCACGACGAGCACGAAGCCCTCATCGTGCCGGCCGAGCCGGTCGAGCGCGAAGCTCGCCATCTCGGCCAGGGTGGGCTCGTCGCTGTCAGCGGCCCGGAGGATTTCCGGTGTGAGCCCGTTCTCCCACTCGGGCCACCCGGGCACGGAGGGCCCCTCTCCGAAGAGGCCGAGCACCGGAGCGTCATCCGTGGCCTCCGCGCGCAACGCTGCCAGGTCGAAGCCCACGCGATAGCCCGATGCGGAGGCGAGCGCCTCCAGCCCGTCGCCTGCGAAGAAGCTCGACGGAACGAAGCCACCGAGGATGACGTCCGGGCCATCGCCCGCAAAGAGCTGCGCCGCGATGTCATCGGCGCAGTACCGGCTGGGCGTCTGCACCGCGAAGGCCATGGGTGTGGCATCGATGATGAAGGTGTTGGTCACGACGCCGGTGCCCTTTCCGGCGCGCCCGGCCACCTGGAAGAGGGTGGTCAGCCTCGCACCGGCGCTCGCCGAAACCGCCCCGTTGTGCGTGCAACGCCCCGTGGCAATCGCGGTGGCGCCGGCCGCCGAGTCGGTCGCCACGCCGATCGAAAGCGAGTCCGTCCCGTAGAGCACGGGTCCCTCGAGCGAGTCGACCGCCAGCGCGCGACCGGCTGCCGCACGGGCGGCCTCCCAGTGAGCGGCACCCGTCCCATCGCCGATCAGCACGATCACGTTGCGCGCAGGGGCGGGCTCGGCCACACCGGCGTCGTCGTCGATGCCTCCATCGCCAGTCGCGCTGGCACGCTGCTCGAGATCCGCCAGCGGGGCGCAGACGTCGGCCAGCGGATCCGGAGGCACGCCCGCACCGCCGTCCATGGCCCGCGGCCCGCTGCGCGGTGGCGGCGGTCCGTCGCTGCAGGCGACCGCGGCAAATACCGAGATCAGGACGACGCGGGCAGTCACATGCCTGCCATAGCATCATTTGGCCGGCTGCGAAGGGCGGTGGGCGCGGAGGGCCCCATGGGCGGCGAACTGGTGTATTGTCGGCGTCCGGACCGAGGGAGCCAAATGCGAATGGGTAAGGTCCTCGTAGTCGACGACAACAAAGAGCTGGCCAACGACCTCGTGGAGATCCTGACCGCGGAGGGACATCAGGCGCGCGCCGCCTACGGTGGCCAGCATGCGCTGGAGACCGCCGAGCAATATGAATACGACGCAGCGCTCGTCGACATCCGCATGCCCGACATGGACGGCGTGGCCCTCGTGGGCAAGCTGATGAAGACCCACCCGACCCAGGCCTACCTCTTCATGACTGCCTACAGCGAGAGCCGTACCCTCTCGGAAGCGATGGCCCTCAGCACGCGGGCGGTGCTGGAGAAGCCCCTCGACATCGCGCGGGTCTGCCGCCTCGTGTCGGCAGCCTGCTGAGCGCACGCTCAGACACGGCTGCGCTCACGATGCGCGCACACCGACCCGGGCGAGCGCAACGCGGACGGCGTCTTCGCCGGCTCGGATCGCGCGCTCGAAATCGTCGCCGCGCCCCAGCATCGCCTCGCGACTGATCTCGCCAACCTCGATCCGGACCTCGAGCATCGGGCAGCCGAGGTCCGACCGATAGAACGCGGGGTGGTCGGTCACGTTGAGCACCAGCAGCCTCGCCTGCGAGTGGCGCGCGCACGCGTCCTGCACGGGGACGGCCGCCACCCGGTCGCTGCCCGGATCGACGAACCCGGAGGCGACCGCATCGAAGCCGGGAAAGAGCAGCGGGTTGGCGATGCTCTTCCCGATTGCCGCTGCCAGATTGCCGCTCGAGACCTCGGAGAGCTCGACGCCCCCTCCCTCCGCCGCAACGTGGTGATAGGTCGTGTAGCCGACCTCGAGCCCCTCGATCTCGGCGCTCTCAAAGAGCGCGTCCAGCGTCGCGATGGTCCGGTCGAGGTCCCGCTCAGCGGTCGTCGCGACGCCGAGACCACCCGCGGCAACGCCGGCGGCGAGTGCGGGCGCTGCGGCCCCTCCGGTCAACGCCACGGCCCCCGCACCCAGCAGGAACCCGAGGATGCCGCGCTCGGTGGCTTCTTGCTCCGTGCGCGCCACGTACGCGCTGGCGAAGGCCCGGTACCGCTCAACCGGATCCGTCGCCGGGTCGGACGCGTACAACCCGCCCGCGAGCGCTCCCATGCTGTTGCCGATGACGCAGTCCACGTCGAGCCCCGAGGCCTGGATCCCACGCAGCGCGCCGAGGTGCGAGAGCCCCTGCGCCCCGCCCACGGACAACACGATGCACGTGGGGCGCCCCTCGGCGGCCACGAAGGGGTGGATGGCGGGACGCGGGCTCACGGCACCGGGCGTGCCGCAGGCCAGCGCTAGGGTGACCGCGGCTGATGCCAACAGGCAACGCCAGGCTACGCGGGTGGTTGCCACCGGCCGCATGCGCGCATTGGACTCCCGCGCGCACGCGGCTGTCAATTCAGGCCCAGTCGTCGCCGTAGTGGAAGGTCAGCTCTTCGCCGGGCTCGATGTCGCACAGGCTCAGCAGCTCCGTGCCATCGAACTCGCAGTTCGGCGTCGGCGAATGGTTGAGGTAGCGCAGCTCGTTCTCGCCCTCGATGCCGAGCTCCGAGCCGTCCTCCATCTGCACCCACAGGACGTGGTCACCATTCTGGGTGGTCTCGCGCCCCTCGTAGAACCCGACCAGATCGCCGCGCTTGATCGGGCGCGCAGCAAACAGGCCGAGCCCATGAATCCGACTCGGCCGCACTTTGTACTTCGTCGCCATGGCGCGGCGATTTAGTTGAGGGGCGCCCGTACTGCAAGCGAAAATTCGTGACGCGGCAGACACTGAAGCCTGGTCAGTCCAGGCGCGATGCCCTTTTGCTCCAGGACGTCGTCACGCACCGCACCTCACTCTCGTTGGACTACCAGCACCCACGATGTGCTCCGTGCGCTCGCACCGCCATGGTGACGCGGGCCCGATCGAAGCGCCTCCCCTCGTGACGAAAGGTGGTGGCGGCCGGAGGGTCTCCCACCTGGGCGTCGATCATCCGTCGGTAGAAGGGCGTGTCGGGAGGTCCCCCACTCAGTTGTGACGTCACGACACTGCGGGTGGATTCCTGGCTAAAGGAATTGCCGTTCGCGACCGAGTCAAGCGGCAAGGGTCGGCCCTGTCCGCATGCTTCGGGGCCCGCACGGCCCGCCAACACCATCCGACCCGACTCTTTACTGAAGGAAGTCTCACATGCGTAGCCATCGAACCCCCACCCTCCGTGCCTTGGCGCTCGCTCCCTTGCTGGCGGCGTTTGCTGCGTGCGGCCACCAGGTCGCCGAGGAGGATCCCGTCGAAGCAATCATCACGGCCGTCGGCGTCGCCATTGGCGGCTGCGCCAACACCGGCTGGAACGATACGACCAAGACGCTCACCCTGACTCTGTCTTCCGACCCGATCGTGCTGAGCGCGCCCAAGGGCAAGGTCACGGCCAACGGACACACCTGCGTCGGTACCGTGGCCACGGTTGCGAACTCCGAGCTCACGACAGGCATCGTGCAGAAGATCGTGGTGAACGGCACGACGGGCAGCGACACGGTCATCCTCGACCTGCTGCCCGGTAGCTTTGGCTCGAAGATCTTCTCGAGCACCGGGGGCGTCACCGTGGACTTCACGACCGCGGCAGGCGGCAGCGACGAGTTCATGGTGCGCGGCGGCGGATCCTCCGACACCTACAAGATCGGCAAGTCCAGCACGGCCAGCGACATCTACGTCGAGCTCTCGCGTGACAAGAACGCAGACGTTCACGTGCTTCCGGGCACGCTCGCCGTGACCTTCTCGCTCAGCGGTGGCAACGACGTCTTCACGGCTGCGCCCGTCACGAATGACATCACGGCCTTCTCCGGCACCGCGGTCGTGATCGCCCCGATGACCAGCACCGTCAGCGTCTACGGCGGCGCCGGCAACGACACCATCACCGGTGGCAGCGGCGACGACACCCTGAATGGGGGCGACGGCAACGACACGTTCAAGATGGCCGCCACCGATGACGGCTCCGACACCTATGCCGGCGACAGCGGCACCGACCTCGTGGACTACAGCAACCGCACGGCTGCGGTGACGGTCGACATCGGCGCCAGCGCGCCGCGCGCGATCGGCAGTGTGGATCTCTCGACCCTGACCTGGGGCGCGTCCGCCACAATCGATACCCAGACGCTCGTGGTCGCGATCGACGGCGGCTCGGACATCACCACCACCTTCGCCACCCCGCTCAGCCCGGAGGCTGCAGTCAGCGCGATCAACACCGAGGCCGGGACCGACATTGCGCGGCTGCGCGGCCAGAACAGGTTGGAGATCTACTCCTCCTCGGCCAGTGGCAGCGTCGAGATCAAGGCCGGCACGTCCAACACCAACCTCGGCATGACCGTGGCCACCACGAGCACCACCGCCGACGGCGACGACGGGCTGTCCGGCGAGAACGACGACGTCACGTCCTCGATCGAGACCGTGCCTGGCGGAGCCGGAGACGACACCCTGATCGGCGACGCCCAGACCAACCTGCTTCGGGGTGGTGATGGCAACGACACGCTGGCAGGTGGCGCCAACGGTACCTGCGGCGCCGTGACCGACGGCGACACCCTGTACGGGGATGCCGGCAACGACACGCTCTACTCGGCTCAGTACAACTGCTGGGCCAAGCTCAACGGGGGCACCGGCTCCGACACGGTCCTCTTCAACGCCCGCGGCAGTGCCATGACGATCACGATGGACGGCGGCGGCAACGACGGCGGAGCCAACGAGAGGGCCAATGTGGCCGGCGACGTCGAGACGCTGACCGGTGGATACGGTGACGACGCACTGACCGGCAGCTCCAACGCCGACACGCTCAATGGCGGCCCCGGCGATGACACCCTCAGCGGTGGCAGCGGTGACGACACGCTCAACGGCGGCGCGGGCGGCGACGTGATGAACGGGGGCCTGGGGGTCGACAAGATCGACTACAGCTCCTACACCAACGGCGTCACCGTGACGCTGTGTGTGGCGACGGAGCAGACCGGCGCGCCCACCGGCTGCACGGCCGACGACGGCTACTCGGAGAACGACAACATCGCGAACGTGGAGCACGTCATCGGCGGCAGCGGCGACGACAACATGACCGCCGGCTCCGCGGACGCAACGTTCGAGGGTGGCGCTGGCGACGACACCTTGACGGGCGGCGACGGTGCCGACACGCTTTGGGGCGACGCGGGTGACGACAACCTGACGGGCGGCGCCGCTGACGACCACCTCGACGGTGGAGCTGGCGACGATACGCTCGCCGGTGGAGCTGGCGACGGGGATATCTGCATCAGCGACGGCAGCGACACTGCCTCACCCACCGGCTGCGAGCTGAACTAGCACGTACGCATCGGACACCGTACGACGGGCGGTCGACTGAGGTCGGCCGCCCGTCGGCAATTTCGCGAAGGTGTCAGAGACCCCGGCCAGGCGCTGCCGCCAGGCGTCAAAGCGTTGACGCCCGCGGACCCAGCGCCCCCCGCTTGACGTGCTTTTCGGAGCCATTCCCTCTGGCACGCGTAGTGCAATGTTTTCTGCCACGAGGCAATCGACCATGCGGATGGATTCGACATTGGTGAGCGCGCACCCCGCGGTGTGCATGTGTGTCCTGGTCTTACTCGCGGGCTGCCGCGGGGTAAGCGCTTCGGACATGGAGGCGAGCGGTGATGGACCCGCGACGGACGGGCCGTCAGCACCGGGCGGCTCGGGCGGCAGCGGCGGAGCGCCCGACGCTCCCGCCGAGGTTGAGCGAACCAGCCCCGGCGCGCTGGACGGCGAAGCCTTCGAAGGCGTGCCGGTATCGCGCCTGCCCCTCGGCACCCCACCCGCCGGATGCGTGGATGGGTTCGATCGCGAAGCGGGGCGGCTCACGCTGGAACTGGATCGCGAGGTGAGGGCAGTGCTGCTGGCGGTGGTGGAGGGGCGGGTGCAAGCCAACAGCGTGAGCTGCAGCTCCGGCGACGGGGAGCTCGCGCTGGCCGACGACGTCCGCGCGATCCGGGTGCTCGGTCACGAGGGGGACAACGACGTCGTGATCGACCTCTCGGTGGATCCGTTCGGCAGCGAGCTGCTCGGCACCATGGGCTCTGTTCGCGTCGAGCTCGGCGAGGGCACGGACTCTCTCACGATCGTGGGTACCGACGACGCGGATGTGATCCGCGTGGGATCGGATGAGGCCACAGTGCGCATCGCCCTCGAGGGCACCACCGGACAGTTGGCCGCGGCCGACATCGAGTCCCTGATCTGCACTCTGGGTCCAGGTACCGACCAGCTGTTCGCCAGTGGTGGTGAGGACCTCGGACAGCCCCTGATGCTCTCGCTGTCCGCCTACGGTGGTGACGGCGACGACCAGCTTCAAGGTGGGGCGGGCGACGACACGTTGTTCGGCGGGGGAGGACATGACCTCTTCTCAACCGCCGAGGACGCCGACGGTGGGGACGCCTACGATGGGGGCGAGGGAGTCGACACGGTCGACTACTCGAACCGCGGCCTCGCGATCACGGTGAGCATCGACGACCTGGCCAATGACGGCGGGCTGGACGAGCGCGACGACGTGCAGACGAGCGTCGAGGGCGTCGTGGGGACCGCGGCCTCGGACATCCTGATTGGCAGCGAAGGCGACGACCGCCTCGAGGGCGGCGAGGGGGACGACGTCCTCAACGGAAACGGCGGCGATGACATCTTCCTGGAGCGGCGGGCCGCGGGCCGAGACGTGATCAACGGTGGAGAGGGGTCGGACACGATCGACTACGCCGGGCGTACGCTGGACATTCTCATCACGCTGTGCATTCCGGACGATACCCGCTGCTACAGTGGGGACTGCGGTTGCCCCGCGGATGACGGGGAGCCCGAAGAACGCGACACCCTCGTACTGATCGAAAACGCCTACACCGGCAGCGGCAATGACAGGCTGGTGGGCAACGTCGAGAGCAACACCTTTCACGCCGGCGAAGGCGACGACGAGCTGATCGGCGCCGAGGGCGACGATACGCTCTACGGCGAGGCCGGAGATGACGCGATGTTCGGCGACGAGGGCGAGGACCTGCTGGACGGGTCCGGCGGTCACGACTCCTTCGACGGAGGCGCAGGCCAGGGGGACATCTGCACGGTGCTCGCTCCAGAGGTTCCGGTCGGCTGCGAGCTTTACTGAGCCGAGCCCGTCGCCTCCTGCTGTCCTGGGCCGAGCTGCTCGCGCAGACGCTCCACGTCGGCGCGAATGAGGTCGATGGTGCCCGGGGTGAGCCCGAGCGCGTCGCAGGCGGCGTCGAAGCGGCTATCGGGAACCACGTCGATGTAGCCGCACTCCGACTGCAGCGCTTCGGACAGCGCTGGCCAGCCGGCGTCCTGGGCCAGGCGCTCCGCCACTGTGATCGTCGCGACCAGCGGGTGGGGCATGTTGGTGGGATCGAAGCGGTGGTGCTCTGCGAGCACGATCTGGATGTCGGGTGCCAGCTTCCACATCTTGGCCATGTGCCCGCCGCACGCCGCATGGATCTCGTTGATCGTGGGCCACAGGAGGTCGAGTTCCGGCGCGGCCTTGGGACGGTTCTCGCTGATTGCGATCAGCACACCGCAGATGCCCACATCGTGGAGCAGACCGCACAGGAAGGCGTAGTCGTTGGCGATCGACGTGTAGCCGCAGACCGCGCGAGCGATGTGACCAGTCGCCACGCAGTGGCTCTGGATCTGCGACATGACGTGGTCGTAGCCCGGCACACGGAACACGCGCATCTTCATGACCACCTGCCAGACCACATCGCGCACACCGTGCAGCCCCAGGCGGCACACAGCGTCCTCGAGCGATCGCAAGCCCACGCGGGTCGCGTAGATCGGGGACTGGGCCACCTTCAGCACGCTGCTCGCGACCATGGGATCGCGCTCGAGCACGACACGCACTTCTGACAGGTTGATATTGGTTCGGCGCGAGAGCTCCATCAGCTCAAACGCCACCGTCGGGAGCACCGGGGGCTTGAATGCTTCGGAGGCGAAGATCTGGATCAGCTTCTGCTTCAGGTCCTCCGGACGGGCGAGCGCGATCTCATCGATCTCGATGACGTGCTTGCCCTTGCCGTACTTCTGGTGGCGCTTCGCGACGGCGCTGTATGACATCGTTCCTCGGCCGGTGCGGGTGGAGGGACCTGTGCCCTAACAAGAACGACGGCCGCTGCGGGGGAAACCTTGAGGATCATGGGATCAAAGGGCGCCTTCGGGCTCATGTTGACCAACCGATCGGGCGTATCGAGTGGTGCGCGTCATGGCTGGAATTCCACACGAAGGGACCTAGGAACGTGCAGCAAGCCCAGATCGCACCGCGCCGCAGCAAGGGCCGCGATGACAAGCCGGCATCGACGGCGGCGTGGCAGATCGTCGAGGCGGCGGTCCGACCGGAGACGACATGTGGCCGCCTCAAGGACCTGTGCTCCAGCGATCCCGCCCTGATCGTCCGCGTGCTCGCACTCGCGAACTCCTCGGCCTTCGGCACCGCGATCAAGACCACCGACGTGGAACATGCGATCGCGCTGCTCGGCGTACAGGGTCTGCGCAACGTGGCCCTGAGCTTCTGCCTCGATGACATGACGCCGCGCGGCGCCCAGGGCGACGCGCTGCTGACGGTGTGCCTACGTCGAGCGGTGGCCGCTCGCGCGCTCGCGGCGGCCCTCGGCCTCCGCAACGCCTCGGAGCACTTCACCGCCGGCATGCTACTGGAGGTGGGCCTACTGGTGCATGCGGGCCGGGATCTAGACCAGGCCGCCCACTTGGTGTCCGTTCCGGCCGGCATGCGGCTGACCTCCGAGCGCGGTGCGGGCCTGCAGCCCCACCCCGCGCGGGGCGCCGAGCTCGCCCGCAGCTGGAACCTGGGCGAGACGGTGGAGCAGGCGATCGCGACGCACCACGCGCCGGAGCCCCCGGACACCGAGCTCGGGCGCGTGGCCTGGGCGGCGGAGCGCGTCGCAGCGGTCTTCGAAGGAGGCGAGCTCACGACCCAGCGTCAGGCGGCGATCGACGCGGCGATGGGCCTGGGGCTCACCGAAGACGCCGCCATCAGCGTCCTGCAGGAGATTCCGGCCTGCGTGCACGAGGCCGCTGCAAGCTTCCAGCGCGCGGTCGACCATCAGCCCGACCTGGACGAGCTGCTGCGCGACGCCAACGCCGCGCTGGTGGAAATGAACCGGAGCTATCAGCGGCTGGTGGCCGAGCTCGAGCAGCTGGTGCGGGACAAGGAACGGCTGACGGAGGAGCTGAAGGTCGCCAACGGTCGTCTGCACGACCTGGCCCTGACCGACGAGCTCACCGGGCTCGGCAACAAGCGGGCGTTCCAGGACGCCCTCGCGCGCGACCTCGCGCGGGCCGAGCGCATGGGCCAGCAGGTGAGCGTCGTGTACTTCGATGCCGACCACTTCAAGAAGGTCAACGACACCTACGGTCACGCGGCGGGCGACGACGTGCTGCGGATGATCGGAGAGACGGTGCGAGCCACCGTGCGCCAGGGCGACGTCCCGGGTCGGATCGGGGGCGAGGAGTTCGCCGTGCTGTTGCCCAATACCGCTGCCGACCAGGCCGTGATCGTGGGTGAGCGCCTGCGCAACAAGATCCGCAGCGCGGTGGTGCAGGGTCCCGCTGGGCCGCTTCAGATCACCGCGAGCTTCGGGATCGCGGGGGACGGTGGCGCGGGCGTGGGCCGTCGTGGCGACGCTCTGCTGGAGCGTGCCGACGCTGCGCTCTACGAGGCAAAGCGCAGCGGCCGGGATCGGGTCTGCGTAGCTCCGCCCGTCGGCTGAGCCGACGACCTCGAGCGCCGGTAGCGTCTGCTCTCAGCCTCGCGTGTCGAGAAAGGCGCCGAGGGAGCCGCGCTCGTCGTGCAGACTGGTCTCCTCGGTGCGCAGCCGGTCGATCATCTGATTGAGCAGGCCGGGCTTGCCGCCCGCGGTCTCGACCAGCAGCGCCTGCACCTCCCGCGGGCGGCTGGCCAG
Source organism: Myxococcales bacterium (assembly GCA_028817855.1). Taxonomy (GTDB): domain Bacteria; phylum Myxococcota_A; class Polyangia; order Polyangiales; family JAFGIB01; genus JAOUOP01. Next base: position 16,244 of record JAPPOT010000711.1, read on the forward strand.
CGCGGAGCGCAGGCGCTGGCGCTGGGCACCGTTGAAGCGCAGCAGCTGCTTGGCGTTGTCCCGCAGGTCAAACTCGATTCCGAGCCGGCTGCGCCGCCCATCGGCGTCGTCGCCCAGCGCTTCGGCGATCATGCTCTTCAAGTCGGTCTGCAGCGTACCCAGGGAACGGCTCGCCACACCCCCGGCGACCTGGGGCTCGTCCCCGAACAGCCCGTCGAAGGAGCCCGAGACGTCACCCAGGGCCTGCCCGACGCGAGCCACCGAGGGTCCCTCACTCTCCTGGACCTCGTACTTCCCGGGTCGGATCCCAAGGGCCGAGAACAGCCCGCTGGAACCGTCGTCGAGCTCGAAGCCGTGCTTGCCGCTTCGCGATGCCAGTGCGAGGCGCTGCCCGTCCTCGCCCAAGCCGGCGCGCACACGTGATCCGGAGCGATTGATGCGGCTGACGACGTCGTTCAACGAGTCCCGCAGCACGTCGACCTCGAGGTCCACGCCGTTGATCACGAAGCTGCCGCTGCTCACCCCGCGCAGGGCCGCGACCTCGGCAAATGGCCGATCTGCGTCCGCCCGCACGCCGTGCTCGACGTTGGCGTCGTCGAGTTTGACCGCCTTCAGGAAGCCGCTGGTGTCCCTGCCGAGCACGATGCGGTCTCTCGCATCCGAGTCGGTCAACGTAAGTCGGACCCGCTCGGTAGTGGCGTCGAAGGAAGCGCGGACGCCCGCATCCGAGTCGTTGATGCGACCGACGATGTCATTGATGCTGTCCGTTCGATGAACCCGGATGCGCTCGCCATTCACCTGGAAGCGCCCGTTGCCCACCGCTACGCCCTGCTCGAAGCCCGGACTTTCCTCGCCCTCGCCGTTGAAGGGGTTGTTCGGATTGACGGCGCCGCCCTCCGACACCGACACCCTGATCGCGAACCGGTCGCCGTGGAACATGCGCCCGGGACCGAAGGTGAGCTCCAGGCCATTGTTCAGCTCGATGCCGCGTCCGGGCCGCCGCACGGCGAAGCGCTCGAGCTCCTGACCCTCGCCATCGAGCACCCGCAGAACGGGATCGCGGCGGCCTCCGACCCGACCGCCGAGCAATACCTCCACGGTCAGTCGAGAGTCTCCCTGCGAGCCGTCGTAGTGTCCGCGCACGGATACATGCGAGCTGCTGCGCCCCTGGAATCTCGGTGAGCGGGGGCCATAGCTGGTCGAATGCGCGTTGATCTCTTCGCTCGACTCCAGGAATGTCAGGCGCTGTTCCTGGAGTCCGAGCAAGCGCGAGCGCGCCGACGGCGCGCCCTGCGGCGTCGAGCTTCTGCTGCCCAGCGACTCCACCAGGCCCTCCAGGGCCTGGCGCAGGCCGACCACGTTGCGCTGTACGGCGCGTAGGTCCTGATCGGCAGCCTGGCGGGCCTGCAAGGTCTGGGGCCGCCCGAACGGACTGCTCGCCCCCGAGATCGCGTAAGTACCGTGGTTGAAGACCGGACCGATCATGGCAGGTTTTCCCCACCTGATCGGTCGGCTGATCGCACGGGCTTCTTGAGCGACAACTGTGCGCTAGGGAAGGCTCGCAGCGATCTTTTCCGCCTCATCTACCAGCAAGAGGAAGGCGCTGTCATCGATGTCCAGCATGGTGCGCGCGTCCTCTTGCTGACGCGCCGTGTTCATGTCCACCTGGCTGACATGCAGCGAACCGGCTGCGCGGTCCGGCGCGGGCCCGAGGCCCAGGTCGTGAGCGATCTCCTCGGCCACGCTGATCGCCGCGACGATCGGGTGGGGAAGTTTGCGCGAGTCGAAGTTGTGGTGGCTGCGACAGATGTTCTGAATCTCCTCGTCGAGGCCCCAGAGCCTGGTCATCTGCCCGGAGGCGTAGGCGTGCATCTGATCGATGGTCGGCCAGAGGATCGAGATGTCCGGTGGGTTGCGCCGGCCCTCCGCGATCGTAATCAGCGTCCCGCTGATGCCCACGTCGTGCAGCAGACCACACAGGAATGCATACTCGGCGCCCATCGTCGTACGTTGGCACACGAGCTTGGCGAAATGGGCAATGGCAGTCGCGTGACGCTGGAGGTCACGCATCGGGGCCTCGTAGCCCTGTGTGCGAAAGATGCGCATGTTCACGACGACCTGCCAGACGATGTCACGAAGGGTGCGAAGCCCGAGCCGTCGGACCGCCTCACCGACCGACTGCACCGGGATGCGCGCCGCGTACATCGGCGACTGGGCAGTCCTGAGCACCTCGCTCGCGAGCATCGGGTCGCGCTCGAGCAAGGCCGTCGCGTCGTCGCAGCCGACGTCGGGCCGACGGCTCAGCTCGGTCAGCTCGAAGGCGATCGCGGGCAGGACCGGAGGCCGATAGTCCGGAGAGGCGAAGGTGGCCTTGAGCTTTGCCATCAGCTCGTCCGGGCCCGCCATCGCGAGCTCGTCCACGTCGATCCGGTGCTTGCCGACGCCGGTCGCGACCTTGCGCCGCCTCCCGCGCCGGGCGGCACCTCCCCTGTTGACGATCGTCGCCACACCTAGCAGATCGGCCGACCCCTGCGAAGCTTTAGCCCGGACGGAAGCGCGCCGCGCCTGTGGGGAAATCGCCACCCTCAACCTACCTGTCGTCGTCCCTCCGAAGCGATCTTTCCTCTCATGAATCCACGCGCCTGGCCGTTAGTGGCTATGTGGCAGTCGAGTTGATGAGCGGAGCGTGCGCCATTCGATCGGTCAGCGAGCAGAGTGTGCTGATGGAGCTGCATCGTCGCTACAGCGAAGAGCACGGAGAGGTCTCCCTCGAGGAGTTCTGCGCCAGGCTCTTGCGAGGGTTCGTATTGGTCGAAGACCTGGAGCTCGAGCGCGGCCAGCGCATCGCGGAGCACGATGCGCGCGTCCAGCGTACACCCACCCGGGACCTGCAGGGTCTGATCGACGACCTGTGCGCGCTCTCGATGGAGGATGGCCTCACGGGTCTTTTCAACCGACGCTACTTCGATCGCCGTTTCGGGCAGGAGCTGCAACGGGCGGTCCGCGACTTGCGGCCGTGCTCGATCATGATCGTCGACGTCGATCACTTCAAGCGCGTCAACGACTCGTACGGACATGCGGCTGGAGACCAGTGCCTCCGCCACATCGCTGACGTCATGACGGCGGAGCTGCGTTCCACCGACGAGGTGACTACGCGCCTGGGCGGCGAGGAGTTCGCCGTCATCTTGCCCGGCGCCGATGCGCGCGGTGCCCTCATCGCCGGCGAGCGCCTGCGCCGACGGATCGAGGCGCGCCACGTCGCTCTCGGCTCGGCGACCATCTCGGTGACGATCAGCGCGGGCATCGTGAGCTACGACCCGAGTAGCGGGGAGCCGTCTGCCGAAGGCCTGATCGCCAAGGCGGACGAGGCACTCTACCTGGCCAAGGGTCAGGGACGTAACCGCGTCGTCGTTCACCCGACGAGCGCGGAGCCGAGGGACACCGGCGTGAGCTCGGAGGAAAGGGACGGGCTGTTGGGATGAAGGCCGTTGCGATCACGAGTGGAAAGGGAGGAGTCGGCAAGACCAATGTCACCGTCAACCTCGGCCTGGCCTTGGCCGACGCGGGTCGTCGTTGCCTGCTGCTCGACGCCGACATGGGTCTAGCCAACCTGGATGTGGTGCTGGGCTGGGCCAGCCATCGCACCCTGCTCGACGTGATCGAACAGCGCGTGTCGCTGGAGAGCGCGATCGCGCGGGTCGAGCCCCGCTTGCACCTGCTGCCTTCACCCTCCGGGGTGCTGAAGCTCGAGCGCCTCGGCGAGGACCAGCGCGCCAGGCTGGTGGAGGACATCGAGCGCTTGCGGGACGACTACGATGTGCTCCTGGTGGATACCGGCTCGGGCCTGACGGAGAATGTGCTCTTCTTCTGCGACTGGGCCGACGGCGTCGTACTCGTGACGGAGCCGGAGCCCACCGCCCTCACCGATGGCTACGCGCTGGTGAAGGTCCTCTCGCAGAGCTACGACGTCACCAACATCGCGTTGCTGGTCAACCAGGTCGAGTCGTCGACCCAGGCGGCCCAGATCCGCGATCGGTTCGGATCCGTGTGCGCCCGGCACCTGAATCTGAGCCTGCCCTACCTAGGCAATGTGCTCAGCGATCCCACCCTGCCGCAGGCGGTGGCGGAGCGCCGTCCCGTGTTCCGTGCCGATTCGAACAGTCCGGCGAGCGATTGCTTCCGCCGCATCGCCGCACGCTTCGACGAAGCGCTCACCTGTGATCCTGCCCAGCTGCGCGACCGGCGCTACTGGACGGCGCGCAGGCGGGAGCAGCTGCAGCGCAAGATCAGCCTCGACCCCATGCTGTAGGGACGCGCCCCACAGACGTCGGGTGGGCCGATAATTCGTATCACATCTTGGTCCAGATACGCCGTTTATGCATTCAGATCCGTCGCCGTCGGTCGTCTTTATGGTGGAGATGCCATGACCCGCATCCTGATTGTCGACGATTCTGAGGTAGCACGCCGACACACGGCCAATCTTCTGCAAGAGCGCCACGGGCTGGAGATCGTCGAGGCGGCGGACGGCTTCGACGCCCTGAAGGTCCTGGCCGAGCTCAGCGTCGAGCTGGTCATCTGCGACTACGAGATGCCGCGCATGAACGGGCTGCAGCTGGTGCAGGCGATCAGGGCGCGGAGCAACGTGAACGAGCTCCCGATCCTGGTGCTGACCAGCCGAGCCGCCGCCTCCGACAAGGTCCTACTGCTGCGCGCCGGGGCCAACGACTATGTAACCAAGCCGGTCGAGCCCGAAGAGCTCTCGGCGCGCGTCGCCGTGCAGCTCGAGCTCCAAACACTTCAGCGCGCGCTGCTCAAAGCCACGGCGCAGTCTATGCAGAGCCAGAAGCTGCAGGCAATCGGACAGCTTGCCGCGGGTGTCGCGCACGAGATCAACACGCCGATTCAATACATCGGCGACAACGTCTCCTTCCTCCAAAGCGCCTTTGCCGACTTCCAGCGCCTGGTCGAAGCGATGGGCGCCGCGATCGAGGCGGCGCGCGACAAGCCGCTCACCACCGAGCACGCTGCGGAGCTCGAGCGGCTGGTCAGCGAGGTGGACTCCGAGTACCTCGCCGATGAGATCCCGCACTCGATCGCTCAGGCCCTGGACGGCGTGGGCAATGTGGCGCGGATCGTCAGTGCGATGAAGGAGTTCGCCCACCCTCGCGAGGGCCGAATGTCGCCCCACGACCTCAACAGGGCGCTCAAGGGCGTCGTCACGGTCGCGCGCAACGAGTGGAAGTACGTCGCAGAGGTGCAGCTCGATCTGGACGACAACCTGCCTGCGGTGTCCTGCCTGCCGGGCGAGATCAATCAGGTCTTCCTGAACCTGCTCGTCAACGCAGCGCACGCGGTCGCGGACAAGGGTGGTGATGGCGTGCTGGGGACGATCGCGATTCGCACCCGCGCGCTGGATGGGACCGTCGAGGTACGCGTGGAGGATAGCGGGACCGGAGTGCCTCAGTCCGTCATCGACAGGATATTCGACCCCTTCTTCACGACCAAGAAGGTGGGCCGCGGAACAGGACAGGGTCTGTCGATCGCTCGCGCTACCGTCGTGGAGAAGCACGGCGGTGAGCTGACGCTCGAGACCGATCCTGGACGCGGCACGACCTTCATCGTTCGACTTCCAATCGAGCAGCCGGCGGCCGCGGCCGAGGAGGTCGCATGAAGCGCGTTCTATTCGTGGACGACGAGCAGCGGATCCTCCAGGGCCTCAAGCGCACCCTACGCTGCATGCGTGGTGAGTGGGAAATGGTGTTCGTCGACAGCGGGGAGGCCGCCCTCGAGGTACTGGCCGGTGCCAAATTCGACGTGGTGATCTCCGACATGCGCATGCCACGGATGGACGGCGCTGCCCTGCTGGAGCGCGTGTGCAAGGACTACCCTGACACCGTGCGCATGATCCTGTCGGGCTACTCGGAGGCGGAGGCGGCGATCCGCGCCGTGCCTTTCGCGCACCAGTTCCTGGCCAAGCCGTGCCCGGCCGACCAGCTGCGCGAGGTGGTGACCCGCGCCCTGCAGCTGCACCAATTGCACCGGGATGAGACGCTGCGCGAGGTGGTCGGCAAGGTGCAGGCCCTTCCAGCCCGGCCGGATGTCTACTCGGCGCTCACCCGACAGCTGCAGGACCCCAAGACGGGCCTGGGCGAGCTAGCCGACACCGTGCAGCACGACGTCGCGATCTGCGCGAAGATCCTGCAGCTCGTCAATTCGGCCTTCTTTGGGCTCCCGCGCCGCGTCACCGACATGCGCGCCGCCGTGAACTACCTCGGCACCAGCACGCTCAAGGCGTTGGTGCTCTCGCTCGAGGCTAGTGCGGCTCTGGGGAGTGAGGGCCCGGGCAGCGAGGTGAGCCTTCTGGGGGCACAGCTCACGACGAAGATGCTGGATGACAAGATCACCAAGGATGATGCCTTCACGGCGGCCCTGATCCACGACATCGGCGAGCTCGTGCTCGACCAGCAGCGGCCTGAGCACCTGACCCAGGCGCGGGAGCTTGCCGCGGCCGAGGGCATCCCGATCGTCGACGCCGAGCGCGCCCTCTTTGGCGCGACCCATGCGGAGGTCGGCGCCTACCTGCTGGGACTGTGGGGTTTGCCCTATCCCGTCGTCGAGGCGGTGGCCTATCACCACGATCCGCAGCGCTGCCCACACCAGAGCTTCGGCGTCGTCGATGCCGTGCACATCGCCCTCGAGCTTGCCCACGCGGTCCTCACGGGTGGCGACGCTGCGGTGGACGAGGCCTATCTGGCTTCGCTCGGCGTCGCCGATCGGATTCCGCAGTGGCGGGCGGCCGCGGCCGCCATGTCCAAGGCAGCCGAGGCCGCGTGATGCAGCG
>JAPPOT010000658.1 GCA_028817855.1 Myxococcales bacterium
CGTAGTCCTCGATGTTGGAGAAGATCACGGCCTTGCCCTCGTGCACGAACATCTCGTTGGTCCAGCCCTCGATGTCGGCGGGCTCGCCGTACATGCTCATCTCGGCAGCGGGCCAGGCGTCGATGCCGAAGAGCTGGCTGCCGTGCAGCACGTAGAGGCGCTCGCCTTCGTTGGCGACCTTGACGAAGTCCGCTTCATCCACGTCGGCGACCTGGTTGTTGGTGCCGGAGAAGCCGCTGGGTCCGGCGGCGGCGCCGGCGCCGGCCGTGCCGCCGGTCGTCTCGGCGATGCCGATGGAGTTGTCCGCGTTGCCGAAGGCGGCCGCCATGCCCGGCTGCGGGGCCGGGAGCGGGCCCCGCGGCGGTGCGACGCCCGGGACCGCGACGCCGTCGGGGGTGACCAGCACGCCGCCGCCCGGCCCGAAGAAGCCTTGATTTGGGGACGCCTCGTAGTGGGCAATCGCCAGGTCGAGCTTGGCGATGGCGTCGCGCTGGATCTCACCGAGCAGGTCCTCGCAGCTGTCCACCGCCTGCAAGCTGGCGCTGATCGCCGCCACGTCGATGGGCTCGCGGGCGCTGCCGCTGCCGCCGGAGTCCATGCCGCCGTTGCCATCGCTGGAGCTGCTGCAGCCCCAGGCCAGCAGCGCCGCCGTCCCCGCACATCCCGGGGTCTTCGTCGTGTGTCCCAGGATGGTCTCCCGTACGGACCAAGCGCGGTCCCGTACATGCATCAATAAGCACGGATCGTGCCGATGAAAAGTCCCGGTTTTTGGCGCATTGCCGGTGCCAAGCTGTGCCAGAAGGCCCGCCCGAGGACGTGGCGCCCGCAACCGCGATGTGTCATGCCAGCAGCCCAGCAGTCTGCACGCAGTCCACGAGGGGAGGAGGGCACGATGGCCGACGGGGTGAAGAGCGAGGACGTGCTGTACGAGGTCCAGGAGGGGGTGGCGACGATCACCCTCAACCGGCCCGAGCGCATGAACACCATCTCGCGCCCGATGCTGGCGCAGCTGACCGGGCACCTGCTGCGAGCCGAGGGCGATCCTGAGGTGCGCGTGGTCATCCTGACCGCGGTGGGCCGGGCCTTCTGCGCGGGGCTCGATCTGGCCAGGCGGGCGGTCGACTCCGGCGACAGCAGCGGTGAGCCGGCCAAACCCCCGCCCCCGAGCGTGGCGCTGCCGAGGAACGCGCCACCCAACGTGCTGTTCGAGATGACGAAGCCGACGGTCTGCGCGATCAACGGCGGCGCGGCCGGCTACGGGATGGACACGGCGCTGTGCTGCGACATCCGCATCATGGCGGAGGGGAGCAAGCTGGCGCCGGCCTTCGTCAAACGCGGCATCGTGCCGGAGTCGGGCGGCACCTGGATCCTGCCGCGCCTTCTGGGCTGGTCGAAGGCCGCCCAGATCGTGTTCACCGGCAGGACCCTGCCCGCGAAGGAGTGCGTCGAGCTGGGGCTCGCGAGCGAGATGGTGCCCGACGGCGAGCTGCTGTCGCGCGCGCGGTCGCTGGCGGGCGAGATCGCGGCCAACGCGCCGCTGGCCGTGCAGTCGGCCAAGCGCCTGATGCGCATGGGCCAGGAGCAGACCTTCGGCGACCACGTCGACCACGTCTACCTGCAATTCCTGACGCTCATGCGCACCGACGACGCGCGCGAGGGCATGACCTCATTCATGGAGAAGCGCGCGCCGAAGTTCGAGGGGCGTTAGAACCCATCAGATGGGTTCTCGTCCAGCTCACGCAGCAGGATCGCGTTGTAGTCACCCTCGCAGATCGGATGTCCGGCGGGCGCGAAGCGGGTGATGGTGGCGATTCCGTCGACGCGTGCGGAGTCGTCGAGCAGCTGCCCCTCCAGGTCGATCATCTCCAGGGGATGTCCGTTCGGATCGGTGACCGTCTGGACGATGCGCGCTTCACAACCGCGCCGGACCGACTCCGTGAAGATGCTGCGATCGACCCTGCGCTCGATGATCGGCACCAGGCCGTTTCCACCGACGATGTGCAGCTTGTTGGGCTCGTCGATCGGGCCGCAGTCGCCCTCGAGCTCCACGTAGAGCGCAGCGTAGGTTCCGTCCGGGTCCTCGCAGGTGTCGGCGCCCTCGTCCAGCGACTCGCAGCCGGGCAGGGCCGCGAGGATGAGCAGCATCGGGGCAGGCAGCGGGCGCGCCAGGTGCACTGGGGGACGATAGCACCTCGGGCGGCGCCGGACCCTGCGGCGGTTGGCACTCCCCGCTGTCGAGCTCGGCTGCGGGTTTGCCCGCGGTGCCTGCGGCGGCCGCGCAGGTGAGCAATCGGCGATCGGCGGGACCCTCGCTCGATGGCCTGGCGTCCTTCGGTTGTCAGATGGTCGTGGGGGAGCCTAGGGTGCGGGGGTGCACCGAACGATTCCGTTTCTGCTCGTCCTTCCGCTGCTGGGCTGCGCGACCGTGGATCGTGCGCCCGCCGAGCGCTGTGCCGAGCTCGCGAAGCTGGAGCCGCCGCATCGGCACGAGCCGGCTCACCACGTGCCACCCGATTATCCTGAGACCGCGGGGCGCAATGGTGTCGAGGGCGACGTGGAGGTCGCGATCTCCGTCGACGCGGACGGCGCCGTGGAGGACGTGCGGGTCATCGACGCCGATCCGCCCGGAGTGTTCGAGCGCGCTGCGCGCCGTGCCGTGGCGAAGTGGCGCTACTGTCCTGCCGACATGATCGAATACCCGTCGGAGCTGCGTGTGACGATTCCGTTCCGCGTCACGGGCACCCAGTCCCGGGCACCGATGCACGCGGGCTGGGCGGTCCAGGACATGATGCGTGCGGCGCCTGCCGGCCCGATGTGCGCGTCGGGTCGGTGAGCACCGGCGCCCTGCGTCTTGAGCCAGCTCAGCTGCGGCGGGGCCCGGTGGGCCCTTGACGGCGCGCGAATCATCGCGCAGGTGTGGGAGACATGATGATTCGCATGCTGATCGTGGCGATTGCCGTTTTTTGCACGTTCGGTGCCATCGGCTGCAAGCGCACGCGGCCGCCCGAGACCACTGCGGCCGTGGGCGGCAGCGAGGCCGGTGCGAGCGCGGGCGACGAGGACCAGCTGATCTGTCGCCGGGAGCGCATCACCGGCTCGCACCAGACCCGCAAGGTCTGCCGCTACCAGCGCGACGTGCGTCGCCAGCGGGACGACGCCCGGGACCAGGTGCGCACCGGTGGCAACGCCAACGCGCCCAATCCCAACGAGTGAGGCTGGCCCGTGGCCTGTCGTGGCCGGGCGCTCACTCCTGTGGCGTGGTCACGATCGCGTCGCAGGCGTTGAAGGCGGTGCCGTTCAGCGTTTCGCCCGAGAGGCACGCCTCCACGTCGCCGAGGGCGATCAGGGTCGCGTGGGTGGCGAAGTAGCTGACCAGGTCGGTGAGCCCATCGCCGTTCACATCCACGTATCGGCCGCTGGCGTTGCCGCGGCGGATGATCGGCGCGGAGCCGGGGCCCAATGCGAGGGTGTCCGGATCGACGTCGTCCACGTCGAAGCTCTCCGATCCGAGGATCGCCACCGGGATGCGCTTGAGGGCGAACAGGTCGATGCGGTTCGGATCGACGCCCGGCTTGATGTCGATCTCCGGACCCGGCGCCGGTGGGGGGACCTGCAGGAAGGTGAGGTTGTCGAGGCGCAGGACGTGATTGAACACGGGCTCGACGAGCACCCATGCGATCGGTGTCTCCGATGTGATCGACACACTTCCGAAGGAACCCTCACCGCCACTGGGGAGTGTGTAGCTTCCGCTCGCTTCGAAGACCTCGGTGGAGAGCAGGCGATCGAGCTCGTCGTACGTGCTGACCGTCACCATGCCGCCCGAGGCGCTGCCCCAGTCGAAGGAGAGGTCGGTGATGCCCTCGGGGAACTCGAGGGTGGCCGAGGTCTGCACGCCCGCGAAGGCGCCGACCAGCAGATGGTAGCCGGACAATCCGGTGTCCTCGGCCAGCTGGTTGGTGACCCAGCTGAAGGTCGGGTTCGGATCGCTGTCGACGATCAGCACGCCCGTCGAGGCGTACTCGTCGCTGAAGAACGCATCCGTGACGGAGGTGTAGGGAGTGCCGTCCGACAGCGTCTCGAAGTCGATGGTCTGGGCTGCGGCCGAGAGGGGTGAGGCGATCAGTCCGCAAAGAACGACGATGGTGGCGCTGGGGTTCATCACACCCATGGCTAGCGCGGGCCCTGTGTCGAATCTACTCCCAAGTCAGGTCAAGGACCGTCTCGTGGGGCTTGCCGCGCCAGCGCCGATCCCGTGCGGCGCGGGTCTTCATCGAAAGGGTATCCAGGTCGTCCGGTAGACCTCGCTGCGCCCCACACCCATCGCGGTGCGCAGCGAGGGCTGGTTGGCCGCATCGATGTGACCGAAGACGGGCGTGTCCGCGCTCGCGTCGATGTGATCGAAGAGCATGCGCTGCAGGGGTCGGGCGAGGCCTCGACCCCGAAAGGGTGTGTCGAGGATCTCTTCCAACATGACGTAGCCCACGAGTGCCTGCTCCTGGGCGGGTAGGGTCGCGAAGAAGCCGGCTGGCTCGCCATCGACGAATGCTTGCCGTAGCACGCCCTGCGTCTGTGCCTCCTGCAGGCGCTCCCGGGTCTCGACCTGAATGCGCCCGCGCCAGACGGGGTGTGCCTCGAAGAAGCGCGCATAGGTGGCTTCGTAGAACGCGTAGACCTCGTTGGCATCGCAGGGGCGCAGCTCGAGCCGGGCCCCGGTGTCGGGCGGCGGGCGCGTGCACAGCTCGCCGAGGCGTCCCGCGATGACTCGCATGTCGACCCTGGCGGTGGGTGTCTCGGCGACTCCATGATCTGCTGCGCACTGCCACACGCGGAAGGCTTCCGGTTGGAACGCTGCGAACTCGTGCCGCAGCCGCTCCCCGAGGCGTGCGACCTCGGCCTCGTCCCTCAGCGCACGGGAGCGCGCCCTCACGCCGACGAACGGCCGACGGTGATCCATACCGACGAAGTTGATGCCGGCCAGCGCGCGGCCATCGCGCCCGAGATCGAGCTCGCGCAGCATGTAGGCCTGCGGCTCGATCTCGCGCACGGGGCAGCGCTGTCGAAAGGCGGCCGCGCGTTGCGGGTCCGTGCGCTGGGCGACCTCTCGGACCAGCTCGGTACGCACGTGGTCGAGGATCGCCGGGGCGGGGAACCAGCCGGCGATGGTTGGGTGCACGTGCTCGGCATCGAAGCGCACGTAGGGTTCGAGGTCGAGCTGCATGGCCGAGAGTGTAGCGCGCACGGGGCGGCGCGCTGCATCAGCGGTTCAGTTGTTCGAGGACCTCTTGCTCCGCGGCCCTGCCATGATCGCGCGCGCGCTCGGCGCCATCGATACGGACGAGCCCTTCGTCGACCGCGGCCTGGATGCCGCCGCGTGGCCCGCACAGGGCGTCGGAGTTGTAGTCGTCGGGCGTCTGCTCCTCGAAGACCGCGCCCTCGAGTGCACGAAGACGATCGCCAGCACCCAAGGAAAGAAGCACAAGAGCCCGGCCAGCCCACAGACCAGCGCCCAGATCGCGGTGCGCTCGCCCGAGGCCTGTGGGTCGGTGGCGGGCGGGCGCGGTGGCCGCGGCGCAGCCTCGATCGCGGGCCCAGGTCCGTCGTTCGCCAACTTCCCCCGCGCGCATCACAGGTCGCGTTGGGGCCGGATGCCCCGCTGCGCTGAGCCTCGCCGCGCCAAGAGCATACAACGTCGGTGCTGCGTTCCGGCGAGGATGTGACAGGCTAGCCCATCGCGGCGACCGGTCCGCGGCCAGCGAGCCCATGCCAGCACAAGGGATACCCACGGGTGCAGCGCGACCGCACGCCCGCCGCCTGCGCGCAAACCTTCCCAGGCTGCACGTGGTGAAGTTCCTGTTCTTCTTCCACCTGGGCACCGGGGTGACCATTCCGTTCCTGCGCGACTGGGGCGGGCTCAGCTACGCCTGGCTGATGGCGGCCGAAGCTTGCTTCATGTTCGCGACGCTGTTGCTCGAAGTGCCCTCGGGGGCGTTCGCCGACCGCTTCGGCCGGCGTACCAGCATGATCACGGCGGGCCGGGTCGGGGTGGTGGGCATCCTCGTCTACACCTGGAGCCCCCAGCTGACCACGATCGTGATTGGAACG
>JAPPOT010000392.1 GCA_028817855.1 Myxococcales bacterium
GGCTCCGGCTGCGCTGCGATCCGCGCCCCCTGGGCCGCTCGCTCCGCGCGCATCGCCCGCGGTCGCTCGGCCGCGGTGGCCGAGCGCCGCCGCGCCTCCAGCGCCTGCTGCAGCGCCGCCGCCATCTCGCCCGCGTCCTGCCAGCGCTCTTGCGGCTCCTTCTCCAGCGCCCGCTCGACCACCGTTGTCACCCGCACCGGCAGGTCGGGGCGCACCGTCTCCAGCGGGAAGTGCTCCTGGGTCACGATCGAGACGACCAGTGCCTGGAAGTTGTCGCCACCGAAGGGCGGCCGTCCGGTGAGGGCCTGGTACATCACGGCGCCCACCGACCACAGGTCCGAGCGCGCATCCACCGACCGGCCCTTGGCCTGCTCCGGGCTCATGTAGAGGGGCGTGCCCAGCACCGACCCCGCCTTCGTCAGGTTCGGGTTGTCTTCGTCGTCGGCCAGCACACCTGCGACGCCGAAGTCGAGCAGCTTGACGCGCGGCTCGTCGTCCATCCCGACGAGGAAGATGTTCTCCGGCTTGATGTCCCGGTGCACGAAGCCCGCGGCGTGTGCGGCCTCCAGCGCGTCGAGCAGCTCGAGCATCACGTGCCCGAGCGCGTCTGGGTCCATCCGACCTTGCTCCAGATCGTCCGAGAGGGTGCGGCCCTCCAGCAACTCGAGCACCAGGTAGAGGGAGCCGTCGTTGTCGTAGCCGCCGTCGAGCACCTCGACGATGCCGGGGTGGCCGATCGAGCTGGGCGCCTGGGACTCGCGCACGAAGCGCTCGGCTGCCACCCCCGAGCGTGCAAACTGCGGGTGCATCAGCTTCACCGCCACGCGCCGCTGCGTGAACTGGTGGGTGGCCTCGTAGACGGCGCCCATGCCGCCGCTGCCCAGCAGGCGCGTCAGGTGGTACTTGTCGGCGATCCGGTCACCGACGCGCTCGTCGCCCTGGGTGGTCTGGGCCACCGAGCGATCGTATCACGCGCGACCGTCGAACCAGCCCCTGTGCGACGGGGACCGCCCCTACCCCACATCGCCGGCTGTAGTGTTGGCGCGCGTCGTGTTAGCCAGCCCCATGGCCCGCCCACTCTTCCGCCGCCTGCGTCCGCTGCTGCTGCTCGCGCTGCTCGGCTGCGCGTCCGCTCCGCAGCGCTTGCGGCCGGGCGTCAACGACCGCTACTTCGACCCGGACGCGGCCGAGACCTGGACCGCGGTCTTCGAGGGTGAGAGCCGCGAGGTGTTCCGACACCGGGAGGCGATCGTCGCGCGCCTGGGCCTGTCGCCGGGCATGGTGGTGGGGGACATCGGTGCCGGCACGGGTTTGTTCACGCTGCCGATCGCCCGCGCGGTGGGCGAGACGGGCCACGTCCAGGCGGTCGACATCGTGCCCGAGTTCCTCGCGCGGATCGACGCGCGCGTGCGCGAGGCCGGGCTCGCCAACGTGGAGACGGTGCTCGGCACCGAGCAGGCGACCACCCTCGCGGGCGACAGCCTGGACCTGGCCTTCCTCTGCAACGTCTACCACCACATCGAATACCCGGATCCGTACATGCGCTCGGTGTTGGGCGCGCTGCGTCCCGGCGGCACGCTGGTCGTGATCGACTTCGAACGCATCGAGGGCGTGACCAGCCCGCCCATGCTCAAGCACGTGCGCGCGCCCAAGGAGACCGTGCTCGAGGAGATCCTCGCCAGCGGCTTCGAGCTCGTGCGTGAGGAAGAGGGCTTCCTGCAGGAGAACTACTACCTGGTCTTTCGGCGTCCTTGAGTCTGCCAGCCCGGATCATTCACGAATCCACACGCCCTCGCACAACCGCTCGACTCCGCAGCGCTTTCGCCTCGGTCGCAAACACGGGCAGTATTCGCTCCGCTCGCCGAGACCCTGCAAAGCCGATTGCTTGCACGATCATCGCGCGCCTTCATGAACAATCCGGGCTACGCTTTGCAGCGGTGAAGGACGCGTCGCTCGAGACCAGCCTGCCCCCGCCCGCCGGAACGGAGGTGCCGCAGCACATCGACGAGGTGACCCCGGCGTGGCTCACCGCCTGCCTGCGCCACGCCGGCGCGCTCGGCACGGGTCAGGTGCGCTCCTTCACCCACGTGCGGGTCGGTCAGGGCAAGGGCTTCGCCGGCCACCTCGCGCGCATCCAGCTGCAGTGCGACGAGCCCCTGCCGGAGACGCCGCACCGGTTGATCGCCAAGTTCGCCAGCGAGCAGGACGTGATGCGCGGGATGATGGCCGACATGGGCGGCTACGAGCGCGAGGTGCGCTTCTACCGCGAGCTGGCGGACCGCGTGGGCGTGCCCACCCCGCGCTGCTACCTGGCCCACTACGACCAGGAGCGCAAGCGCTTCCTGCTCTTGCTCGAGGACATGGCGCCCGCGGCCTCCCCCGGCGTGGACCGTGGACTCTCGCTCGAGCAGGCGCGCGTCGTGATGGAGCAGCTCGCGCAGCTTCACGCCCGCTGGTGGAACCGCACCGACGCTCTCCCTTGGCTCGAGCTGGACGACGATACCATCCGCCAGCTGCGCGACCGCTACCAGGACTTCCTGCCCGAGTTCGTGGCGCAGTTCGGCGACCGCTACCCCACCATCGCCCGTGTGGCCCGCGGCATCGGAACCGTCTTCGACCAGGACGAGTGGGTCGATGACATCCGAGCCGGTCCCCGTACGCTCGCGCACAACGACATGCACGTGGAGAACATCTTCCTGCCCACGGAGGACGGCGGGCGCTTCGCCTTCATCGACTGGCAGGGCGTAGGCTTCGGGCGCCACGGCATCGGTGACGTGACCCGCATCCTGTGCATGGGGATGCGAGCGGAGCTGCGGCGCGCGCACGCCGACGAGCTGCTGCGCTGTTACCACGACAAGCTCACCGAGCTGGGCGTCACCGACTATCCATTCCGCACACTCAAGAAGCGCTACCGCGAGGAGATGATGAGCATGGTGATCATCGGGGTGCTCGCCTTCGCCGCCATCGACTTCGAGGGGGACGACAGCGTGGAGACCCAGAAGGTGCTCGGCGAGCGCATCGAGGTCGCGGTCCGAGACGCCAAGGTGTCGCAGGTCCTGGCCCTGGTGCTCTGGCTGATTCGCATCATGCGATTCTTCCGCCGCTTGCTGGGGCGAGGCCCGGTCAAGCGGCTGTAGCGATGGATGAGAGTCGGCGCAGGGGTGTCGGTGAGTGGAGCGCATACGGCCCGTATCCGCGACCGGGGCGAAAGCGCTGTGGAGTCGAGCGGTTGTGCGAGGATGTGCGGATGGTCGGAGTAGCCGGGCTATGATCGGTGTGGGGATGGCCGTGAAGGTCGAACGTTCGCAGGAGTTGGAGGCGCCGCCGGGCGCGGTCTGGTCCCTGCTCGCCGACACCGAGCGGCTCAACCGCGCCGTCGGGCTCAACACCATCCACCTCACGCCCCACGACGACACGACCGCCTCGCGCTACCTGGTGCGCACGGTCTCGGCGGGCTTCCCCATGGAGTACGAGGAGCGGCCCTTCGAATGGGTGGAGGGGCGCTGGTTTGCGGTCAAGCGCATCGTGCGCAAGGGCGCGTTGCGCAGTGTGGAGAACTACTTCCGCCTGGAGCCCACCGCCGACGGCGGCACGCGGGTCACGATCGGTCTGGTGGTGGAGCCCAAGCTCGCGCTGCTGGTGCCGATCGCCCGCTTCCAGGCCGCGGGTGTGATCGGCCGCATGCTCGCGCAGCTGCGCGATGCGGACGCAGCGCTCGTGGCGGGCGAGCAGGCCGGCTATGGGCTGGCTTCGGGCACCCTCTTCCGCGACGTGCTCATGCGCCATGGGGACGCCCTGCGGGGGCGGGTCGGCGAGGACGACGGCGCCGTGGTGGAGCGCCTGCTCGAGATGATCGCCTCGGCCCCGGATGCGGACGTCGAACGCATGCGGCCCTTCGAGCTGGCCCGCAGCTGGAAGGTCGAGTCCCGGCACGTGCTGCGCGTCTTCCTGCACGCGGTCGTCGCGGGGCTGCTCGAGCTGCGCTGGGATCTGATCTGCCCGAGCTGCCACACCACGGCCGAGCACGTCGATGGTCTCGCCCAGCTGGGCGCCGACGCCCACTGTCAGCTGTGCGACATCTCCTTCGGGCTCGAGCTCGACCGCGCGGTCGAGGCGGTCTTCCGGCCCGCGCCCGCCGTGCGTGCCGTGGGCGATGGGCGCTACTGCATCGGCGGTCCCATGAACACACCCCACGTCGTCGTGCAGGCCATCCTTCCGGCGGAGGGGATCACGGAGGTGAGCGCACCGGCCGAGCCCGGCGACTACCGCCTGTTCGTACGCGGTGGCCTCGAAGCGAAGCTGCACGCCGATCCGGCGGCGCCCCAGAAGGTCGCCCTCGAGGTCGGAGCCCGGCGACTCGACAGCGAGGTCCTGCGCGTCGCGCCGGGAGGCACGCTGGTGGTTGCGCACCGCCCGTCCCGCGAGCGGCACCTCAAGATCGAGCGTCAGGAGGCGCGCCAGCTCGCGGCCACCGCCCATGTGCTCGCGACCGTGCCCGAGTTCCGGCGCATGTTCGATCATCAGGTGCTGCGCGCCGGGGTGAGCCTCAAGGTAGGGCGCGTGGCGGTGCTCTTCACCGACCTCAAGGACTCAACCGCGCTCTACGCCGAGATCGGCGACGCGCGCGCCTACCGGCTCGTCCAGGACCATTTCGAGGCGCTGCTCTCCGTGGTGGAGGCCCACGAGGGGGCGCTGGTAAAGACGATCGGCGACGCGATCATGGCCGCCTTCGACGACGAGAAGCAGGCCCTGCGCTGCGCCCTCGCGATGCCGGCCGCCTTCGCTGGTCTCGCGGCGCACAACCCCGACGCCAACCGCAGCGGGGTGAGGATCGGCGTGCACGTGGGCTCCTGCTTCGCCGTGACCTTCAACGGCATCTTCGACTACTTCGGGCAGCACATCAATCTGGCGGCGCGTCTGCAGGGCGAAGCCGAGGCCGGCCAGGTGGTCACCACCGAGGAGCTGGCAGACGAGGCCATCGCGCGCGGCTGGATCGAGCCCAGCGCCTGCTCCGAGCGCTTCGTGGCGCACCTCAAGGGGATCGACGGCCCGGTACGCGCGGTGTGCCTGGTGTCCCGCCGCGGAGGCTGAGCACATGGTCACCCCACGGGGTGACGTCAGTTGATCCTGGCCCTCGCTAGGATGGGATGAGGTGGGGGTCGGCCTCAACGCGCGGAACCGATGGGGCCGGCTCCCTCCATCCTCCTGCCGCGTCCCCCTGCCCGCGCCCGCGCCCACCTTCCCGCTTGCACCTCCCCCGCGCGGCGCTACCATGCTCCTCGACATGTTGATCACGTACTTCAGCTAGTCCGACTCCGACTGCGCCGGCCGCCCCCCTGGGCACCCACCGCGACGCGTTACGACCGGTCCGCCTTCGGGCAGGACCCCGGGTCCAGAGTTCGACAGCGTTCCCCCCGCATGTGCTTCACGCGCAGCCCCCGCGGCGGGAGCGTCCCTTTTTGAGGTGCGTGAAGATGCGATTCAATTCCAAGCCGATCGAAGAACACACCGAGGTTCCCCTCGCAGACGAAGGGCGCTGGGACGCCCTGGTCGAGCACTGGCAGCAGCGCGGCCCGATCGAAGCGGGCGACGCGCCCGAGCGCAACGCCTGCTACGTGCTGTCGGTGCACCCACGCCGCCGCGTCCGGGTCGCCGACGCCCAGCTCGCTGAGATCCTGGGCCTGGTGGAGGCCCAGGGGGATCGGGTGGTGGGCCACGAGGTCTACGAGCTGGTCCGGCCCGACCCGCGCATGCTGATCGGCAGCGGTGTGGCCGAGCGCATCGGCGGTGAGGCGCGCGAGGCGGGCGCCGACATGCTGGTGGTGGACGCCGAGCTGACCCCTTCCCAGACCCGCAACCTTGAGGACGCCACCGGTCTTCCCGTCTGCGATCGGGAGGCGGTGATCCTCAACGTCTTCCAGCGCCACGCCACCACGCGGCGCGCCCGCCTGCAGGTCGAGATCGCCCACTTGCAGTACCTGCGGCCGCGCATCCGCGGCATCGGGCTGAACATGGATCAGCAGGCGGGCGGCGTCATGCGCGGCAAGGGCAAGGGCGAGACCGCCTCCGAGCTGCTCGCCCGGCGTCTCGACACGCGGCTGACCGACCTGCGACGCGCCCTCGTGGGGCTGAAACACAGCGACAGCGCGCGGCGGCGACACCGCGACGGCTGCGCGCGCATCGCGCTGGTGGGCTACACCAACGCGGGCAAGACCTCGCTGATGAATGCGCTGACGGACGCGGGCCTGTCGGCGCGCGACCGTCCCTTCGAGACCCTGGACACGACCTCCCGTTGTCTGACGCGGCACGGGGGCGACGTGCTGATCAGCGATACGGTCGGCTTCATCCGACGCCTGCCCGACCGCCTCTTCGCCAGCTTCGAGTCGACCCTGGCCGAGGCGCGCGAGGCGACGCTGCTGTTGCTCGTGCTCGACGCATCCGATCCGGAGCTGGAGCTGCACCTGGCCACGACGCGCGAGGTGCTCGAGCGGCTCGACGCCCACGAGCTGCCGCGCTTCTACGCCTTCAACAAGGTGGACCGCTGTGATCGGGAGCTCGAAACCGAGCGGCTCGCACGCCTCAGCGACGGACACCCACACATGGCGGTGAGCGCCCGCGACGGCGCCGCCGTCGCACGCCTGCGCGAGGCGGTGCTGGAGGCCGTGCGCAGCGGCAATCAGCGCATCGAGCTCCACGTGCCCTACCGCGCCTCCGGCCTCATCGGCGAGATCTACGCCAGCTGCCGCGTGCTCGAGACGCGCGCCGACGAGCGCGGCACCCACTTCACGATCGAGGGCGAGCCCCACGTGGTCGAGCGCATCGCACGCCGTTGCGCGCAGCTCGGAGGTGACGCGAGATGACCGAGATGCTGCTGCATGCGCGGGGCCTGTGCCTGGACGCTCCGGGAGGGCGGCCGCTGCTGCGCGAGCTGAGCATGGCGATGGCGCGCGAGCGGGTGGCGCTGATCGGCCGCAACGGCGCCGGCAAGTCCACCCTGCTGCGCGTGCTCGCGGGCGAGGAGTCGCCGGCGGGCGGCAGTGTGCGCTGCACCGGCACGCGCCTGCTGGTGCCACAAGAGCTCCCGCAGACCGCTGCCCTCAGCCCGGGTGAGCGCCGCCGGGAGGCGCTCGAGGAGTCGCGCGCTGCGGCCCCCGACCTGCTCTTGCTGGACGAGCCGACCCAGGACCTGGACCGCAGCGGCATCGCCTGGCTCGCGGGCTGGCTGCGCGAGTGGCGCGGTGGTCTACTCGTGGTCTCCCACGACCGTCGCCTGCTGCGCGGCTTCGACCAGTTCTGCGTGGTGGCCGAGTCGGGCTGTCGCGCCTTCGAGGGCGGCTTCGATGCGCTCGTCGCGGAGCTACAGCACGAGGAGGCGGCGCGCCAGCAGGTCTACGTGCGCAACCTAAACCGCCTGGCCGAGCGCGAGCGCCACAACGCGATCCTGGGCCGTCGTCGCCAGCGCAAGAAGAACCTGGGTCGCGCGCGTGAAGTGCGCAGGCGCACCTCCCGGTCCCTGCTCAACGAAAACCGCAGCTACGCACAGGAGAGCCAGGGCAAACGCGCCGCCCTGCAGCAGGTCCGGATCGGCGCCGCCCGCACCTGGGCCAAGGCCACCCGGCGGGCGCTGAGCGTGCAGCTTCCGCTCCAGGTGGCACTTCCCGAGCTCCCGGAGCCGGCGCTCGAGCGCGGGCCGGTCGTGCAGGCCCGCGGGTTGGCTGCAGTCGACGACCGCGGCACCACCCTCTTCCACGGTCTCAGCCTGGATGCCCTGCGCGAGCGAACGGCGATTCGCGGCGACAACGGCAGCGGCAAGACCACGTTGCTCGAGTTTCTGACAGGAGGCCGCCTGCCGCCGCAAGGCGAGGTCGTGCGCCGACCGGAGGCGCTTGGCTACGTCGCCCAGGGCGGCGCCAACTGGATGCTCGAGCAGAGCCTGCTCTCCTACCTGGCGATCGAGTGCGGCATGCACGGCGCCGAGGCGGTCGCGGGCCTGCTCACGGCCCACCGCTTCCCGTTCGCGCTGGCGGAGCGGCCGCTCGCCACGCTGAGCCCGGGCGAGCGCGTCCGCGCGGCCCTCATCGCCCTCTTCCAGCGCCGCCCCCCCATCGAGCTGCTCGTGCTCGACGAGCCCACCGACCAGCTCGACTTCGTGGGCATCGCTGCCCTCACCGAGATCCTGCGTGCCTATCGCGGCGGCCTGCTCATCGTCAGCCACGACGACGAGCTGCTCGACGCCATCGGCATCGACCGCGAGGTCGAGCTGGGCCGACCGGCGGACGTCCTCGAGCAAAATTGAACAGCTTGCCAGCACACCCCGATCAAGTGTCGGTTCGCGGTGGCTACGGAGGCGGGATGGCGCCGCTCGACCAGCACGCTCCGAAGACGAACCTGTCGGGACGAAAGGGCGGCTTGTCGGGGAAACAGGCGTAGGCGTAGGCAATGTGCATGCAGCCTTCACCTCCGCATCGGTAGCCGCCACCGATGGCGCCCACAATGGTTCGGCCCGGGCGAAAGCCCAGCACGATCCCGAAGCTGTTCACGACCGTGCCCGCTTCCCGGAGCTCGCGGACGTGAAGCGTGCCTCGTTGGGTGCCGCGCAGCTCCAGCGTGACGTGATTCGCGGACGTGACGACGAGCTCCGAGTCCCCCTCCATCGCCACCGCCCCGTCGTCGGTCGTGGCCTCGACATGAACCGGAATGCGGAGCTCGGGTGTGCACTCGTAGACCATCCAGTCCGCCGCATAGGTCTCGCAGTTGTCGAACGTGCACGGACCTCGCAGGAGCGTGATCTCGACGCGCAACGTCGTACGCGTCCCTTCGAACCCGTGGGTCATGGCTTCTTCGTACCGCCATGTCACGGGTGTCTCATGCTTGCCGAGAGCGCCCTTCACGAGCTCCTGTGCTGCGAGCTCCAGGTCAAATTGGGCCGTGGGCTTGAAGCTCAGGTCGGAGGCGCCCAGGGGCCCTCGCAGACGGGGTCGTCCGTCCCCGCGGGTGCATGGGCCGCATCGCTGCGCGGAACCCTGCGGCTTTGCCGTGGGCGTGCTGCACGCACAGGCCAGCACCAACACGACCCATCCGCGACCGCGGCCACCCCGCGTCATGCCGCCACGGTGGTTCGAAGCTCAACCGAGGACGTCACAACCGCCTCTGGTATCAATCCACGCTTCGGCAACCGTTTCCTGCCAACGCTCGGGTACCAGCCTTGCGACCTCAGGGCCCATGAAACGCAGCGTGGCGGCCGCATACGCTCGAACGGGCGAGTCTTCCTCCAGCGCCGCGATCAGTGCCGGGGCTATGTCGAGGACGGGAATGGAGTCAACAGGGAGGAAGTGAAGCGCCCTGGCAGCCTGAAACCGGGTCTGATAGTTGCGGCTCGCCAGTGCTTCTACCAAGGAAGAGGCCGCGGTTGCGCCCAGGCCGATCAACGCGCTTCCAACGAGGTCGGCGGTCTGATGGTCATGCCCGGCAAGGGTTTCCATGAGACGGAGGAGCCGCGGAGTCGCCTGTTCTGCGAGCGCCTCAGCGAGCGCTGGCTTCCATCCGTTTCGTATCCCAGCCCATCCGAGGACCTCCAGGCTCCTCAAGGCTTGGTCTCGGACCCCATCGCCCTCGTCATCGAGCATCGCGAGGAGGGCCGGGACAACGGCAGGCTCATCCGCTTGAAGCCCAGCCTGGTACAACGCCTGCGCGAGCTGGACCCGGACGTCCGTGCTCGGATCGGATTGGGCATGCAAGAGAGCACTGAGCGAATCGGGCAATGAAGGAAGCTGCACACCAATCCAGTCAGGCGATGACGCCGCGAAGCTCCTCGACACGCGGCCCGGAGCTTCATGGGCAGGCCTCGGAACTCGTGCGCCAGCGCGGCTGTGAATCGTGCCAAGTGCGTCTATTGCAGCAACACGCACCTGCTCGTCCGCGCTGTCGAGCGCAGCGACCAGGCCCATGATCGCGGGCTCGCCAAACTGCACCAGGGCCAGCCGAGCCTCGTCGAGGCGTCCAAGATTGGCCAACAGAGCGGGTACGACTCCCGGAGCGTTGGAGCGAAGGCGGCCGAGGACCCTAGCAGCCTCCCCCGCGACCGCCTCCTCCTCGCTGTCCAGCAGTCGCATCACGACGGAGACGCACTCAGGGTTGGACAGCGCAATGAGACTACCCCCGGCAGTGCCGCGAACGAGAGCATCCTCGTCCTGGAGAGCCCCTACCAACGCGGGTACCACTGCTGGAGAGTCCGTGATTTCGCCCAGGTTGGTCGCTGCGATGCGGCGCACCCGTGGGTCCTCGTCGCTCAGTGTCGCCACCAAGACAGCGGTTCCCGCTGCTGACCCCCTTCGTCCGATGGCGAACATTTCGGAAAGTCGCATCTCGGTATCGTCGCTCGTCAGTACCCCGAGCAGCCCCTCCGGCGTCTCTTCCGCATCGAGCTCGCCGAGCTTCGCTCCGAGCAGAGCTTCCAATCGCCGCTGTACGTCTTCCTGTCCACCATGCTGTCGCACCCCAGGTGCTGACCCCACGGATATCACAGAAACGCTGCTTGGAGCCGTTGTGGCCCCGATGTACCGGTCCAAGCTGATCATCGGCATCGACCGTGAGGTCGAGCTGGGCTAGGCCGCTGGCTTTCGTGGCAGTATGGAACATGGATGGCATCACTGGCTGAGAGAATGCGAGCGGAATGCCTCGAGTTGTTCGAGCGCGAGATCGGTCTCCCGTGGCACGATCGGTGGAGAGTTCAGCTGCGCGAGCAGCACCAGGTCGTCCTACATGCCGACATCGCCGGCTTCGGCGCCAATGGTCCCGCCATCGTCTGGGATGCGCTGCGCTCCGCCGTCATCGAAGCCGATCCCGTACATCAGGGCGACGAAGAAGCGTTCTGCGAAGCGTACGGCAGCAACGAGTACGCGCTTGACCTGCGTTGAAGCAGCGAGGGAGTGCTTGCCCCCCCCTTCCGTTCAGACCGGGATGTAGAAGTCGAGCTCGCTGTTCTCGGAGCCCGGATGGGTGTCCGGACGGAACCGTTCGTCGTAGTAGCCGAAGTCGGGTCCGGTGGGCTTGATGCCCTGGGCGGGCAGCCAGGTGCCCCAGATGTAGCTGATCGTCTTGCCCATCCGTTGCAGGGGCCCGCGATGGGTGAAGACCGCGTAGTGCGCCGGCGCCAGCTCGACTCGCATCATGCCTTCGGGTGCGGGCGTGCCGGGCTCGACCGCGGTGGATGCGAGGTAGACGAAGCCTTCGCCGTTGCCTCGCGGCAAGTCGGCGTGTTGCGGCAGGCAGACGCCGTAGTGAGCCGTACCCTTCTTGCCGCGGATCGCGTCGATGCGTTCGAAGAAGCGGCTCCACAGCGCGCTGATCTCCGGGTTCGGTTTGGGGCCGTCATCCTCGACCTGCAGGCCGAGCCCGATCAGCGTGAGCGCTCCCACGTCCTTGTACTGGGGTTCCATCGTCACTCCCTCCTGTCTGTGCTCCAGGTCGGCCAGCGTCAGCCGCAAGGCGACCCGCGTTCCGACATGCCCGGTCGCGCGCATGCGCGCGGGCGTGGTCTCGAACTGCGCCCTGAAGGCGCGCGTGAAGGCTTCCTGGGACTCGAACTGCGCGTCGAACGCGATCTCGACAATCGGCCGGCGGGTGCCCACGAGCTCGAAGGCTGCATGGCTCATGCGCCGGCGGCGCAGGTATGCGCCGATGGTCTCGCCGGTGAGGGCACGGAAGACCCGGTGAAAGTGGTAGCGCGACATGCCCGCGCGCCGCGCCACCTGCTCGTGCGTGAGCGGTTCCACCAGGTGCGCTTCCATCCACTCGAGCGCGCTTGCAACCCTCTCGATCTGGTCCGTCATCCCAGACCGGTTCTACAACGGCCCAGTGGCACCGTCTTGATATCCCTTGCTCATGCCCGATCCGGCGCGCGGTGCCACGCCGGTGAGCGGTTCCATGACACCTTCACTCGGGACGTCCCCGCTCGCCCGCGGGCTCGAACGCGCTACGCGAGGCGCCGGGCCAGATCCAGCCGACTGCTGCCTTGGCTTCCAAGGGCAACTTCCCCGGGCGTTGCAACCCCTGCTGTCGGGGCTATCGGGTGTTATCCTCATTGCTCGACGCACGGGTCCTCGGACTCTGTTTCGCCGTGCCGGAGGGAGCGAGTGGCAGAAGTGGGGGGAATCGAAGTCCTCGATGGCATCGAGGCAGTGCGCCGGCGGCCGGGGATGTACGTCGGCGGCGTCGACGACGGCAGCGGCCTCCACCACATGCTGTGGGAAGTCGTCGCCAACGCGCTCGACCAACATCTCGGTGGGCACGCTCGCCGACGGGACGTCGTCGTCCAGGGCGATGAAGCGAGGGTCTCCGACGACGGTCGTGGCATACCAGTACATCAGCGTCCGGACGGTCGGACGTACCTGGAGACCGTTCTCACCGAGCTGCATGCCGGTGCGACGGCGGACGAGCATTTCCCTCACGTCCACATTGCGATCGACCGTCATGGGATCGGTCTCGCTCCGGTGTGCGCGCTTTCAGAATCTCTCAGAGCGGACGTCAAGCGCGACGGCATTCACTACCGGCAGGAGTTCGCGCGCGGGCGACCCACGGGTCCGCTTACCGAGCTGGGCACCTGCAACGACTCGGGGACCACGATTCAGTTCGTGCCGGACTCGGACATCCTCATAGGATGTCGCTGCGACGAGGCGCTGGTGACCGAGCGCCTGCAGGAGGTGGCGTTCCTCAATCCGGACCTCACGGTGACGTTCCAGGGAACCACGCTCGCTGGCGGTGACGGGCTCGGCACGTACTGCGAGACCCTCTTGGGAACCCGGCCTCCCATCGTGGAGGATGTCCTCCGGCTGCGCGGTAGGCACAAGAAGGTCGACGTCGACGTCGCGCTAGCCTGGGCCCAGGAAGGCAACGGAAAGGTACGCTCCTACGTGAGCCAGGGATTGACGCCGGACGGCGGGTCGCACGAGCGCGGATTCTGGGAAGGCATGCGCCGCGCCTTCAAGGAGGTCGATGCCGGGGGCGTGCTCAACGAAGTTTCGACCAGGGCGTTTCGCAGCGAGTTGTCACAGGGACTCTCCGTGGTCATTCACGCCGGCCTCTATCACCCCGAGTTCGACTCGCCCACGAAGTCCCAACTTCGCAGCCCCGAGGCACGCTCGGCGGTAGCGCATGTCGTCCACGGTGGCCTCGCCGTCTACCTGATGCAGTACCATCGCCTTCGCGAGTCGCTGCTGAGTCGCTTCGGCGGCTAGACGTCACCGAGCACCTGCTTGAAGAATCTCTCGCGCAGTTCGTGTGCGTCCGCGGCGAGCGCGCTGATCTGGTCAGCCTGTCAGTGAAGCAGTGACTTGCTTTTTTCGGAAGCGGCCCCGTGCGACAGTGTCGCCTGCGATCTCCCACGCGACCTGTTCGTGGGTGAGGTCGGGGACGCCGCTTCGCTGGGCCAGGACTGCTAGCACCGCGAGCGTGGCAGAGCCTGCCCGAATCGTCTTGGTGCGGCCACCGTCGCGATACTCGTACAAGGTGTTTGGAATCTCAGCGTCCGCGCTCTCATACGCATCCGCAAGCTTGGGCGGCGCCCGCCTGGTTTCGGGGGGAAGCTCGATGACAGGGTACTCCTCGGGATCCCCACTCTGATGGGCGTAAAGCAGGCGCGACAATTCAAGGGACATCGGTGGTCTGCGATCCCGCGTGAACTCCTCGCAAGCGGCCGCGACTAGGAGCTGGAGGTGCTTTTCATCCTCGGGCGATAGCTCGCCCGTCGCGAGTGGGTCGCACGCGCGACCCAACGCCGTGTGGAGTTGGCCCGCCCGGTGCCGAACACTCATCCCCCATTCGTGCATGCGCTTTCGGCTTGCCATGGGCGTGACCGTAGCACTGCGGTGCTCTCGTTGGGGACCCGCACTCGGAAGGGGCCGGTCCCGGGCCTCGTCGCACCGCCGTGGTGCGAGGAAGGCCTCTGGAGTAGTGGAGCGGGTGGATTCGGGAAGGCGGTGGGGAGGATTTGAACCTACTCGGAGTCCGCCGCCATGCCCGCGGCCAGCGCCGCGCGCAGCTGCTGCGCGACCTGTTCGAGGTCGCCCGACATCTCCAGGCGGAAACCGTCCGGTCCGCGTCGCATGCTCATGCTGTCCACCGCCGAGGCGGACGTGCCGGCGACCACCACCTCGGTGCGGTAGACCACGTGGGCCATGTCCTCGCCCTCGAGCACCACGCCGAGGATGTGGTTCTTGGACGTGCGCATCACCTCGGCCAGGTCCGGGTTGGCGAAGGCGGCGCCCTTCAGGAAGGCCGCGAAGACCTCGGTGTCGCTCGCCTGCTGGAAGGCCTCGAGGGTGTCGATGCCTGCGAAGATCTGGAGCGCCTCGGCCCCGCCCTCCATCTCGAAGAGCGGCGTGAAAAGCGCGCGCAGCTGGGCCAGCGCCTCCGGGTGCATGAGCGCCGCGCAGCCGGGCGCGTCCAGCGCGACCATGCGCTCCAGGTAGCGCTGTGCGACCTCGGTCGCCTCCCGCTCGGCGGCGGATGCCGCGGTGCTGCCCGAAGCCGACTCGGCCGCGGATCCCTGTCCAGCGCAGGCCATCAGTCCTGCGCACACGATCACGATCAACAAGCTTCGCATGGGTCCTACTCGGTGTGGATGTTGGAACGGTCGCCCTCGAAGGCGGTGATCAGAAAGCGCTCCTGCGGCTTCTCGGAGGCGGTCTTCGGGATCTCGTTGACCACCTGCAGGTAGCTGGGCACGAAGTTCGGCTCGAGGCCCTCGCGGCAGTGGGCGAAGATCGAGGGCGCGTCGAGCGTCGCACCCTCGGCCAGCACGATGGCCGCCACCACGTCCTTCTCACCGGGCGCGCCGGACGCTGCCGTCACGCCGTAGACGAAGACGTCGGTCACCGCCGGGTGCTCGGCCACCACCGCCTCGACGAAGCCGGGATTGACGAAGTCGCCGTTGTGACGGATGCCGCCGCCCTTGCGGTAGTCGAAGTAGAACCAGCCGTCCTCGTCGGTGTGGCAGACGTCGCCGCTGCGCAGCCATCCGCCCCAGGTCTTCTTCTCGGAGGCTTCCTTGTTGCCGAAGTACTCCACCTCGGCCTTGCCTCCGAGCGGTCGCGAGATCAGCTCGCCGGGCACGCCGGGGCCGCATTCGTTGCCGTCGTCGTCGACGATCTTCATCTCCATCCCGATCGGCTTGCCGAAGCTGCCGACCGGGCCGTCGCCGTTGTTCATGGCGAAACCGCCCTCGACCGCGCCGTAGCCCTCGATCACCTGGACGTCGAAGCGCTTGGCGAAGCGCTCCCAGATCCCGGCCGGCATGCCTGCGCTGAAGACACGCCGCACGGGGTTGTCGGCGTCGTTGTCCCTCGGTGGCTCGCTGTAGATGGCGGTGGTCATGCCGCCCAGGAGATTGAAGACCGTGCAGCCGTACTTGCGGCAGATGTCCCACAGCCGCGACTTGGTGAACTTGCGGCTGAAGACCCCGCGCTTCTGGTGCGCCAGGATCGGCGAGAGCGTCAGCAGCTGGGCGTTGCCGTGGGTCAGGGACAGGCCTGTGTAGGGACGCTCGTCCTCGGCCCACTGGACCAGCAGGGCCACCATCGAGGAGGCGCAGAAGCGCCCGACGTTCATGACGACGCCCTTGGGGTCGCCAGTGGTGCCCGAGGTGTAGATGATCTCGAAGGCGTCCTCGGGGCTGTTGCTGCGGATCTCGACCGGCTCCACCTCGGCGGCCAGGATCGGCGTCAGGGACTCGGCGATCGCGCAGTCGGCGATCGGCAGGGCGCTCTCCTCGTCGCTCTCCAGCACGAGCGCCCACTTCAGCTCCGGCGTCTTGTCGCGCACCGCGTCCACCTGGGCGAGCGCATAGTCGGCGCAGACGATGCCCTTGCAGTTGGAGTTGTTGAGCGTGTACGCGAGCTTGTCCCCGCGCGTGCGCGGATCGACCGGCACGAAGACGCAGCCGGTGATCGACGCCGCGATCATCGTCTCGACGAACTCGGGGTGGTTCTGCATGAGGAGGGCGAAGCGGTCGCCCACCTCCATGCCGCGATCGATCAGCGCCCGGGCGATGCGGTGGGCATTGTCCACCAGCATCCTGTTGCTGCGCACCTCGTCCTCGCGCACCCCGGCACCCTCGAACGTGAGGACGTCCAGGTCCGGGTTGGCCTCGGCGTGGGCGGTCATCATGTCGGCGAGGATCATGTCGTTCGGGGTCCGCATGGGCGGGAGCTTACCCGATCTTCGCCGACTGAAGATGGTGGCGTGGGGTGCAGGGCCGGGTGCTACCTCCCATGCCGTGGAGTCACCACGCCAGTCCTCTCGCCGTCCTGCCTGTGCCCCTGCCCGAACGGACCGAGCGATCCGGCGAGCAGGGCAAGGGCAAGTGCAGCGGCAGGGTCAGCTCTGGCGTGCAGGGCCGAGCACCACGAGGTGGGCGCCCCTCGTGGCCGCCTCGAGCTTCGGGACCAACCGGAAGGGGCCGAGCTCCCGCCGCAGGCAGCGCAGCAGGTGCCGCTTGCCCAGGTTCGCGTCTTCCACGCGCAGGTCGATGCCGCGCGCGCTCGGGTGCAGCTGCACGCGCACGGCGCCGCGCAGGCTGCGGTCGGAACGCTGCGCGCGCGCGTAGCAGTCGTGCAGGGTACGCACATGCTCGGCGAGGGTGGCGCGGAGAGCGGCCGCGTCGGCTGACTTCGCGCTCACGCGCAGCGGGGGAAGCTCGATGGCGACTCGCGCTGCGCCGCGCCCGTCGGTCTTCTCTTCGGCTTCCGCTCTCGGGACCGCGACCTCGTCCATCTCGCCCGGGTTCGCGCCGGTGCCCCCGGTCGCGCGCATGGTAGCGGCAGCGCTGTCTGGAGTCGGGGGCTCCGCGCGCACGGCAGCTGCGCACCCGAGCACCAGCAACGAGACGGCGCAGTAGACGGCGCGGCGGAGAATCGAGGAATCGTGTTCCGTCATGCCCCGTGCTCTTGCAGGGATCGTGCCGCGGCCCATCTCGCGCGCCTCTCGTGGTTCCCCACCGGGACCGTGGGTCCTCGCACCACCGCCGTGGTCGCGCCGGCCTTACGAGGCCGCGCGCGTCAGGCCGCCCTGCCAGGTGGCGAAGAGGGCGGCGTAGTGGCCACCCTCGGCGACCAGCTGCTCGTGGGGCCCGAGCTCGGCGAGGGTGCCGCCTGCCACCACGCCCACGCGGTCGGCCTGCTCTGCGGTCGAGAGGCGGTGGGCGATCACGATCACGGTGCGCCCCTCCATCAGCCGGTTCATGGCGCCCTCGACCAGCGCCTCGGTGCCGGGGTCGAGGCTCGAGGTGGCCTCGTCGAGCACCAGCACCGCCGGGTCGACCAGCGCAGCGCGCGCCAGCGACACCAGCTGCTTCTCGCCGGCCGACAGGCGCGAGCCGCGCTCGTTGACCTCGGTGTCGAGCCCCTCGGGCAGCGCGCGGAAGCGCTCCAGGATGCCGATGCGCGACAGCGCCGCCTCCACCTCCGCGTCACTCGCCTCCCCGCGCGCGATGCGCACGTTCTCGCGGATGCTCGCGTTGAAGAGGAAGCCCTCCTGCGGGACCACCACGATGCGCTCTCGCAGGCTCGCGGTGCTGGCCTCGCGCAGGTCCACCCCGCCGACGCGAATGCTTCCCGCGCTCGGATCGTAGAGTCGGGCGATCAGCTTCGCCAGCGTCGACTTGCCAGCGCCCGTCGGTCCGACGAGGGCCAGGCGCTCGCCCGCCGCGATCGAGAGCGAGACCGCGTCCAGGATGTAGTTGCCCTCGGCGCGATAGCGGAAGGACACGTCCTGCACCTCGATCGCACCGTCGTCGGGCAGCGGGCGGCTGGCCTTCGCCTCGGGCACGTCCGGCTCGGTGTCGAGCAGGCCGAAGAGCTTGCGCAGGCTCGCGCTGGCCGATTGGACCTGGTTGAAGAGCTGGGCGAACTGCTGGATCGGCTCGAAGAGGTTCATCAACGTCAGGATGAAGAAAGTCACGGTGCCCAGGGTCGACAGCCCCTCGTGCACCATGTAGCCGCCGACCAGCACCACCAGCGCCGTCGTGCCGGTGCCCGCCAGCTCGATCACCGGCAGGTACCAGCCCTGCAGCCGCGCCGCCGCCACGTGGGCGTCGAACAGCTGGTGGTTGGCCACCGCGAAGCGGTCCTTCTCGCCCTGCTCGCGCGCGTAGGCCTGGATCACGCGCACGCCGGTGATGCCCTCCTGCAGGCGCGACAGGGTGTTGGCGATGCGGTCACGCACGTTCGTGTAGGTCACGCGCGAGCGCCGCGCGAAGCGCACGCTGGCGAGCACCACGAAGGGCACCGCCACCAGGCACACCAGCGTTAGCTGCCACGAGATCAGGCTCAGGGCGATCGCCGACATCACGAACAGCAGCCCGTTGCTGACCAGCATCATCAGCCCGGTCTGGACCAGCTCCTGGAGCGAGTCCACGTCGCTGGTCATGCGCGAGACCAGCACGCCGGCCTTGTTGCGGTCGTAGAAGGGCATCGACAGCCGCTGCAGGTGGGCGAAGACGCGCACGCGCAGGTCGCGCAGGAAGGTCTCGCCCACGCGGCTGAGCATCAGGATCTGCCGGCGGTGGACCAGGAAGGACAACAGCTTGACCGCCACGTAGGCGCCGATGGCGACGTTGAGCATCTGCGCGTCGCCCACCTCAATGCCGTCGTCGATCGCGACCTTGATGATGTACGGCCCCGCAAGGGCGAGCCCGGTCCAACTCACGATCAGGGCCATCGCCTGCAGCACGCGCTTCTTCTGCGGCACCAGGTGCCGGGCCACGCGGCGGATCACGGCGGGCAGCGGCATGTCCTCACCGGGATTGCGCGGCGGCAGCTCGGGCTCAGCCATGCCGCCCTCCCGGCTCGGAGGCCGCCAGCACCTGGCGATAGGCCTCGCTGTGCTCGAGCAGCTCGGCGTGGGTGCCCTCCGCGACGATGCGGCCGTCGGCCATCAGCACGACCCGGTCGGCCAGCGCCACGGTGGCCGGGCGGTGCGCGATCACGATCGTGGTGCGCCCGCGCATCACCTCCGCCATCGCCTCGCGGATCTCGTGCTCCTTCTCCGGGTCCACCGACGAGGTCGCGTCGTCCAGGATCAGGACCCGTGGGTCCGCCAGGATCGCGCGCGCGATCGCGATGCGCTGGCGCTGGCCGCCCGACAGGGAGAAGCCGCGCTCGCCGATTGGCGTGTCGTAGCCCTCGGGCAGCTCCACGATGAAGTCGTGGGCACCCGACAGCCGCGCTGCGCGCTCGATCTGGGCTCGTTCCGCGTCCGGATCGGCGAAGGCGATGTTGGCCGCGATCGTGTCGCTGAAGAGGAAGGTGTCCTCGAAGACCAGGCCCACGTTGCTGCGCAGGTCCGACAGCGCGAGCTCGCGCACGTCCACGCCGTCGATCGAGACGCTTCCCGCGTCGAGCTCGTAGAAGCGCGGGATCAGCTTGGCGACCGTGCTCTTGCCGCAGCCGGTCGCACCCACGATCGCCACTGAGGCACCGGCCGGCACGCGCAGGTCGAAGTCGCCGAGCACCTGGGCGTCGCCCTCACCCGCGTAGCCGAAGCGCGCACCCTCGAAGCGTACGGCCCCGCGCGGTGCGCCCTGGGACAGCTCCGGCAGTTGCCTGGGCTGGTCCGGGTCGGCGATCGCCGGCGCCGTCGCGAGCACGGCCGAGACGCGCTCACCGGCCGCCGCGGCGCGCTGGGCCTGGGCGATGATCTGCCCCAGCATGCGCAGTGGGTTGACCAGGAAGAGCACGAAGAAGTTGAACATGATCAGCGTGCCGATGGTCAGCTGACCGGCCAGCACCAGGTGTCCGCCGTAGGCCAGCACCGCGATCAGGCCCAGGTTCGGCACCAGCTCGATGGCCGGCAGGAAGGTGGAGCGCACGCGGGCCGCGAGCATCGCCATGCCGAAGACGTCGTCGGCTTCCTTCGAGAGTCGGCTGTGCTGCACGCGCTCGGCCCCGAAGCCCTTGATCACACGCACGCCCGCGACCGACTCCTCGACCACGCTCGCGAGCTGGGCCGACTCCTCCTGCAGCCCGCGCACGGCCGGGTGCAGGCGCGAGGAGAAGCGCTTGCCTAGCACGTTGACGAAGGGCAGCGTGCCGAGCGCCAACAGCGCGAGCAGCGGGTGGATCGACAGCATGATCACGGTCGCCGCCACCACCGCCATGAGGTTCGAGATCGTCAGCGGGATCATGGTCACGATCCCCTGCACCGCCTGCAGGTCGGTGTTGGCGCGGCTCATCAGCTGACCGGTCTGCATGCGGTCGTGGTAGGCGAAGTGCAGCGCCTGGATGTGGGCGAACATGCGGTTGCGCAGGCGCCGCTCGGCCTTGCGCGCCTCATAGAAGGCGAGGTAGCGACGCAGCCCGGTGAAGATGGCCGCGACCAACCCCGACAGGCCGATCCACAGCGCCCAGCGGGCGACCTCCTCGCTCGAGCCGCTCGCAATGCCGCGGTCGATCGCCTGGCGCACCAGCGCCGGTACCGCCACCTTGCCGCCGGTCCAGCACAGCCCGGCGGTCACCCCCAGGGCGATGCCGCCGCGTTGCTCCCAGACCGTACGTCCCAACAGCCGCCAGCCGGACCGACCCTCGTCCGGAGCTGGGGTCGAAACCACCGTCTCCATGCAGGGCTACGGGGTACCAGAAGTGGCGCAGCGCGCCACGACAATTTGAGCCGACTGCCTTAGTTTTTCATGTGGGCGCCATGCTGAGAGGGAATCGCCGAGGTTCGCCCAGCAGCGGCTTCGCCTGCGTTCTTGTCCGCTCGATCGCGGCCCAGGCGATTGCTCGGCTCAGTGTCCTCGGTCCCATCCTCGACGTAGCTCTGCTACGCCTGCGGTGGGCCCTGTGGGCGCGCTCGCTGCTGAGCAAACCTCGACGATTCGAGTGGTTGGACGCCGCTGCGCTCGGGGCACGGCGGCATGGGATGGACGCTGGGCCGGCAATGGCTGGAATTGATGAAGAAAAGCGCGATGTGGCCGGCCGCGTGCCGGCCTTCGAGCTGCCCGCCTGCACGGTTTACCGGTCGCGCTCGGGCCTGACCTTCACCGATCACCTCGATCCCGAGCCGGGCCTCGTGGATGCCGAGCCACGCGCGCTGACCGAGCAGCACCGGCGCTACCTGCGCGAGCAGCTGGGCGCGGACGCCGGCCGCGTCGAGCGCCAGCTGGCCCTGATCGAGCGCGAGCTCGGCAGCTTGGGTGGGTGTGCGCTGCTGGACCTGGGACCCGGCGCCGGCGGGCTGATGCTGCGTGCCCAGCAGCGCGGCGCACGCGCGACCGGGCTCGAGCCGGACATGCGCAATCTGCGCTATGCCCGCGAGCGCGGCCTGACGGTGCACCATGCCACCGCCGAGCAGCACGCGCGCGCCGATGCCCACACCGGGCGCTACGACGCCATCACCCTGTGGGACGTCCTCGAGCACGTGAACCAGCCGGACGCGACCCTGGCCGCGTGCGCCCGCCTGCTGCGTCCCGGCGGGGTCCTGTTGCTCGACACGCCCTGCCGCGACGGCGCCTTCCATCGGCTCGGGGAGCTCGCCTACCGCGCAACGGGGGGCCGCTATACGCGCCTGCTCGAGCTGCTCTACGCGGCCCACGACTACGGCCACAAGCAGATCCTGAGTAGCAGCGAGGTCCAGGCCGCGCTCGAGCGTGCGGGCCTCTGCGTTACAAGTCTCAAAACTTTTCACGAGCTCGCGCTGCCGCACGAGAGCTACCTGACGCGGCTAACCCGGTCGGAAAGTGCAGCGCGAGCGATCGCTCCGTTCACCCGTGCGGTGCTCGGCGTTGCGGGGCCCCACAACAAGGTGCTGGCGATCGCACGCCGGTCGCAGCCGTGATCCGCCATTGCCCGATCCCGGGACGCGCGGCATGATGCGGCGCGATGTCCGGGGATCGATCGCTCGTGTCCTGGAGCTTTGCGCTGGGCAACGGCGCAATCGCACTGGTGATCGTGTTGGCGGTGCTGGTCGGCTGGCCGGTGCGCTCCTGGATCCTGGACCTGCCCTCGCTCGCGCTCGCGGGCCTGATGTTGGTCTCAGCGGTCGGTCTCGTGCGCGCCAGCTCCTGGCGGCTACAGGCGCTGCGGGTCGCCGCCGGCGCGGGCATGTTCGTCGGCCTCGTCGCCGCGCTCGCCCTCGCGATCGCCGCGAGCTACTTGATCATCGCGCAGGGCCCGCGCCTCTACGATGGCCGCACGCTCGTGCTCATCACCGCGCTGGTGCTGCCCTACATGCTGCTCTATCCCGGCGCGCAGCTGCTCTGGGTGCACCGGCAGCTCTCGCCCCAGATCCCGTCGGGCTGAGCGGGCGCCATGCCGCGTGACCCCGCCGTGCGCGCCCACTTTCTGAAGCTGAGCCTGCGTGCCCTCGAGCGCGCGGAGCCGGCCTTGCAGGATCAGGCCCGGGCCCACCTCGCGACCGAGCTCGAGGCGATCGAGCGCGCCCGCGGGCTGGCCTGGCTGCCGCTCGCCCACCTGCTGTCGATGAGCGCGTCGGCTGCAGAGCACGGCGGTTCGGCTGGCCTGCGCGCGCTCGTACACGACACCATGCGCATGGCGTCTCAGTCGCCGGTGTGGAACCGCGTCATCCGCATGGCGATCGACACCTTTGGCCTGCGTCCGCCCCAGGTCGCGCGCTGGGCGCCAGGCGTCTACCGTCTCGCCTTCCGCGACACCGGCCGCATGGAGGTGCCGCGCGCCGACGACGTCTCCGCCACGATCCTGTTTACCGCTGTACCCCCCCTTTGCCTCGAGCACCCGGCCTACGTGGCCGCCCTCGTCCACGCCCTCGAGTACTTCTTCGAGCTCACCGACACCGAGGGCAGCGTGCGCCGCGCCGACATCCCCGAGCCCACCACCACCCTCGCCTTCGAGCTCCGCCTCTCCCCCGGACCGCGCAGCCATCCCTAGAGTCCTCGCAGCGCGAGGATTCTAGCGCATCATCTCGG
>JAPPOT010000151.1 GCA_028817855.1 Myxococcales bacterium
GGGGGGCCCCGGCCGGCTTTGCCGGACGGGGGGAGAGGTCGCGTGCCCTCTCACCGGGTCGGGTCGGAGACCCGACGATAGAGAGCGACGAAAAAGGAATGTCGTCGTCGCCGAAGTCGCCGCCGCCGCCGCCGCCGCCACCGCTGCCGCCGCCACCGCCGCCCTGGTTGTAGTCATCCGACGGTGGGGGTGGGCCGTCGCTGTAACCGCCGCCGCCGCCGCGACCGCCGAGCAAGATCACGTCCTCGGCCACGATCTCGGTCGTGTAGCGCTTGTTGCCGCTCTTGTCTTCCCAGCTGCGCGTTTGCAGGCGGCCCTCGACGTAGATCGAGCTGCCCTTGCTGAGGATCTTGTTGAGGGCTTCGCCCCGCTTGGCCCAGACGATGACCGAGTGCCACTCGGTGCGGTCCTTCCACTCGCCGCTTTGGTCTTTCCAGCGCTGGTTCGTCGCCAGCCGCAGGTTGAGCACGGCGGTGCCGCTCTGGGTGTAGCGCAACTCGGGATCCTGCCCGAGGTTGCCGATCAACATCACCTTGTTGAGACCTTCGGCCATCAGTCGCCTCCAAGCGAGCTAGGGACCATACGCGCACTGACCGGCCCTGCCTAGCCCTCATGACCGGTACCCGGAGCCTATCGGTCAGCCGTGATCCCCAGTTGCTTGCTACCCTCGTGGCCGTGGCGAAGGACAAGCAGCGCGCAGATCTGCTTCTGGTCGAGCACGGGCTCGCGCCGAGCCGCGCACGCGCCCAGGCCCTGATTCTCGCCGGCAACGTCTTCGTCGGCGATCGCCGGGTGGAGAAGGCGGGCGATCGACTCCCGATCGAGGCGGCCCTGCGCGTACGCGGTGAGGATCACCCCTTTGTCTCGCGCGGTGGCGTCAAGCTCGCCGGCGCCCTCGATGCCTTTGGCCTCGATCCCGACGGGCGCGTGGCCGCCGACTTCGGCGCCTCGACGGGCGGATTCACCGACTGCCTGCTCTCGCGTGGGGCGCGCCGCGTCTTCGCGATCGACGTGGGCTACGGCCAGCTCGCTGACAAGCTGCGGCGTGACGCGCGCGTGGTCGTGATGGAGCGCGTCAACGCCCGCCACTTGAAGCGTGGCGATCTGGAAGAGGCGCCGGACTGGATCGTGATCGACGCCTCGTTCATCGGTCTGTCCAAGCTGCTGCCTGCGGCGAACGAGCTGCTCGTGGACGGCGGGGTGGTCGTCGCCCTGGTCAAACCCCAGTTCGAGGTGGGCAAAGACAAGGTGGGCAAGGGCGGCGTCGTGCGTGACGAGGCGGCCCGCGCGGAAGCGATCGCCAGCGCGGCCAGCCAGGCGCAGGAGCTTGGCTTCCGGGTGGCCGGCCAGGCCGACTCGGTGCTCGAGGGGCCCTCCGGCAATCGCGAGTGCTTCCTGCACCTCGTGCGCGCGGCGGCGAAAGCCTGCTAAACCCACGCCATGTACGTGCAGGCGCTGCCGGGACCGATCTCCCTCGCCGTCGAGGCGGCGCGCCTGTGTGGGCTGCCCGGGCTGGCCTGGCTCGACGGCGAGGCGCGCCACGCCGACGGCCGCTGGTCATTTCTCGGCGTGCAACCGCGCGAGAGTGTGCGCGTCTTCGGCGCAGACCCGTGCCCGCTGGCGGCCTTCGACCGCATCGCGCCCGGCGGCGAGTCGCCCGACGAGCCCGCGCCGAACGTGGCCGGGGCTCCCACGCCCTCCGAGGTGCCGCGCTGGATCGGCTACGTGGCCTACGATGCCTACCGCGCCGAGCGCCTGCCGCCCGATCGCCCGGTGCTGTGCTTCGGGCGATACCGCGCCCTGCTTTGCGTGCACCACCCGGACGGGCGCGCCTTCGTGGTCGGGGACGACGAGGCGGCCTGTCGCCAGCTGCTTGCCCTGCGGGATTCGGCCCCGGCGCCGAGCCTGGCCCCGACGCGCGTCGCCGAGCTGGAGGTCACCCCCGCGGCCCAGCACCGGCGCGCGATCGAGGTCGCCCTGGAGCACATCGCGGCGGGCGACATCTACCAGGTGAACCTGGCGCGTCGCTGGCAGGGGGGATTCGAGGGTGATCCGGTCGCACTCTCGCTCGCGCTCCGCAACGCCAGCCCGGTCCCGTTCGGCTTTCACTTCGACGACGGCCAGCGCACCGTGGTCGCGCGCACGATGGAGCGCTTCCTGCGCCACGATCGCAGCGCGGGCCTGCTGAGCACCCGGCCGATCAAGGGCACCATCGAGCGCGCCGGTGGGCGCGACCGCCAGGAGGCCGAGGCGCTGGCGGCCGATCCCAAGGAGCGCGCCGAGCACAGCATGATCGTGGACCTGATGCGCAACGATCTCGGGCGCGTCGCCGAGATCGGCAGTGTGCGGGTCGGCCCGGTGATGGCAGTCGAGCCCTTCGCCGGCCTCTCGCACCTGGTCTCGACCGTTTCCTGTCGCCCGGCTGCGGAGGTCAGCACACGCCGCATCCTGGAGGCGACCTTCCCGCCGGGGAGTGTCACCGGTGCTCCCAAGCTGCGCGCGATCGACGTCATCGAGGCGCGAGAGGCCCGCGCGCGTGACGTCTACAACGGCGCGGTGGGTGCCGTGGACCGAAGCGGCGGCCTGTCGCTCGCGGTCGCCATCCGCACCGCCATCGTCGAGCCGGCACGCGTGCGATACTGGGCTGGAGGCGGCATCGTCGAAGCCAGCGATCCCGGGCGCGAGGTGGCCGAAACCGAGCTCAAGGCACGGGTCTTCCTCGACGCCCTGGGTGGGCTGAAGTGTGCCGATTTGAGCCTGTCGCCCTCGCAGGATTTGCGCTACATGCGTCGGCAGGTCGGCTGAGCCGCACCTTTCGGGCGTCGTCTAAGGGTAGGACAGCGGTTTTTGGTGCCGCGAATCGGGGTTCGAATCCCTGCGCCCGAGCCCAGGGGCTCCCGGAGGGAGCCTGTGCTCAATCGTCGGGTCGGAGACCCGACGAAAAGACAGGGCCATGCCTCTCCGGCACGGGTTGTGCTTGGCAATGCGCCGGTGGCACCTTTAAGTGTCCGGTTGGGTGTCAGGTGATCGAGTGCCAGGGGCCATGCTCGAGACAGTCGAGAAGTACGAGATCACCGAGGAGATCGGCCACGGTGGCATGGCGACCGTCTACAAGGCCCAGGACACCAGACTCGAGCGACCGGTCGCGTTGAAGGTGATGCACCCGCACCTCCAGGGTGCGCGAGAAGCGCGACAGCGCTTTGCGCGGGAAGCGCTGACCGTTGCACGCCTGCGTCATCCGTCCATTCTGGAGATCTACGATTACAGCGGTGAAGACTCCGAGGTGAGCTACATCGCGACGGAGCTGCTCACCGGGCCGACGCTCAAGGTCTTTGCCGAGGTCCATCCAGAGATCCCGCCGGAGATCGCGGCCTGCATCGTCATCCAGGTGGCGCGCGCGCTCGCGGCCGCCCACGCCGAGGGCGTCGTGCACCGGGACGTGAAGCCCGAGAACGTGATGCTGCACGAGTCCCGCTGCGTGAAGCTCACCGACTTCGGCATCGCCCAGCTCGTCGATGTGCAGGGCATGACGACGACCGGGCAGGTGCTGGGCTCGCCGATGCACATGGCGCCCGAGCAGATCGAGGGCAAGGAGTGCGGCCCCCGCACCGACCTCTTCTCGGTAGGCACGGTGCTGTACCTGCTCGCGACGGGCGAGCTGCCGTTCACCGGGCAGAACCCGCACCAGGTGCTCAAGCGCATCATGGAAGGGCGCTTCACCGATCCCCAGCAGGTGCGCCCTGCGATCGGCGGTCGGCTGTCGGGCATCATTCGACGCCTGCTCGAGACCGATCCGGCGCGCCGCTACCAGAACGCCGGCGACCTGGACCGGGACCTGTGCGAGTTCGTCGCCGAGCTGGGGATCGACTCGCCGGACGAGACCCTGGCGGAGTATCTGAGCGATCCCGATGGCTTCAGCGAGCGCTTTCGCGCCCGCTCGATCGAGCGGCTGATCGAGCTCGGCGAGCGCGCACAGCAGCGCGGCAGCGTGCCCAGCGCGCTCGACTACTACAACCGCGTGCTCGCGCTCGACGAGGGCAACGAGCGCGTGCTGGCCGCGGTGCAGCGCATCGGGCAGCGGTCGCAAGTGCGTCGCTTCGCGCTGGTGGGAGTGGCCGCGGCCGTGGTGATCGGTCTCGGTGTCGGGGGGTACTTCGCGTTGCGGCCCGAGCCGGGTCCGATGATCGCCGCCGTGGGTCCGGCGCCCGACACGGTCACACCGCCGCCGCCGTCGGCCGAGCCTGTGCGCAGTGAGCCGCCGCAGGCGACGCCCGCCAAGCCTCCGAAGCCGAAGGTCGAGGCGCCCTCGCCAAGCAAGAAGATTCCGCGCAAGCCGCGTCCGCGTCCGATCGGCAACGGACCACGGCTGGTCAGCTTCAAGCCGACGCCCGCGAACGTGTCGATCGGTGTGAACGGTGCTGCCCCGCGCGCCTTCGGCCCTTCCTTCCGGCACGTGGAGCTCGAGCCGGGCAGCCACCGCTTCAAGTTCGTCGGCGGACACGACTGCTGCATCGACGAAGAGATCACGGTGGACATCCCGCCGGGTGAGGGAACGTTCACCGTCGCCAAGCAGCTGCGCTTCCGCCCCGCCGGGCTCTACGTCGTGAGCGACACGCACGCCAATGTGAGCATCGATGACGGCAAGATCGCGGGGCGCACGCGCAACGTGATCCAGGTGCCGGGCCTGCGCGACATGACCGAGACCCATCGCGTGCGTGTGAGCGCCGAGGGCTACGAGGACTACGTGCAGCAGGTGCGGCTCAAGGCCGGCCAGGTCGTCACGGTGAAGGTGGCGATGCAGAAGAAGGCGACCGAGGGCAGCTAGAGCCCGGCATTGCCGGGCTCTAGGCGGAGCTGCGGGCATTTCGTGTATAACGTCGCGTCATGCGGGGCGTTTGCTCGGCGCGCGGACCAGCTCAGGGACTCGGAGTGATGGCGGTGGCCCTGTTCGCGCTGCTCGCCCTGCCGGCGACCGCGCGCGCGATCGACTTCACCCAGTTCCAGAACGCCCGCGAGGCTTACAACTCGCTCAACTACGAGCTGGCCGCCGAGCTCTTCACCGGGTTGCTGGCGACCGCGGCGCCGGAGGACAAGGGGCCGCTCGTGCTCGAGTCGCGTAAGTACCTGGCCGTCTCCTACCTCTTTCTGGGGCGCAAGCAGGAGGGCGAGGCCCAGTTCGAGCTGCTGCTCAAGGCGGTGCCGGACTATCGACTCGATCCGGTCACCTTCCCCGCCGAGGTCCAGGAGACCTTCAAGCAGGTCCGCGCGCGCTTGGCGGAGGAGAAGCGGAAGGCCGAGGAGGCCGCGGCCGCGGCGGCGGCCGAGTCCGACGCGGCGCGCGAGGAACGCCTGAAGCGGGATCGCGAACGACTCCAGCGCCTGATCTCGCTGGCGAAGACCGAGCGCGTCGAGCGAAAGCGCTCGCGCGTGCTCGCCATGATGCCCTTCGGTATCGGGCAATTCCAGAATGGTGACGACGGCTTGGGCCTGGTGCTCGCGGTCACCGAGGGCACCCTGCTGGCGGCGGGCGTGACCACCTTCTTCCTCCACCAGGCCCTGCCCGAGCGGCCTCAGATCCAGGATGCGGACGACGTGGAGACCCTCGAGGCGGTGTATCGATGGAGCAACAACATCTCCATGGCGCTGCTCGCCATCGTCGCCGTCACCGGCGTCATCGACGCCCAGCTGATGTTCAAGGAGAGCACCAGCGAAGACCGTCGGCGCGAGATCCCGA
Organism: Myxococcales bacterium; assembly: GCA_028817855.1. GTDB lineage: Bacteria > Myxococcota_A > Polyangia > Polyangiales > JAFGIB01 > JAOUOP01. The sequence goes on from JAPPOT010000151.1 coordinate 5,735, forward strand.
AGGAGCTCGAGGAAATCGAGCTGGGCGTGGACGTGGGCCCGGGCGGCATCCAGCTGCGCGGCCGCTTCTAGAATCCTCGTCCCCGAGGATTCTAGCTGGGTGAAGCCAGCACCCCAGTCACAGACTGTTACCCGTGTGCAGCCCCCCCGCGACACCAGATTCCCTTCGGCACCACGACCCCGAGTGGTACCTGGGGCCGTCGGTGACATCCCGAGATCCCTCGACGAAGTAGGTCGGGCCCCCGGCCCGACGCAGGGACATGTGGCACCCAACTCCCATACAGCACCGGAGGAGGAGCGCAGCGACGACGACCCGCGGGAAGGGGGGCCCCGGCCGGCTTTGCCGGACGGGGGGAAGGGTCGCGT
>JAPPOT010000018.1 GCA_028817855.1 Myxococcales bacterium
CCTCCCAGGACGAATGGAAGCCCGCGGGTAGGCCGCCTCCGCAGGGCGAGGGAAGGGCGCCGAAGGTGTGGGCCTTCATGAACTCCCAGCCCGAGTCGTAGAGCGCGCCGGGTGCGGCGCAGTGGCCGCCGCCGTGGTCGCAGTTGATCACCATCGGGCTGCCGAGCTTGAGCATGTGCGAGTCGTAGGCCTTGCTCGTCTCCTCGAAGCGCACAATGACGACGTCCGACCCACCTCCGTGCATGGTCATCACCGCCGGGACCCGCGTCGGATCCTGGATCGCGCCGTAGCCGATCGTGATCCCGCCCGAGTTCGGCACCGTCGCCGCCAGGTAGCTCGAGCGCTCGATCGCCATGCAACCGGAGAACAGGCCTCCCGCGCTGCACCCGGTGGCGTAGATCTGCCGCGGGTCGATGTTGTGGTCACGCACCGCGCAGGCGACGATCTGGTCGGCGATCTTGAAGTCGTCGTGGCTGAAGGTGCCCGTGCCTGAACAGTCTCCGCCCGACCCGGTGGAGCGGGAGAAGGCCACGAACACGCCGCCCTTGGAGACGATCTCGTCGGTGCCGGGGAAGCGGCGGCCCTCCGATGCCGTCGAGCCGGTGCCGTGCCAGTAGAAGACGAGGGGGCCGGTGGGCGGCCCTTCGACCTTCGTCCCGACCTCGAAGGAGATGCCGCTCAGCCCGTTCACGGTCTTGGTACCGGAGGTGAAGTCCGGGCAGTCGCCATCGATGGGCGGGATGATCGGCTGCAGTGGGCCTGCCGGTGGCTGTTCTTCGGGCGGGGTCATCGGTGCGGCGTCGCTGCCGGCCATCGGCATGTCCACCGGTGTCGGTGGCATGTCCATGACGCCGTCCGCATCGCCGGTTGCCGAATCCATCGCCGGCGCCGCGGGCATGTCCATCACCGTCGAGGGTGTGGGCGGCGCGGTGATTGGATCCATGGACGTGGACTGTGTCGGTGGGCCGAAGTCCGTCGTTGTACGGGTGGCCATCGACTCGTCGGAACAGGCCGCCAGCGCCAGTGCCGCGAAGAACCAGATCGTGCGCGTGTGCATGCTCGAAGTCCTAGCGACGCAGTCCGAGCGCAGCCACGCGGGCTAGCGGACGTACACGAAATGCCAAGGGGGCGAACAGCGCGCGCCACGAAACCAGCCAAACTTTCGATGGCGAGGTCCCATGCTGGTCACCCCCGCCGTGGTACATGACCGCGCCATCGCGCTCGCTCCGACAACCGCCGCGCACGCGCACGCGTCGCAACCGAGGCCGCCACAAGTTCCGTCGGCGCGGCCGGTGCTGCGGTTGGCAGTCGTACAGGAGATGCCCGTTTCCTCACCTCCGGTGTCACCCCGGTCACCTCCAGCAATCCTCGCCCCGAGAAAGCGTCCACACACGTCCCTTCGCGCGTCCAACGGCATCGACCACGCGTCCATTCATCGCTAGTGTCGCGAAGTGGGTACGCGGGTGACAAGGGTCGGTCCATGGCACTTCATCCCTACAGCTACGCGCTCACGATCCTGATAGTCGCGGCGCACGTCATCGGCTGCGGAGCCGACGCCCCGCCCGGCAACGATCGCAACGGCATGCTCGGCTCCCCCATCGATCAGGGGGGCGGCGCTGGCACGATGGCACCCGGAACACCGGGGGTCCCCGGCATGGCGAGCAGCGTGACCGGCGACGATCCCTTCGGCAACACGAACGCCGCGCCGACAGAGTTGCCAGACCTCGGCATCGCGCCCGGGGAGGAGTGCAAGTCGCCGACCGTGGTCTTCGTGATCGACGGCTCGGGCAGCATGTGCGAGGTCTTCGGCGGCTCCACGCGCTGGGGCGAGCTGCGCGCCGCCCTGCTCAACCCGCAGGGCGGTCTGATCTACCGTCTCGAGAGCCAGGGCTCCTTCGGGATGCTGCTCTACGACGGCAGCGTGGATCTCGCTCTCACCGGGATGGCGGCGACCGGCACACCGGCACCTGCCTGCGCCGGTGCGGGCGCCTTCATGCGCGGCATGGGCGAGTGCCCGCAGCTGATCGAGGTACCGCCCGCGCTCTTCAACGCCAACGCGATCGACACGGCCTTCCCGCAGGCCGAGCTCGGCGGCTCGACACCCACCGACAAGGCCATGAACCACGTGGTCGATCAGCTGGTGGCCGACAGCGCCGGCATCCCGCCGGACATGAACGACCGCTTCATCATCCTCGCCACCGACGGCCAGCCCAACGACGTCTGCGTCGGCGGCCTCGGCGGTGATGGCCTCGCGCAGCAGCAGGCGGTGCTGACCGCAGTGGATCGCGGCGCCGCTGCCGGCATCACCACCTTCGTGATCAGCCTGGCCGGCGGCGATCCCGTGCTCGAGGCCCACCTTGCCGAGGTCGCGGTCCGCGGCGATCCCTGGAACCCGGCTGCTGTCACGTACAGTCCCGCCGACCCCGATTCGCTGGTCTCGACGCTGCTCACGCTGCTCGGCACCGCCTTCGGCTGCAACCTCGAGTAGCGCTGGCGCTCGCGTTCTCGCTCGGGCAGCATGCGCGCGGGGTCGGAGGGAACGAGGGTCATGGCAGTCATCCTGATCACTGCAGAGCCAGCCCCAGCCCGGCGATGAACCCTACGAGCGCCACCAGCGCCGTCTGGTGCGCACCCAGACCGCGGGTCCCACTGCTCATCATCCAGGGCACGCGGGACGCGATGATGCCGGATGGGCTGGCTCGCGCGTACTACCGGAGGGCCGGCCAGCCGAAGCGCTACGTCAGCATCCCGGGGAACCACTTCATCTTGCTGGACACGTGGCCGCGGGTACGCGACGAGCTTCGCCGCTGGCTGGGAGACCGGCGGCAGAGCGCGGCGCAGCACCGTGAAGGCGCAGATCGGTAACCGAGAGTCGGTCTCGGCCCCGGTCTCTGCCTCGCCCGCCCTACTTGCCGAGCAACCGCAAGGCGCTGCGTGCCGCGAAGTAGCCGCCCATGCCGTGCACGCCGCCCCCGGGCGGCGTCGCGTCGGAGCACAGCAGCACTCCGGGCAGCGGCGTGCGATAGGGATCGAGCTGCGCGATCGGCCGCGTGAAGAACTGGGTCAGATCGGCCACGCCGCCCGTGATCGTCCCGCCGATCAGGCTCGGGTTGCGCCGCTCGAGGTCGGCCGGCCGCAGACTGTGGCGCGCCAGGATCAGGTCGCGAAAGCCGGGCGCGAAGCGCTCGACCTGGGCCTCGATCGCGTCGGTCATGTCCCCGTCGCTGCCGTGGGGCACGTGGCAGTAGGCGTAGCCGGTGTGCTTGCCTTCCGGTGCACGGCTGGCGGCGAAGTGGCTCTGCTGGCAGACCATCACGAACGGACGGTCGCAGCGCTCGCCCTTCCAGGCGGCACGCTCGGAAGCCGCGATCTCTTCGAGCGTGCCACCCACATGCACGGTCGATGCCTCCGCGCAGCGCCCGTCGCGCCACGGGATCGGACCGTCGAGGGCCCAGTCCAGCTTGAAGACCGCCGGACCGTAGCGATAGCGCTGCAGGCGCTTGCGGTAGCCGGAGGGTAGGGCGTCGCCCGCCAGCTCGATCAGCTGCCGCGGCGCCACGTCGAGCAATTTCACGCGTGCGTCGGGCAGGTCTGCGAGCGACGTCACCCAGCGGCCGGTCTCGATCTCCCCCCCGAGGGAGGTCACGTAGTCGGCGAGCGCATCGGTGATGGTGCGTGACCCGCCACGGGCCACCGGCCAGTTCTCGAGGTGCGCGGTGAAGGCGAAGATCAGACCCACGCCGCCGCTGAGCATGTGCTCGAGCGGGAGGATCGAGTGTGCCGCACACCCGGCCAGCATGGCGCGTGCGCGCTCGCCCTCGAACCGCCCGCGCAACAGGCCCAGCGCCGAACGCACGCCGTAGAAGCCGAAGCGCGCCATCGTCAGCGGATGCTTCGGGATGCGTAGCGGGCCCACCAGGTCGGCCACCAGCGGGCGGCCCACGCGCAGGAACGGTTCCATCAGGCGGCGGTAGCGCGCCTCGTCGCGCGCCCCCAGCTCGTCGCAGGTCTCGTCCAGCGACTTGCGCAGCAGCACCGCCGTGCCGTCGTCGAGCGGGTGCGCCGCCGAGGCCTGCGGGTGCATCCACTGCAGCCCCAGCTCGCCCAGGGGCAGCTCGCAGAGGAACGGCGACAGCACGCCCATCGGATGCACCGCCGAGCACACGTCGTGCACGAAGCCGGGTAGGGTGAGCTCGGCGCTGCGCGTGGCACCCCCGATCTGCCCGTGGCCCTCGATCACGAGTACGCTCACGCCCTCGCGCGCGAGCAGGGCGGCCGCCGCGAGGCCGTTGGGCCCGGACCCCACGACCACGGCGTCGTAGCGCTTCGCCATCCCCCGTCACTAGGTCCTCGCGCCGCCCGGGGCAAGTTCCGTCACCCGGCGCGGTCGTCGCCGCAGGGCGCCGGCTCGTCGGCTCCGCGCCCTGCGCCGCGCATGAAGAAGCCGAACATCGCGTCCATGCGCTTGCCCAGCGGCGCGCGCTCGGGGAAGCCGGCCGCCCACTCGATCACCGCGCGCAGCATGATGCCCTCGATCACCGACGCCATCAGCTGGGCCGGGACCCGGGCGGTCAGCTCGCCGCGCCGTTGTCCCTCGGCCAGCACCGACTCGAGCACCCGCGTGCCGGCCTCGGCGCTCTCGAGCAGCTCGGGGTTGCGCACGGGGTTGTAGGCGCCGGAGACCGCGATGGCGTGCCAGAGCAGGCCATCGCGCTCCACGTCGCGCGCGATCTCCTGAAAGTAGTCGCGCAGCCGGGCCACCACGTCGCCGGGGTGGTTCGCCATCGCCGCCAGCAGCGGGCCCCACCCGCGCGTCGCGTACTCGGCGAGCACGGCTTCCTTGGAGGGGAAGTAGTTGTAGAAGGTGGGCTGGCTGATCTCGACGCGCCGCACGATCTCCTCGACCGTCGCGCCGTCCAGGCCGCGCTCCCGCACCAGCTCGATGGTGGTCTCGGCGATGCGCTGCCGCAGGGCCGCCTTCTTCCGCTCGCGCAGGCCCAGCTCCCGGCCGCTCCCATCCTCTGCCTCCATTTCACCTGCAAGTTAGCACACTTGTTCATATAGGGCAGCTACGCAAAATATTTTGCATTACAAAAAAATTGATGCTATAAAGGTAGCTCGGGTCCGGGATGGTGGCGTCGATCGACAGAAGGGGTCTGCTGCGGTGCGTGCGCTGATCGCCGCCTCCATGCGCGACATGATGCCGGCCGCGGCGGGGCTGCCCGGCATCGCGGACACGGACCTGGACGGCTTCCTGCGGCGCCTGCGGCGCGAGGCCGATCCCATCTACTACCTGGGCCTGGTGCTCGGCACGTGGGTCCATCAGCTCACGCCGCTCTTCACCGTCGGGGTGCCGCTTCCCGCGCTGCTGTTGCCGCGCACGCTGCGCGAGCGCCACGCCCGCCGCATCGTCTCCACGCGCCTCTATCTGGTGCGCCAAGCGGTCTTCCTGGTCCGCCTCAATGCCGGCATGTGCTGGGGTCAGGATCCCGCCGTGCGCGCTGCGCTCCACCTCGAGGTCTACCCGGCCGACCCCGGGAGCTTCCGCGCATGACGCACCTCGCCTATCAGCCGCGCGGCGAGAGCGTGGAGCTCGAGGCCGACGACGTCGTCGTCGGCAGTGGTGCCGGTGGAGCCACCGCCGCCGCGGCCCTGGCCCATGGCGGCAAGCGCGTCGCGGTCGTCGAGGCCGGCCCCTGGCGGGATCCGGGCGACTACCCGAGCTCGGTCTACGGCGCCATGCGCGACACGCTCGACAGCTGGGGCTCCACCTTCACGCGCGGGCGCGCCGCCTGGCCGATCGTGCAGGGCACCCTGGTGGGCGGCTCCACGGTGATCAACTCCGCGATCTACGTGCCCACCCCCGGCGACGTGATCGAGCGCTGGGAGCGCGAGCACGGCTTCGCCGATGGCGAGGCCTTGCTCGCGGCCGGCGATCAGGTGGCACGCGAGATCGGCACCGAGCTCGTGCCCGAGCCCTCACGGGGTCGCAACAACGTCTACTTCGGCCGCGGCGCCGACGGCATCGGTATCGACAACCATGTCATCCGCCGCTACACGCGCGGCTGCGACGGCGACGCCCAGTGCTTTCA
>JAPPOT010000592.1 GCA_028817855.1 Myxococcales bacterium
CTTATTCGAGTACATGTTCGACGTCCCCGGCGAGGGCATGCGTCTGTTTGCGCTCGGCACGCTCGGCATTCGGTCGGTCTCGAGCAGCTCCGAGGTGGACGGCGCGCCCGGCGAGACCTCGGTCTCCGGCACGGTCTTCATCGTCGGGGCCGGTGGTGGGGTGCACTACTTCCTGACCGACGACATCTCGCTCGACCCGACGCTGGAATTCACCTTCGGGACCGGCAGCCAGACGGAGGAGGTGGCGGGCGGGATGCCGCTCGACAGCGACATCACGGGCTTCGCGATCGCCCTGCGCGTCGGCATGTCGGGGTGGATGTGATGGGCCGTGGCGTCTCGATCGCCGCGGCGTCGCTGTGGTTGCTGGTCGCCTGCGGGGACGACAGCGGCGGAGGCGACGGCGACACCGGCGAGCCGGTCGCGGACGCCGGCCCGACGCCCGGTGCCCAGCCGATGGATGGCGGCCCCACCGACACCGCCACGGGTGACGCGGGCGTGGCGGACTCGGGCGATGCCGGTGCGATGCCGACCGGCCCCGTCGCGCCGGGCGGTCCGTGCGAGCCTGTCGGCGAGTGCGATCCGTGGGAGGACGGCGGCGTGTGCGATGACGGCGCCTGCCAGCTGACCGGCAGCGCGCTGCGCTGCGGTGCGGTCGCGCCAGGCGCCGGCGGAGAGGGCGATCCCTGCGAGGAGCTGGCCGATTGCCGCGCCGGCACCACGTGCCTGACCCTGCCGGGCGGTCCCCAGTGCGTGCGCCTGTGTCAGCTCGGCACCGTCGGCGGCTGCGGAGAGGGCGCGAGCTGCAGCGGCACCACGTCCATGGACTGCCTGGGGCACTGCCGCGCGCTGCCGGTGCCGTGCGATGTTCTCGCCCAGGACTGTGTGGGCGACGACGAGGCCTGCAGCCTGGCGCTCAACCGCGAGACCGATGAGCGCTACACCGGCTGCGTACCGGCGGGCGCGGGCGCGCTGGACGAGGCCTGCGAGAACATCGGCGACTGCGGGCGCGGGCTCGTGTGCATCGGCTCGGCCTGCCGCCAGGTGTGCGACCCGGAGGGCGGCGAGCCCACCTGTCCGGGCGGACGGCGCTGCAACCGCCGCTCGACCTCCTGGGACGTGCCCTACTGCAATTGATGCGAGGAGATCGAGCGCGATGATGAGCATCGAGGGGCGAGCCCCGTGGATCCCGATCGCGGCCCTGCTGCCATGCTTGTTCTGGAGCGCGTCCTGCGAGGGCGAGGACGAGGGCGCGCCGCTGCTGTCGGTGTGCGAGAAGGACGACGACTGCGACAGCGGGCACTGCATCGACAACGTCGACAAGAGCACGGGCTCGCCCGAAGACCTCAACACCTCGAGATTCAAGTTCTGCTCCGAACCCTGCGAGGGCAGCTGCCCGGGGTCGGAGGAGGATGGCGAGGACGCTGACGACGACGTGCCGGTCTGCGGCTTCGGCGCCGAGGGCGAGGGCTGGTGCGTCTTCTCCTGCACCACCGGTCAGATCGCCGAGGACGAGGTGGAAGCCTTCGTGTGCGAGGACGGCGTGCCACGCGCCTGCGAGGAGGTGAGCGATCCGGACTGCATGTTCTGCGGTTGCCCGGACGGCTCCTTCTGCGAGCTCTCGACGCGCAGCTGTCGCAGCCGCGCCGGCGTCGACCAGGAGTGCAGCGAGCACAGCGGGTGCGAGTCCGGCCCCTGCAACTTCACGACCGGCCGCTGCGAGATCCCGCTGGGCGAGCCTTGCGACACGGGCACGTGCAGCGATTGCGCCACGCTCGACGACGCCAGCTACTGCACCCAGGCCTGCGCCAGCGACAACGCCTGCTCCCCCGGCTGGCGCTGCATCTCTTTCGAGGGCGAGGAAGAGGACTTCTTCTGCCGCAAGGTCTGCGAAGCCCCTGACGACAGCTGCCCCCTCGACAACGAACAATGCGTCGAGGTCGCCGACGACGGCACCCTCGTGTGTACTGGTTAGGGTCTTCCGTCGGGCTGCGCCCGACCCGAGCCCGCGGCGATCTTCCGATGATTTTCGCCCCATGGGGCAAAAATCATCCTTCATATAAAATGATAAATATTTCGTAGAATCTGATAAATTCTAGCCTTCGCCACTGACCGTGCTCGGAGATGCAGCCCTTCTGCTCGCGCAGGTAGTCGATTCCCTTTGAGCGTGCTCAATCGATCAGATCGGGCGCGTGCTTCTGGAGGAACTGCTCCACCACTGGTCCCCACAGCTTCACGCCGCTCTTGCGGCTGAAGAGGCCGTGGCCGTCGCTGCCGTGGGCGGGGAACAGCACGTACTCGCTCCGGGCCTCGGTCGCGCTCTGGTAGGCGTCGAACATCGCGCGCGAGAGCTCGGGTGCGAAGTAGCCGTCGTTCTCGGCGTAGATCCACAGCGACGGCACCTTCGCGTAGACGCCGAGCTTGCGCGCCGCCTCGACCAGGCGCTCCGGCCCGCAATTCTCACCCGCTGCGCGCGAGCCACGTCCGCCTGCGAAGTTGAGCACGGCGCGAACGCCCGCGAGGCGCTGGCAGTCGGCCGACAGGGAAGCCCAGCCGCCGGCGCTCTGTCCAACCAGGACGATGCCCAGGTGATCGAGCTCCGGGTGCGCCCGCGCCCACTCGCCCGCGGCCATCACGTCGGAGGCCGAGGCCCGGCCGGCCTTGAGATAGAGCGGGTCCGTGCACGATTCGTAGCTCTCCTGGTAGCCCCCCTCCGAGGCGCCGTAGCCCCGCCGCTGCAGCCACAGCACCGCGAACCCGCGCTGCAGGAACCAGCGCTGGGCCGTCTCGTAGCGTCCGGGCCGCGCGCGCGCCTCGCTCGAGCGCGGCGCGCCGTGACTCAGGATCACGATGGGGAAGGGCGCTTCGCCTTGCGGTACCGAGAGAATCGCGGACAGCACGGGCGTCCCCTCGGCCGCGCGGTTCGGGATCTCCACCAGCTCGCTGCGTGTCGCCTCCGCGAAGGACGGCAGCTCCGGGGGCCCCGTGAGCGCGGGCACGGGCTCGCGGTTCCGGATCGGGGCCGCGGGCTCATGCGCACGCTCCGGCGTCGAGCCACCGCAGGCCCCGAGCCACCCGATCAGCATCAGCCAGCGCACCTGCTGCATGGGCTCCCCCCTAACACAGATCGCGCAGGTTGATGCGGTCCCCACCGCAGGCGCCCGCGTTGACCGGGCAGCCTGCGGCGACAATCCCGACTGCGCTCTGCCCACGCCGAGACCACGGCGCCAGCAGCGACCACGGCACGCGACGCCGCCTGGATCGAGACCCGCTACAACAACCAGCGCGCGGATGCCGACCTCCTCACCGTCGATTCAGCCGGGCCTGTTGTGACCTGAACTAATTATCAGTAATATGCTCGGTCCGGAGCTCGAACGATGGCCACGGCAGCGCCCCGCATCAGCTGCCTCGACCTGGACACCTTCTTCGTCTCGGTCGAGCGTGTGCTCGACCCCTCCCTCGAGGGAAAGCCGGTGATTGTGGGCGGTCGGCCGGGACAGCGGGGCGTGGTCACCGCCTGCAGTTACGAGGTGCGCGCGCTGGGCGTGCGCTCGGGCATGTCGCTGACCGAGGCCGGCAAGCTCGCGCCCGACGCGATCTACCTGCCCGTGCGAGGCGGCACCTACAGCGAATACGCGGAGGGCGTGCGCGAGATCGCCGCGCGCTACACGCCCGTGATCCGCGTTGCCAGCATCGACGAGCTCTTCATGGACTTCCGCGGCTGCGAGCGCCTCTACCACCGCGCGGGTGACGCCGACCACGACGCCACCATCCTGCGCGTGGTGTGCGAGCTGACCGCCGCGATCAAGCGTGAGCTGTCGCTGCCCGCGAGCGCCGGCATCGCCACCAGCAAGTCCCTCGCGAAGGTCGCCAGCGGCCTGGCCAAGCCGGCGGGTGTGTTGCTGGTGCCCGCCGGAGCCGAGGCGCAGGTCCTGGCCCCGCTGCCGGTGCGCAAGCTGCCCGGCATCGGACCGGTGGCGGAGGCCAAGCTCGCGCGTGTCGGCATCACGCAGCTGGGGCAGGTCGCGAGCACGCCCCTGCCGAAGCTTCGGCGCATCTTCGGCGCCTGGGCCGAGACCGTGAAGCTCGGCGCCACCGGCCAGGGCAGCGCCGAGATGGGGCGCGACCGCCCGGCCTTCCGCGAGCACGATCCCGAGGGCGAGGTGATCGGCAGCATCTCCAATGAGCGGACCTTCCGCGAGGACGTGCGCGATCGCCGCACGATCGACCGCCAGCTGTGCGGCCTGACCGAGCGCGTCTGCTGGCGCGCCCGCAACCGCGGCGTCAAGGCCCGCACCGTGACCCTCAAGCTACGCTACGCCGACTTCCATACCATCACGCGCTCGCGCACGGTCACGCCCACGGACTCCGAGCTCGAGCTCTACCCCGTGGTCCAGGACCTCTACCGCAAGGGCCGCGTGCGCCGCCTGCCGATCCGCCTGCTCGGCCTCGCCCTCTCGAACCTCGGCCTCTACGACACCCAGCTCCCCCTCTTCCCCGGCAGCGATCGCCTCCACGAAACGGTCGATGCCATCCGAGACAAGTACGGCTTCGACGCCCTCCGCCTCGCTGAGGGCAGAGACTGACGGCGATTCGAACACGGCGAGCTCTAGAGCACCCCATCCGAGCAGCACCAACCGTCGCCGCCACTCGAATCGTCGAGGTTCGTTCAGGAGCGAGCGCGCCCGGAGGAGAAACCGGAGGCGTGGCAGCGCCACGTCGAGGATTTCTTCGAGGACGTAAGCCGCTCCTGGGCGAACCTCGGCGATTCCCTATCAGTCCGCGGGCTCGATCAGACTTGTCCATCCCCGGGCCCCGCTATGGGTATGTTTGGGTGAGGTCAGGGGCAGAGCCCGGGGATGGACTCGTCAAGAAGGCGGGGAGAGGTGTCCTCCCGCCGCCAACCACTCGAACCGTCGAGCTTCGCTCAGAAACGAGCGCGCACCCCGTCCTGGCAGCACCAACCGTCCCGCAACTCGACGATTCCCTCTCATCTTGGCACCCACTCAAGGACCGACGTGGGGGGCCTGGTTGTCCAGCACCTGGCCGAGCCATTCGGCGATGCTCATCGTCACGCCGTTCGTCTGGTAGTAGCGCGGGTTCGTCAGGTGCATGTGCAGCGAGCCCAGCATGAAGTAGGTGCCGAAGCGGCTGTCGTCGACCACGTTCTTCGCGAAGTCGTCGAGCCCCTGCTGGTAACGCCCCAGCGGGTAGAAGGGATTGCCGACGCAGTTGTCGAGGCCCTTGCCGAAGAAGAGCTTCATGATCTCGTCGTCCACCGTGGAGATCAGCCCGCCCAGGACCTGGTCGCTGCCGGGGAACTTCTGAAAGAGGTACTCGCCCACGCCGCGCGCGATGCCGCCGCCATCGGCCTCGTAGCAGCCCTCGCAGTCTGCCGGGAAAGCGTCGTCCAGGCCCCACAGGTCGCGCCACTCTTTCTGAATGCAGGTCTCGAGGAAGGGATCGTCGAAGACCGGGCCGGAGTCCGAGACCACGAAGCCGCGGGTGTCGGTGTAGTCTGCGAGCATGTCGGCGAAGGGGCCGCCGTGCAGCAGCGCGCCGACGCCACCGGCGCTCGAGCCGGTCAGCAGCGCCTTGTCCGCGTCCTGGAAGGTGGCTACCACGCGTCCGAGCATGATCTCGGTGTTCTCGTAGCCGTTGAACTCCTGGGGCGTGCCCGCCGGCCAGCGCGGCACCGAGACGCCGCTGCGCGTGCCGCCGTAGACGTCGCCGGAGCAGTAGGGCACGTAGACCGCGTTCCACAGGGCGAGCGGGTTGCTCGGGTCGTTCTTGAAGATGCCCTCGTCGCGGGGCTCCTGTGGGATTTGGGCAGCGCCACCCAGGTTGCCGAGGGCGGCGGCGATGATCGACTCGCCGGCGACGCGCTCGTTGACGTTCTTGGGGTTGAGGGGGCAGAAGAAGTCGTCGAAGCAGACGCCTCCTCCTTCCAGGAAGATCACGTAGTTGCTCGTGTCGTCGCTGTAGCGATAGAAGATCTTCATCGGCGAGCCGTCGCGGCAGGTGGTGCCGCTGAGGGTCTCCTCGTGCCAGACATCGGCGGCTCCGTCGGGCAGGGGTGTGCCCAGGGGCG
>JAPPOT010000091.1:0-3829 GCA_028817855.1 Myxococcales bacterium
TACTCGGCCTCTTCGGCGTCGGTCAGCCCGTCGCCATCCGTGTCGACCGGCACGTCAGCGTCCACCTCGGGCAACGGCTGCGGCATCACCTCCGGTGCGGACGCATCGAGCCAGACGCCCGCATCGCGCCCTGGACGCCCGGGACTGGCGTTGCCGAACTTGTCGCCGGCGTCGCCCGCGAAGGCCTCGGCGGGACCATCGCCGCTCGCACCGCCATCGACCTCACCGCCACAGGCAAGCAGCGGGAGGAGACAAAAAGTCATGCAGAACAGGGGGTTGTGCGTGACGGGTCCCATTGAAGGCACGCCCCTCAAGAGTACACTGTCCCCAAACAGGGTCAACCAATGTTACTGAAAAATTGTACCAATACGACTTCCGGCGACCGGAGTCGCGGGGTCCGTCAGCGCTCGGAGAAGACGCCGCGTAGGGTCTGCTCCATGTCGTAGCGCGGTGAGAAGCTCAGCTCGTCGCGCGCCCGTGTGTCGTCGACCATGCAGATGTAGCGGAGGTGGTCGAGCTCCGGCGTCGGGAAGTCGCTCGCGCGGTAGGACCACATGCGGTTCATGACACCCTTCATCAGCGGCCCCGGCACGGCCCGACCGCGCTTGCCGAGGATGCGCAGCATGCGGCTGAGCGGCAGCTCCCCCGGACCGCGCAGGTTGAAGATGCCGCGCACGCCCGGCTGCAGCGCCAGCGCGATGGCCTCGACCACGTCGCGCTCGTGGATCACCTGCATCATCGGGTCGAAGCCCATCACCGTCATCGGCCGATCCATCCGGCAGTAGTTGCTCGGTGCGTTTCGCACCCGCCCCAGGATGTGGCAGGGGCGCAGGATGACGGTCTCGAGCTCCGGGTTCTTCCAGAAGAAGCTCTGGGCGAGCATGTCGACCTCGACCAGGTCGCGGATCTGGAAGAACTCCTGGGCGCCCAGCAGCGGCGCTTCCTCGGTCAGGAACTGGGGGTTCTCCGGGCTGGGTCCATAGAGCGTCGCGGAGCTGAGCACGATCAGCTTGGGGACGTCGTAGTCGGAGACGTACTCGAGCAGCTTCTGAAAGCCGACCACGTTCCACTCGTGGTGGGCCCGGTCGCTCTCGCGCAGGTTGTGCATTACGCCCAGGTGCACGACCGCATCGATCCCGCCGGAGCGGAAGATGTCGCGCGTCTTGCGCCGCCGCAGATCCAGCTGATGGTGCACGATGTCCTCGGGCTTGCCCGCGAACTCGCGCCGGTCGATCCCGATCACCGGCCGCTCCCGGTGAAGCTTGCGCGCCAGCAAGCGACCCATGCGGCCGCAGATGCCCGTGATCAGCACAGCGCCGGGATCATCGCCGGACGCGGTCCGCTTGCCCCTGCGCGTGGGCTTCGGGGGCGGCGGCGCCAGCGAAGCCTCGCTGACGGCCGGCGCCGGCTTGGAGCGGCGCGGCGCCTTGGCCGCAGGGCGCGCGGCTGGCCGTCGCTTAGGCCTCGCGCGCGCGCCGGGACGCTTGCCCTCAGCCACCCGGCCCCCCTTCGGCCACGGACGGCGCCTGGAGCGTCGCAGGCACCGGCTCGCTGATCAGCTGCACCTCGCTCTCGAAGATCTCGCCGCCCGCGAGCACGAAGAGGTTTCGACCTCGGATCGGCGCCTTCAGGTTCTCGTCCATGTACTCCCAGGTCGCGGCCACCTGGCCGCCCTCATCGGTCGTGTCGATCTCGCGCAGGCGCATCGCCAGCCACGGTGTGCCCGCGAAGGCGGAAGCGTACCACGCCCGAATCTCACCCCGGCCCTGGTGACGACGGTAGTTGCCGTCGGCGGTGTGCGAGAACGGCTCCACCAACGAGCCGGCCTCGGAGAAGAGGTGCGCCATCCCCTCCGCGTCGCGCCGGTTGAAGTGTGCGACGTAGCGCGTCACCAGTGCGCGGGCATCGAGCGGCTCGGAGGGCACGCGCCGATAGACGAAGCGTGCGTCGAAGCCGCGGCACCAGGGCGAGCGGGCCGTCACCACCTCGAGCGTGTCGTCCGACAGGCGCAGCGCGCCGTCCACCCGCTCGCTGGCGCGCGCGCCGCAGTCCGCGCCGGCCGGGAGCGTCACGCGTGACTGGGGCTCGAAGCCGAACTGGCCGGTCTCGGCGAAGCTGACCCGCCAGATCTCGGTGGTGTCGCAGCCCTTCGTCGCCAGGCTGGTCTCGTAGGTCATCAACAGCGAGCTCTGCTGCACCGACAGGAAGAGCTCCTGGTCGAAGCCGAGTGTCGCCAGATCGACGGCGCCGTCGCTGCACTCCGCGCTTACCCACAGCCAACGGCTGCCATCCAGCCGCGCGATCGAGGTCCCGGCCCCGGGCTCGGCGGGCTCGGCCGCACGGCCAGCGCAGGCCAGCAGCAACAGCGAGAGGGTCGGCGGTAGCAGACGTACGGGCATGGCTACCAGAAGATGGCCTTTCGCTCCTTGAGGCCACGGTTGAGCATGCTCTGGACGGTCGCCTGGACGCGCCAGACCTTCTCGTCGATGACCGCGTCCTCGTCGTCGGGATCGCCGCTCACGTAGAGCGGCTCGCCGAAGTGGATGCGGTACTTGGTGGGCAGGGGCATGAGCATGCCCACGAAGAGCTGGGGGATGACCGGCACCGCGGGCATGCGGTGCGCCTTGCCAGCCCCTGGAGCTTGGCCACCGACGGGTACTGCTCCTCGGAGCCGATCACGGCCACGGGGACGATCGGCGACTTGGTCTCGAGCGCCAGGCGCATGAAGCCCTGCCCGAAGGGCGCGAGCTTGTAGCGCTCGTCGAAGGTCTTGCTGATGCCGCGCACTCCCTCCGGAAACACCAGCAGCGGCTCATCCGACTCGAGCAGGCGGAGGGCGTTCTCGGGCGTGCCGAGCACCTGGCCCACACGCGGAAACCAGACCGACATGAACGGCAGCGTGCTGACGAAGCGCTCGACCATGCTGCGCACGAAACGCGGCTTCTCCTTGTCGAGGATCATCGAGGTCGCGATCACCACCCCATCGAGCGGGATCTGACCGGCGTGGTTGGAGACCAACAGCACGCGCCCGTCGGGGACCTGATCGATGCCCTCCACCTCGGTGCGGAACCAGTAGCGGTGCAGGTGCACGAGCAGCGCCGCGGACATGCGCAGCGTGTCCTGGTCAGCGCCGAAGGGGTCGACGCCGGTCTCGTTGTTCGGCAGCGGCAGGGCGTCTGCGATCTTCGTCTCGAGGTCGTCGCCGGTGAGATCGCTGCTGATCGCGACCACGCGGTCGGTGAGGGCCTTGAATGCCGCGCGCAGACGCCCCTCGGCCTGGGGCAGGGCCGGCCGGCTGAGGGCGGTGCCCAAGCGCCTGCGCGGTTCATCCATAGACCGAGTACTCTGGACAACCCACGCATTGGGGTCAAACCGCGGTGTCGAAAAGTTGACCGCCGCAGGACACCCATGGTGCCTGGAAGAGATGCCGGCCGTTCCTCCCCGCGGGTACCTCGTCGCGCTCGTCGCGAGCATGCTCTGCGCCCCCGCGCATGCCGAGCGTCCCGACACCGGCGGCGCAACACCCGTGACCGCTGTCGGCGCTGGCCACGACGCGCGACTGGCACGCGCCGAGCCGCGACGACGCGCGAAGAAGAAGCGCTGGGACTACTCCCGCTTCAGCAACGGCCCGCGTCGCGTCCCCCGGGCGCGCGGCGCGTCCATGGCGCGCGCGCAGGCCCTGGGCATCGGCGGGCTCGAGGCCACCAAGAAGCTCCTGCGGGGGCCCGCGCCGCGCAAGCTGCTCGAGGCCGTCCCGGGCGAGCGCCCGCGCACCCTGCTGTGGCCGGTGGTGGGCGGACGCTGGGGTCGCGGCTTCGGCTTCGTGCGC
>JAPPOT010000091.1:3839-6080 GCA_028817855.1 Myxococcales bacterium
CGGCGTCGGCTGCGTGCGCCGCGTGCGCACGGACCTGCGCCACAACGGCATCGACGTGGCGGCTCCGGCCGGCGCCGTGGTGCGCGCCGCTGCCGACGGCCTGGTGGTCTACAGCGACAACACCCTGCGCGGCCTGGGCAACGCGGTGGTGATCCTGCATCCGGGCGGCTGGACGACGCTGTACGCCCACAACGCGCGCAACACGGTACAGCCGGGCTGGCGGGTGAAGCGCGGCGAGCGCATCGCGCTGGTGGGCGCCACGGGGATCGCGCGCGGCCCCCACCTCCACTTCGAGTGGCGCGACAACGGCCGGCTGGGGGATCCGAAGCGGCTCTTCGTGGGCCGCAGGTCGGACGAGCTGATGGGTCCCCTCGTCCCGCTCGATGGCGAAGCACGGCCGCAGGAGCCCGAGGGCGAGTCCGGAACCGAGGCCGAGCCCGGGAACGGGGCCGCGACTGAGTCCGAGACCGAGTCCGCGGGGACCGAGATCGCCTTCCCCTTCGAGCTCGGGACCGTGGCCACCGCGCGCCGGCTGATGACGCGCCCGGCCCCCAACCTGCCCGAGAGCGTCGTCGGGCGCCGCTTCTCCAACCTGCTGTGGCCAGTCAAGGGCGGGTACCTCTCCCGAGGCCATGGCGCCGGGGGACATCGTGGCGTCGACATCGCTGCGCAGGAGGGCGCAGGCGTGCGCGCGGCGGCGGACGGCATCGTCGTCTACAGCGGCGACGGCCTGGCGGGCATGGGCCACGCCGTGGTGCTGCTCCACCGCACGGGCTGGGTCACGATCTACGCCGGCAACCGGGAGAACGGCGTCCAGGCGGGCGACCAGGTCCAGCGTGGCCAGTGGATCGGCCGCGTGGGCCGATCGGCGGCCGGGTCCGAGCCGCACCTGCACTTCGAGTGGCTGCAGGCCGGCGAGCACCGAGACCCCTCCCCCCTGCTGACCGCTCCCGCCGCCCCCTGATTCCCGGCTTTCCCTGTCGTTCTGACCATTTGCCGGCGCGCTTGTACCTTTGCGGCCGGCGCCGGGCACGTTAGAATCGGCTCGCACGCGGCTCCCCGCGGCACGCTCTTGGAGGGAACGATGCGGCTTGGATTGCTTGTCCGCCACACGCTGGCCGTCCTGCTTGTTGTCTATCTCGGAGGCTGCAAGCTCTTCGACACCACCTGCGCCGAGGATGATCGCGACTGCCTCAGCGCAGGCATCTTCGCAGCGGGTTTGGGGGGTGAGTGCGTTCGCACCGCCGACTGCAAGGAGGGCCTATTCTGCGAGGACCGGGAGTGCGTCGCCAAGGGCCTGACCGCGCGCGGCGACAAGTGCCGCCTGACCGCGGAGTGCGGCGACGCCGACTACTGCGGCAACCTGCGCGTCTGCCAGATCGCGGGCCTGACCGAAGAGGGCGGCGACTGCACCACGACCGGCAACTGCATCCACGGCCTGGTCTGCTCCGCGCCCGACCTCACCGAGCAGGGCGTGGTGAGCCTGTCCGCGCTGGCCTCGGTCAGCGGTGCCTGTGAGGAGGCGGGTACCCGGGAGCAGGGCGAGGAGTGCGAGGATCTGGTCGACTGCCTGGCCGGCCTGCACTGCATCGAGATCGAGATCGAGGGCGAGACCTCCAGGCGCTGCGCCAGCTTGCCGCCGCTCGACCAGGAGATTCCGGCCATCCCGGCCTTCTGGGAAGGCGTGGCCTGCGGGGAGGTCGACGAGAGTGACGACGCGGTCGCCTACTTCGAGGTCCCGCGCGAGAGCGACGAGAACGTCGAGTTCTACAAGCTGCCGTTCCCCAACGACATCCGCCTGACCTCGAGCGGCAGCCCCGACATGAGCGGCCACCCCGCCCCGGACGAGACCTCCGGGCTTCCCTTCGTGAAGCGCTACATCGAGGTTGCAGAGGAGGACCTGGACGGCTGGGCCACCAACCCTGTCGTGCTCTTCCGCTTCAACCAGCCCTACCTCTTCGACACGGTCAACGGCGACACCGTTCAGATCGTCGACATCACGCCCGACTCGCCCGACTACAACATGGAGGCGAGCATCGAGTGGAAGGTCACCAAGGGCAATCTGAGCAACTACATCTGCCCGCACTGGCTGGGCCTGCGGCGGCCCGTGGGCACGCCCCTGCGCTCGGGCACGACCTACGCGGCCATCGTGACCACCGGTGTGCGCCCCGAAAACGGCTCCCAGTACGCGCGTAGCAGTGACCTGAGCGACATGTTGAGCGGCTCGGCCCCATCCGACGC
>JAPPOT010000069.1:0-1646 GCA_028817855.1 Myxococcales bacterium
CAAGTCGCTCGCCGCCGCAGCCGCCGCGCTCAAGCTCTTCCGCATCGCCTACCGAAGGGCATGGAAGCGGTTCAAGGAGCTGGGCGACGCTGTCTTCCCCGGTGGCACGCTGCGGATGCACAAGCGCTTCGGCGTCGAGTGCGAGCCCCTCGACGCCGGATGCTGGTGCGAGCTCGCCGCCTAGCTCAGCAAATCCGAATCCGGGTGACCATCAACGCGCTCGTCCGCGTCGACCCACGGGTCCGTCTCGAGGACCGCTGGGACGCACCGAGCGCTTGCGATGGGCCCGCCTCCGCGCTCACGAGGCACCAACCAGCCGCGTCTCCGCGAATCTGTGCGTGGGTGATGGTGTTCCACCTTGGGCCCGCGGCGAGGTACTCTGGGAACGACCGTTCGCGGGCCTTCGACGATGGTAGTGGGCGCCGATTGCTCGAAGGGCGCCTCCTGCCTCAAGCGCGCCGACCCGCGCTCAGGCCGATGGTGCGGCCCGCCTGGGGCGGGCGCGGCAGCTTGCCATGGGCATCGGAGAGCTCGCGCAGGCGCGCCTGAAGCGAGGCGTGCATCGGCGCCGCGCGACGTGTCGCCACGCTCACGTGCAGGGTCATGTGCTCGCTGGTCGAGGCGAGGTAGCCCTGCTCCGCGTGGTACTGGCGTGGATGTAGTGGATGCGCTTGGCGTCGAAGTCCAGCAGCTGGGTGGTGAAGCGCAGCGGCGCGCCGGCCCGGAGCTCGCGCAGATACGACACGTGCGACTCGAGAGCGAAGGTGGTCACCCCCTGCTGCTGCCGGAAGACCGGATCGAGCCCGATGTGGGACAGCCAGGCGTCGGTCGCACCATCGAAGACGACCGCGTAGTAGCCCACGTTCATGTGGTCGTTCTCGTCGATCCACCCGTCGCGAACCTCATCGCGGAACCCGTCGAACGGCGCAGCTTCCATCGGCCGGGACGGTAACAGCGGCGTCAGGCGAGCTCCAGCATCGAGCTTTGTGGCGCCGCGCGAAGCGCTGCCCCGCACTGCGGACGTGGGCTGGGGCAGCTGGGGCGGCTTCGCCGGCCACGACCTTCATCTGAGCTGTCGACGTGGCTGGGGGGACCGCGACGCGTGGCTTGATCTCGCGGGGACGTACCCTGGGTCTGATCGCGAAGCCATCCGCGCGCCCTTGCCGGTACTTGCGCCAGGCGCCAGCCCGTTGAACGCCCCCGCCAGAGGTCGTTTTCTAGCCGCCTAGCAGGGAGCCGAGCCCACCGCCGCCAAGCACGGGCGCGGCGGACTTGATCTTGGACACCAGCTCCGGCGGCAGCCGGGACTCGAGAAAGCCGAGTACCAGCGGTGCCACTGTGGACGCCGCCGAGGGGCTCAGGTTGAGCTTGCCGAGCAGCCCGGCGACTGCCGCGACGGTCGGATCGTTGCCGCCTGCGGCTCCTCCAAGCGTTCCGAGCGCTCCGCCGAGCAGACCGCCTCCGCCCGAATCGCCGCCGCCCGCGGCGCTACCAAGTGCTCCGAGCGCGCCACCGAGCAGTCCACCCGCGCCCGAGTCGCCGCCCAACAGGGCTGATGCCTGGCCCTGCCACTCGGGAAGCTCCGGGACCGCCTCGCCGCGCTGCGCGGCCTCGGGTTCGCCGACCTTGTCGGCACCCTGATCCCG
>JAPPOT010000069.1:1656-6068 GCA_028817855.1 Myxococcales bacterium
CCCCCAAGCACGGTGCCCGCGATGGCCTGTGCGGCCGACGGTTCGACGCCGAGCTGACTTGCAAGCTGTCCAATTAGATCCATAGCCCGACCTTCGGGCCTGTCGTGCAGGCTGTCAACCGGCTCCCCCGCGGATGCGCTCGAGCAGCTCGGCGTGTCGTGTGCGG
This sequence comes from Myxococcales bacterium, assembly GCA_028817855.1. Lineage (GTDB taxonomy): Bacteria > Myxococcota_A > Polyangia > Polyangiales > JAFGIB01 > JAOUOP01. The sequence goes on from JAPPOT010000069.1 coordinate 1,823, forward strand.
GTGATGGGATAGCGCCACAGGACGAGCATGGCGACGCCGTGCATCAACGCGGGGACAAGCCCACAGGGTGCTCAGCCACGCCCGGACCTCCCGGGTCTGATCTGCGTTGGGTACGCAGCCTGCGCCCTCGATCAACCAGAGCGAGATGCCGAGCGCGGCGGCGGCCATCACCTTGCGCACGCAGGACCATAGGCTGAGGTAGAGGCCTTCGCGGTGCTGAGCTCAAGCGCTCAAGCCTGGGGTGCAGCGAGGTGCTCAGAGAACCGCCTCTGCGTGCGGTGACCTACTCGGCTCATCGGCTCGCGGCTCCTGCCAGGTACTCTGGGAACGCCCCTCAGGCGGGGAACGCCCCTCGGACGAGCCATTGACCGCGCCGGCCATTGCGATCTGTGGAGCGGCGGTCTAGACCGCCCGCATGCGAGCACCCTTGATGTCGTCGTGCGTGGCCTTGCTCTTGTTGGGCGGCTGCGTGAAGTCGGACGTAACCCGGATTGGCAAGACCTACCCTCCGCGCCCCGCGGATTGCGAGGTCGAGACGCTGTCCGATTGGCCGCCGGAGTTTCCGCACGAGAAGATCGGCGAGGCCGAGATTCAGTGCCACAGCTCGGAGGGCCGAGAGGCCTGCGTGGAGAAGCTGCGCGTGGCCGCTTGTGAGCTCGGAGCGCACGCGGTTCACCAGCTTCACGAGGGCTTCGGCGACGACTACCATGTCGTGGCCGCGTACTTCGCGCGCAAGACCGAGGTGGAAGACGCGCAAAGCCCACCGACGGCGACGGGGGAACAAGCCGACGCCGAGGCCCCCGAGGGTGCCGGGGATACCCCGGGCGAGGACACCGGAGAGGCGGCCGTGCCGCAGGCCGGCGACTGACCCGCCTTGGCCAGGGTCGCCCCACGGCGAACGGTTGGCCCAGCAAGCCGCCTTGTGACCTGAGCCACTGCGGCACTCGCCCAGGGATGACAGGACCGATGGATGCGGCCTGCCCTCCAATGCGGCCTACGCTCAGCGGCCCAGGCCGTCAGCCGTCCTTCCACACCCGGAGCCCTCGCCCACATGGCTCGCACCACGCTCTTTGTTCTCACGGCCTCGCTGCTCGCCGGCACCCAGGCGGGCTGCATGCTCGAGCCCGGCCACGAACAGGAGGTCGCGCTGATCAGCAACAGCATCTCCTTCGCAGGAGCTGTCCCGCTGTCGGAGCGCGAGGTCACCATCGAGGCCAGCGCTTCGCCCAAGGGCCCCTTCGTGGAGGTCGGATCCGTCTTCTCGGCCGCCGCAGGGACGCCGGTGGGGACAACTACGCTCTACGGCTACGCTGTCGACCTGGTCATCCCCGATGAGCTCTGGGCCGAGACCTGCGCCGGCCGCGAGACTTTCGTGCGAGCCAAGGATGGCGACGCCGTCCTGCTCACCTACGACAGCGAAGAGGTCGCCGGCGTCAGCGGCGCCGAGTGCATCACGAGCCGCCTGGACGAAGGCGCACACGTGGTCAGCGCCGCCTACGGCTGCGCGTCGCCTTACGGCTCGCCCGTGCGTCTGCGCTCGCCCCAGCGCGGGCGCCACTCGGGAGAGTTCCAGCGGGACGTGCACATCGTCAACCCGCACCAGGCCGAGGACTACAGCTGCGCCGTGCAGATAGACGGCGACTTCAGCGTCACCGACCCCACCCCCACCGACGTGAGCTTCCCACTGCTCGCGACCGTGACCGGTAGCGTGGAACTGCTGTATCCGCGCCCTGCCAGCGGCGTGGCGCGCACCATCGGCCTGCCGCTGCTGGCCACGGTGGGCGGCACCCTGAGCCTCGAGAGCCCGCGGCCGGAAGCCGCCGAGCCGCTGACCGCCATCGACTTCGGTATGCCCGCGCTGGATGCCCTGGGTGGCTCCTTGCACATCACCTTCAACGCCTCCGGCACGGGCTTCGACTCGCTCTCGGGGCTCGGCGGGCTCGCGGACCTGCCCCAGGACCTGGCGGTCACCAATCAGCGCACCACCGACACCTCCTACGGCAGCCTGCTGCCCAACCTGACCTCGGTCGGTGGCAACGTCGAGTTCGTCGGGGGCCTCACCTGCCACGGCATACTCGACCCGCTGGTCACCGTGGGCGGCAGCCTCTGGGTGGAGACCACTACCCTCGCGTCGGGCCTCGGCTCTCTCGCCAGCGTCGACGGCGACGCGGATCTACGCATCGGCCTGGTCGGTGGTGACGTGCCCTCTCTGACCAGCGTGGGTGGCGACCTACGCCTGCGCATGGACAACTTCGTCTTGCCGCCAGGCGCCATGCACCTACCGGCGCTCACCCTCGTCCAGGGGACCCTGCGCATCTACGACAGCGGCAGCTCGCCGGCCGCCGTCGGCGCCGCCAGCGTCGAGGTGGGCGGCCTCGAGCTCGACGCGAGCCCAGGAGTCGACGAGCTCCCGGCGGACGTCGACCAGTTCGCGATCGAGCCGACCGGCCCCATCACCATCGTCGACAACCCCAACATCACCGACTGCGAAGCCCAGAGCTACGTCGACTCGCTCAGCACCCACACCGGGCCGGTCACCATCGGCGGCAACGGCCCCTGCTGAACACCGGGCTCGGCGGGGCCCTCTCAGCGGGGCCTTCCCAGAGTAGATTCTCGCTGGGCACTGGGAACGATCTTTGACAGGGTTGTGGGAACGACCTTTGACAGGGTTCGCCGGCGGCCGCCGGGCGGGCGGCCTCATGCTCCCAAAGCACTGGTGGGACGGACAGGGGACGTCAGCCGACGGGCAGCGACAATAGCACGGCGGTGCCGCGCCCGAGCTCGCTGCGCACCTCGATGCGTCCGCCGATCTCCTCGACGTGGCGCTTGCTCATCGCCAGCCCAAGGCGCATCCCCACGCGGCCGCCCTTGTCGGTGAAGCCGATCTCGAAGATTCCAGCCAGCCGGTCGGCTGCGATGCCGCGACCGTCGTCGGTGATCTCGACCTCCACACGCTCACCCTCACCCGGCGCCACGCGCACGCGCACCTCGCCGTCGCCGTCGATGGCCTGGCCCGCGTTCTGCAGCACGCTCAGGAACACCTGGTTGAGCTTGGCGGGGTAGCAGCGGACGCGGGACACCTCATCGGCGTAGTCGCGCACCACGCGGATGCGCGCCCCGTAGGGCTCGGCCAGCAGCGACAGCGCGGTGTCCAGGCCCTCGCGCACGTCGTGCGGCTTGCGCTCGGCGGCGTCGAGGCTGACGAAGTGCTTGAGCGTGTCGACCGTGCGCGAGATGCGCTCGGCGCTCTGGGTGAGCGCCGTGGCCACCGTGCGGCCGGCGCCGAGCGCCGAACGGGTGCGGACCTCGTCACGCTCCTCGCGCGCCCCGTCGAGGAACGCCTCGCAGCGCTGCAGCGAGCGCTCCACCGTGTCGCCGGCCGAGCGCAGCGTGCCCAGCGGCGTGTTCAGCTCGTGGACGATGCCCGCTACCAGGCGCCCGACCACCGCTTGCTTCTCGGTCTCGACCAGCTGCAGCTGCGCATCTCGAATCTGCTCGAGCGCCCGTGACAGCTCCTCGTTGCGCTGTCCCAGCGCGGCCTCGGCCTGGAGCGTGGTGCGCCGCGAGTAGTAGCCGATGGCACCGGTCAGCAGCGCCACGAGCACCATGGAGAAGAGAAGGTACTGGCGCAGCTGCTCTTCGCTGCGCGCGACGAACGGCTCGCGGGCGGGCAGCCAATACACCAGCACCACGAAGATGCCGAAGGTGATGCCGGCGAGGGCGGTCGCGATGCGCTCGCGCGAGGGCGGAAACAGCAGCCACACGGCGCTCATCAATGGCACGAAGAACAGCTCGTTGCCGGACGCGGCGCCGAACGCGAACGAGAAGTAGATCTGCGACTCGAGCCCGGTCGCGAACAACCAGATCGCCGCAAGCCCGTGCCAGCCGCGCGCGTTGAGCCAGAGCGTAACCAGAAACAGCCCGCCGAGGATCGGCGCCGACAGCCTGATGTGCAGCGGCAGACCCGCCGAGGTCAGGTTCAGCGGCACGTAGCAGAGCGTTGCCAGCACCGCCATCGCCACCACCGTGTTGGTGAGCACCACGTAACGCGCCTCGGTGGGCGGCATTCCCGCCGGTACCCCGCAGTGCGTCACGTCTCTCCAAAGCTCAGCAACCGACATCCCCGCTCCTTTCCGCGCGGGCCAGTTGTAGCCCGTAAGTCTCACCAACTGCACGCGCCCTCACACATCCGCTCGACTCTGCAGCGCTTCCAGGGCGCCTTCCCAGAGTAGATTCTTGGAGTCCG
>JAPPOT010000651.1 GCA_028817855.1 Myxococcales bacterium
CTCTTTGAGAGCGTCCCGGTCCAGCCAATTCCCGCTCGCGGCGTGCGCGCTCGCGGGCTAGGGTTGCCGCCATGCGTGTGGCGCTTTGCCAGATCGACAGCACCGTGGGCGACCTCTCCGGCAACCTAGAGCGGGTGGTCGAATCGGCACGACAAGCCGCCGCCGGGGGCGCCCGCCTGGCGGTCTTCCCGGAGCTGACGCTGACCGGCTATCCGCCGCGCGATCTGCTCGATCGCGCCGGCTTCGTGGAGCAGAACGCCGCGGCGCTCGAGCAGCTGGTCGGCGAGCTTCCGGAGGCGCTTTCGTGCCTCGTCGGCTTCGTCGAGCGGGCGCCCGATGGCGAGGGCGCGCTGCACAACTCGGTCGCCCTCATCCGCGCGGGCGGCATCGAGCGCATCTTCCGCAAGCGCCTGCTGCCGACCTACGACGTCTTCGACGAGCAGCGCTACTTCCGACCCGGCAGCGAGCCAGCCGTCTTCGACCTCGACGGCACCTGCGTGGGTGTCACGATCTGCGAGGACGCCTGGAACGATGGCGAGGGGCCGCTGCGCCGGCGCTACGACGACAACCCGATTCAGGACTGCCTCGACGCCGGTGCGCAGCTGCTCGTCAACCTGGCCGCGTCGCCCTTCACGCTCGCCAAGCACGAGGGGCGTCCGCAGATGCTCGCCGAGATGGCCGGACGTCGCAGCTGTCCGCTTGTCTTCGTCAATCTGGTGGGAGGCAACGACGACCTGATCTTCGATGGTTCGTCGGCGATCTTCGGCAGTGACGGCCGCGTTTGGGCGCGGGCTGCCGCGTTCGCCGAGCAGACGCTCGTGTGCGACCTTGCGCCCGGGCAGCCGGTGGCGGAACCTCCACAGGGCGACGCGGCGGCGGTGCTCGAGGCGCTCACGCTCGGCACCCGCGACTACGCGCGCAAGTGCGGCTTCCGTGCGGTGGTGCTCGGTCTGAGCGGTGGGATCGACAGCGCGCTGGTCGCCGCGATCGCGGCGCGGGCGCTGGGCGCGGAGCAGGTGCTCGGGGTCGCGATGCCCACGCGCTACTCCTCGGAAGGCAGCGTGAACGACGCGCGCGCGCTCGCCGAGGCCCTGGGCATCGGCTTCCGGGTGATCGGCATCGACGACATTTTCCAGCGCTACCTGGACGTGCTCGGTCCCGAGCTCGAGGCGCTGGGGCCGGCGGGCGAGAACGACACGACCTACGAGAACATGCAGGCGCGCATTCGCGGTAACACCCTGATGGCGCTCTCCAACCGCCTGGGGCACCTGCTGCTGACGACGGGCAACAAGAGCGAGATTGCCGTCGGCTATTGCACCCTCTACGGCGACATGGCGGGCGGGCTTGCGGTCATCAGCGACCTGCCGAAGACCTTCGTCTACGAGGTCGCGCGCGAGGTCAACCGACAGGCGGGTCGCGAGTTGGTTCCGCGCAGCACGCTGGAGAAGCCGCCGAGCGCCGAGCTGCGTCCCGATCAGCGGGACGAGGACAGCCTGCCGCCATACCCCGTGCTCGACGACGTGCTCGAGCTCCTGGTCGAGGACGGCATGGCGGTGGATGCGATCGTCGAGCGCGGCCACGAGCGCGCGCTGGTCGAGCGCATCGCGCGCATGGTGCGCGGCAACGAGTACAAGCGCCGCCAGATGCCGCCCGGCCTGATCGTCACGCGGAAGGCGTTCGGCCCCGGTCGCCGCTACCCCATCGCGCAGGGCTTTCGAAGTTAGGAGAGGGAATCGTCGAGGTTCGCCCAGGAGCGGCTTACGTCCTCGGGCCAATCCTCGACGTAGCGCTGCTACGCCTCCGGTGTGGCCCTGCGGGCGCGCTCGCTCCTGCACGAACCTCGACGATTCGAGTGGCGGGCAACGGGTGGTGCTGCTCGTCGCGGGCCAGGCACATCGCCGCTGTACGCCTCGGACTCGGACCTCGGTCTCGGACTCGGTCTCGGTCTCGGCTTCGGTCCCGGTCTCGGTTTCGGACTCGGCCTCGGTCTCGGCCCCGGTCTCGGTCTCGGTCTCGGCCCCGGTCTCGGATCCGGGCTCGGCCTCGGACTCGGCCTACGGTGTGCAGCCCTCTGGCGGCGGAGCGCCGTCGGCGATCCAGGCTTCCAGCTCGGAGACCGTGGTCGGGTCGCGGTCGACGTATGGGCCCGGGTCGGTCAGGGGCATGTAGGTGCCGCAGGTCTGGGTGCCCAGCAGCTTCTGCAGCAGTAGGGAGGCGGCCGGGTCGCCCGGCGAGACCAGCATGAGACCGCTCTGGTCGCACATTCCGCCCATCGTGATCGCGGGCTGGTCCACGACGTTCTGGTAGGCCGTGCAGGCGTCCTCGCCGAAGAGGAAGCCGTTGCCGGGGCCGGAGAACGCCGTGCTGCCGTGGCAGCCGTTGCAGGCGGAACCCAGGGTGGGGTGGATTCCGCTCCAGGCGTCCGGCGCGGGACCGGGTCCGCCCGTGTCCGCCAGCGGTGCGTCGCATGCGAGCCAGTTGCGCAGCGCTTCCCTGCTGTCCTCGTCCAGCTCGCCGCCACCTGCGGGCATCGGAGGCGGCATCGTGCCCGCCTCGACCTGGGCCCAGATGTCATCGGCGTAGTCGCGCACGTTCTTGATGGCATCCGCGAGTGTCCCCGGGTCGGTCGAGGCCACGTCGAAGTCCAGGCCCGAAGGCGCGCCACGCCTCGCGTCGCCGAACGCGTTGGACGCGTGGCAGAACCCGCTACCGCAGGAGGACATGACGATCTGCCCGGTGTAGAGGCCTGCGGTACCCACGGCCGGGCCGCCGAGCGCGGCCTCGTCGCACTCACCCAGGTCCGAGCCGCAGCCCGACAACGCCAATCCGATCACCGCGATCCACAACCCACAACGCCTCGATCCCATTCGCTCCCGACTCCTTCCGCCCCACTCCACACCGAGCTACTTCTTGCCCTTCAGGCGCGCTGCCTGCGCCTTGAGCTTTTCCTTCAGTCGCGTCGCCAACCCCGCCTTGTTCTGCTGGCGGGCCCGGCCGATCGCCATCGCCTCTGCGGGCACGTCCATCGTGACCGTCGTGCCGGTCGCCACGTACGCACCCTTGCCGACCGTGATCGGTGCGACCAGCTGGGAGTCGCTTCCGATGAACACGCCGTCCTCCAGCACGGTCACGTACTTGCCGAAGCCATCGTAGTTGCAGAAGATCGTGCCCGCGCCCACGTTGACCCCGCTGCCGACGACGCCGTCGCCCAGGTAGGCCAGGTGGTTGGCCTTGGAGCCTTCGCCGATGCGCGTCTTCTTGGTCTCCACGAAGTTGCCCAGGTGGACCCGCGCGGCCAGCTCGGAGCCCGGCCGCAGGTGCGTGAAGGGTCCGATGCGCGACTCGGCACCGATCGCGCTCTCGCTCGAGACCGTGTAGGGCAGCAGCTTCGCGCCCGCGTGCACGGTGGTGTCCGTGAGCACGCAGCCCACGTCGATGTGCGCGCCCGCGCCCACGCGGGTCTTGCCGCGCAGGTGCACCTGGGCCTCGATCGTGACGTCCGGCTCGATCACGACGTCGGCGCCGACGAAGGTCGTCTCGGGATCGCGCAGGGTGACGCCCCCGGCGGCCAGCTCGGTCGCCCGGCGCCGTCGCAGCGCCGCTTCGCACGCCACCAGGGCAGCGCGGTCGTTGATGCCGTGTAGGTCCTCGGCCGGCCAGGCCGCGTCCGCGACGCCACCTTCGGCGGCCGCCCGCTCGACCAGGTCCGTCAGGTAGAGCTCGCCCTGATCGTTGTCGGTGCTCAGGCCCGCGACCGAGCGGTCGAAGAAGTCCGCGTCGATCGCGTACACACCCGGGTTCCATTCGCGGATCGCGCGCTCGGCTTCGGTGCAGTCGCGGTCTTCGCGAATCGCCCGCACGCGGCCATCCCCATCGCGCAGGATGCGGCCATACCCGCGGGCGTCGTCCAGCGTCGAGGTCAGCAGCGCCAGCCGCGTGTCGGCGTCCGTGCTCTCGAGCAGCGCCGCAATCGCGGCGGCGGTGAGCAGCGGCGTGTCGCCGCAGAGGATCACCAGGCGTCCGCTCACCCCGGCGACGGCCTCGCGCCCGCAGCGGGCCGCGTCCCCTGTGCCACGCTGCTCGGCCTGCAGCGCCGTCGTGACCCGTCCGTCGTAGCGCGCCGACAGCGCGGCCTCGACCTGCTCGCGTCCCACCCCGACCACGACCACCACGCGCTCGGCTCCGGCGGCCAGCGCCGCGTCGATCGGGTAGCTCACCATGGGCCGCTCGAGCAGCGTGTGCAGCACCTTCGGCAGCGAGCTCTTCATGCGCGTGCCCTGGCCCGCGGCCAGCACGATGGCGGTGAAGGGCGTGGCTGGGCCGGTCATGGGGAAACCTCGGTCATCGCGCCCATCAGATGCTCGCCCACGCGCGCCAGCGCGCTCAGATCGTGGACGTCCTGGGAGAGTGCGGGGACCTCCGTATAGCTCATGTCGGCGCCCACGTGCTTGCGCAGTCGCCGCACGCCCTCCTGATCACGCTCCGCCAGGGAGCGGGCATCGGCCGCCGCCTGCTCCACGCGCTGGACCAGACCCGCAGTATCCTGAGCTTCGGACAGTCGCGCCTCCAGCGCCGCCCGGGTGTCCGCATCCGGGGCCGGCCCCGCCCGGTGAACTCGGTTGACCACCACCCCCTGCGGGTCGATCCCGTAGTCGCCCAGCTTCTTGCTGAAGTAGACCGCCTCGGCCACCGACAGGGGTGAGGGGCTGGTGACGATCAGGAAGCCGACGTCGTCGCTGCGCAGGTCGTCGTAGACCGCCTGGGCGCGATCGCGGAAGCCCCCGAAGAGCTCGTTGACGTCGGTGACGAACTGACCCACGTGGTCGAGGAACTCCGCCCCGGTGAAGCGTGACAGCCCGCGCAGCACGTAGGCCGCGCCCTTGCCGAGCAGGCCGATGCCGCGTTTGCCCTCGAGCTGCTCCACGAACCACCGCATGACCGGCGAGTCGATCGCGCCGACCAGCTTCTGCGGCGCGTCGAGGAAATCGAGCGCGTTGGTCGTGGGCGGGGTGTCGAGCACGATGAAGTCGAAGCGCGGATCCTTGTGCACCGCGTGCAGCTTCTCCATCGCCATGTACTCCTGGGTGCCGGCCAGGGAGGTGGAGACGTATTGGTAGATGCGATTGTCGAGGATGCGGTTGCGCTGCGCTTCCGACGTCGCGTGACGCGTGACCAGCGCGTCGAAGGTGTGCTTCATGTCGAGCATCATCGCCGACAGGGAGCCGTTGCACTCGAGGCCGTGTTCGCAAAAGACGGCCGGGTCGATCCGCTGCTCCTCGTCGCTGAGCTCGGACAGCCCCAGGCTGTTGGCGAGGCGCTTGGCCGGGTCGATGGTGAGGCAGAGGGTGCGCCGCCCGGCCAGCGCTGCGCGCACGGCGATGGCCGCGGATGTGGTGGTCTTGCCGACGCCGCCGGACCCGAGGCACACGATCACCCGGTGGCGGTCCACGACTTCGGCGAGCTCCATGGCGCGCAGTCTGTCCCGCCCGGGGGACGCTGACCAGCCCTGAATTGCGCCGCAATTGCGCTACGCGGCGCGAGAACCACGGGATTTTTGGCCGATCGGCGTCTCACAAAGTACGATATGTCGTCTTCTGTCCTACATATGAGGTCACGATGGAAAGCGTCAATGCCGAACGCCGCATGCGGCGCAGCGAGCACCAGTTCACCGCCCTGCGCTACCAGCTCGAGAGCACGCTCAAGCGCGGCCGTATGGCAGCCCTGACCCTGACCGACCAGTGCGGCCTGGTCCTGGCCCACGCCGGTGAGGATGGCATTTGCGAGGAGCTGGGCGCGGTGGCGCCGGTCGTGGCCCATGGCTGGCCGCCGGAGATGGAGGACACCGAGCTGCGCCCCGATGACGTCTCCGTGCGCGCCATCGACTGCTTCGGCGAGCCCCTCTACCTCGCCTCCCTCGGCGGCGGCGTCGCCCGCGACGCCCTGCTGGCTCACAGCGCCCGAGGCATCCACCGTATCCTCACAGCTAACTGAGAATCGTCGAGGATCGCCCAGGAGCGGCTTGCTTGCCGTCGGGCTGAAGCCCGACC
>JAPPOT010000179.1:0-1201 GCA_028817855.1 Myxococcales bacterium
TGGCATGGGACCACGAGCGGCGACTCGACACGCGCTTTCCGAAGTACCTGGGCGCGGACGACACGCGAATCAACAAGGCGTTCGGGGCCAAGTGGATGATCAGCGCGGTGGCTCGCTCATTCGATCCTGGGTGCCAGGTCGACCACACGCCCGTGCTGTGCGGTCCGCAGGGAAGCGGAAAGTCGTCGGCATGTCGCGCACTCGTGCCGAGCCAGGACTATTTCAACGACAACCTGCCAGCCGCACTCGGCTCGAAGGATGCCGCGGACTACCTGCAGGGGCTTTGGATCGTCGAGCTGAGCGAGCTCGACTCCTACAACCGCGCGGAGATGGCAACCGCGAAGGCCTTCCTGACTCGGCGCACCGACCGCTACCGCGCTGCCTACGCGCGGCGCACGGAGTCCCACGGCCGTCGCTGCGTCTTCATCGGCACGACGAACGAGGACGCCTACCTACGCGACTCTACGGGGAACCGCCGTTTCTGGCCGGTGTCGGTTGGTCAGGTCCGACTCGACGAACTCGCGCGCGACCGTGATCCGCTCTGGGCCGAAGCGGTCGCGCGCTACCGAGCAGGTGAGCAGTGGCACCTCACCGATCAACGGGACGTGTCGGACGCCATCGACGCCCAGCAGGAGCGGTTCGTGGTCGATGCTTGGGAGCCGAAGGTCGAGGAATACCTCGGCACCCCGACGACCACGGGCCCGCGGAAGCAGGTCACCGTGACCGAGGTCTTGGAGTCCGCGCTTGGCCTCAAGCTGCACAACTGGGGGCAGGCCGAGCAGAACCGAGTCGCCCGCGTCCTCGTGCACCTGGGCTGGGAGCGAAAGCAGATCCGAGAGCCCGACGGAAAGCGCAAGTGGCACTACCAGCCGCCCGGAGGGGGAATCTGATGTCACCACTTGTCACCACTGCGTCACCACCTACCCCGGTCCGGAACCGGCTGGGATCACAGGCCTGTCACCAGTGTCACCACTGTCACCACTACTTCTCTGCATACGCGCGCGCAGGTAGAAAGCTCTCTAAGGGAACCACTGGTGACGTGGTGACACTGGTGACAGCCGCTGCGGCGCCGCGGCTGTCAAAAGCTGACATCCGACGCGCCGGTACCTGCCGCCGGTGCGTCGGGGTGACGCCGGCGCCGCCCAGGCCCGAGCCAACCTGCAAAGTCGCGTGGGCGCGCGCGCGCGCGACCGCACACCCG
>JAPPOT010000179.1:1211-6039 GCA_028817855.1 Myxococcales bacterium
AATGCGCTCAGGCGCGAGAGGGCGGCCCGCAGCGCACGGGGGAGGGCCGACGCTGACCAGGTCCTGCGGGAGCTGTCGTCGATCGCGTTCGCGCGCGTCACCGACGTGGTGGAGCTGCGGGACGGCAAGCTCGAGCTCCGCGACCTGGGCCAGCTCACTGACGAGCAGCGCGCGGCGATCGAGGCGGTGGAGGAGACCAAGCACGGCTGGCGGGTGCGGCTGCACTCCAAGGAGCGCGCGCTCGAACTACTGATGCGGCACCTGGGGATGCTGGTCGAGCGCCGAGAGGTGAGCGGACCGGGCGGCGAGCCGATCGCACTCGAGCGCACGCAGCGAGGACTGACCGAGGACACCGCCAACTTCCTGCGGCGGAACATTCTCGGCATCGGAGACGACGATGGGAAACCGAACTGACGACCCCCGAGGAGGAGGAGCGACAACATGACCATCCCCAGACCAGCAAAGCCGCCCCGTTGGGCGGACAACGTGAGTGCCGGCATGCCCGGCCGCGTCGAGCCGAGCGAGGCCCGCAAAGACGACGGCTACGACCACGCGATGCAGCCCGCGGCCGGCGGGGCCAACTGGCTCTTCGGCCACATCAGCGACTGGATCCAGTATGCGGACCGCGCGATCGGTGCCATGCGGTCGATGCCGCGCGTGGTCGCCAGCGACAAGTATGCGGCCGGCTCTCTCGGCAACGAGATCCGCGTGGTGCCTGAGCCTGCGGCGGGCGCGCCACCCATCCTCCTGGCGCAGAGCGGGGCGAGCCTCGTTTTCTCCTACGACGGCATCCACTGGCTCGCGATCGCCAACGCGCCGAGCCAGGCAGTGCGTGCTCTCGCCGTCGACACGACGGTCTCCCCCAACCGGGTGCTGCTCGCGCTCGGCGTCGGTAGCGACATCGAGTACACGCAAGACGTCCGAGACGGCACCTGGACGTCCCGAGCGCTCCCGGCGGGCACGCCGTACAGGATTGCTTGGGCCAACGGCGCTGAGGGACAGCGCAGCGGCGTGGTGGCGACAGACGCTGGCGATCTCTATCGCTTCGTGGACATTACCGACGCCTCGCCCTTCGCCGCGCCGACCACTGCGCCGCCAGCTGGGCTCAAGGCGGGCTTCGCATTCGCGCCGCGGCTTGGGTTTGACCGCTGGGTGGTTGTGGGTGTCGCCGATCTCGGCACGGGCCAGCCATTCGCGTACTCCGATGACCTCGGCGATAACTGGACGCTGTGTACGCCGATTCCGGGCATTGATCCGGATGGTGGTGACAATCAGGCGTTGGCCTGGCTGCCGGAAGGCGGCACCGATGGCCTAGGCCGCTTCTTCGCGATGCTCGAGGAGGGCACCACGAACCCCAACCCGCGGCTGTTCGAGTCGGTCGATGGCGACACGTGGACCGACGTCTCCGAGCGGATCGATTGGTTCTACGAGCAGGGGCAGTGGGGCGACTCGGTCGGCGAGCTTACGCCACTGAGCTCCCGAGCCATCATCGGCACCATGCGTCCGACTGACGGCAGCGGGCGCGGCGCGGTCATCAGCACCGACGGTGGCGTGACCTGGAACCCGATCCACCTGCCCGGCCTCGAGCTCGGCACCGGTGGCAACTCGGAGTCGGCCGTTGCCTTCGAGGGCGAGATCGTGATCAGCGGCGAGGGCGATGACGTACGGAAAATCTGGCTCGCAGGGGCGGGCCTGTAGCTGACCAACCGGAGCCGCCGCGCTCCCCTCACACGGAGAAGACCCCAACCATGAAGATCCGATTCGTCATCACCAACACCGCGACCAGCCGGCGCGTCATCAGCCTGCCGAACCAGGCGCAGCGCATCGGCGGGCCGGGCGGGCCGCAGAAGCATCTGCGACTCGAGCCCGGCGAGAGCAAAGAGCTGTGCGTCGACACCGACTCAGACTTCGGCGCCGAGCTCGCGGACATCATCCGCAAGACCGTCGAGCGCAACCCCGCGCTGCAGCTGCGCGAGGTCGAGGACAACAGCAACACCGAACCCGAGGCGCAGCGCGCCTGAGCGAGTCCCCAACAACCCACATGAGGAACCAATCACCATGAAGACGATCAAGATTGACGGGGTCGAGTACGACCCGACCACGCCCGAGTTCGCAGAGGCGGCAGCCAAGTTCCAGGAGCGCGCCGACGCGAACGCCAAGGCGCTCGAGCAGGCCAAGGCCAAGATTGCGCGGGCGAAGGCGCGCGCTGACGCCGCAGAGAAGAAGACAGAGGAGCTACAGGAGAAGCTCGATGCCGTGACCTCGCCGGAGGCGATCGATGAGGGCGTGAAGGCGCGTGCCGAGCTGATCGCCACCGCGGCGAAGTTCCTTCCGGAAGGCACGGAGCTCGTGGAACGCAGTGACGCGGAGATCCGCAAGATGGTCGTTCGCAACAACCTGAAGTCGCTGTCCCTGGCCGGCAAGGATGCTGCGTACATCGCGGCGGCCTACGAGGCCGTGGTGGCCCGCGGCCCCCAGAGTTCCAGCCGGGCCCCCAAGACCGACCGCGGCGCTGTCGGTGCGTTGCGGCGCGACACGCACGTTCGAGTCAACGGGCACAGCTCGATCCGCTTCGACCGCATCACCTTGCCAATCAAGATCAACTGAAAGGAGTCGCAGCCATGAGTCACACGAGCAAGCGATTGGACACGAGCAAGCGAATCCGGTTGGACCGCGTCACCCTCCCACCTGGTTCCGAGGTCATCTCTCGCGACGGTGACGCCAGCGAAAAAGAGCGAACGGTCCGGATCGACCGCGTCACGCTCCCACGCGTGAATCGGTTCGACGCGCCAGGACCAGAGTGCGACATGCCTGCGCCGCCCGTGCGCGCGGACCGCGTGACGTTGCCCCCAGCCGACGAGGGAGCCTGAACGATGGACGTGCAACATCTTTCGGGCGACCCGGAGGAGGCCCAGGAGGCGATCGGGGAGGCGCGAACGGAACTCGCCGACGCCGAGCAGCACCAGGCCGCCGTGGAGGCGGCAATCGGGAAGGTGCAGGCAGAGCGCACCGAACTCGCCGCACAGGCTGCGGAAGCGAAGGTGGAGGCGCAGGCACAACGTGTTGGCGCCCTGATCGCGGACGAGCCATCACCGAAGAGCGTGCGTGCGCGCGCGACTGCAGCTGCTCAGGCTGCGGCGCGGCTGCAGGAGATCGACAGTGACCTAGTGGCGCTCAATGATCGACTGGGCCGTGCCCAGCGGCGTGTCGCGCGCGCGAGGGAGGGCGTGGCCGGCGCGGATGTCGCCTACTACCGCGCGCGGGAGGCCGAGGCCTTGCGGGAGATGGTGGCAGTCTGCGAGCAGACGTTGCCGCCGTTGCTTGAGCTGGCGCTGGAGCGACGACAGGAGCATGTCGAGGCGCGTCCACAGAGCTACCATCCAGGTCCTTCGCTTCAGTCCGTTCCGGGACTGAGTGTGCGTTCGAGCGTCGACTGCGATGGCCGGCGCACGACGGTGGTGACATACACGCTCGTTGACGAGTCCGAGGCACGGCCACGTACTGCCGCCATCAAGCGGGGTCCGGTTCGTGTGACCGCGAGCCGGCCCATGTCGGATGACGAACGCGCGAAGGCGGGAATGCCGCCGCGCGTTCGTCGGAGCCCTTCTCGGGCGTGGTGAGCGATTCTCGGCTACCGGATTCGCCGGTCGCCGCCGAACGCGAGAGGGTGTCGTGCCCCTCCGTGGCGAAAGACCTCGCTGTGCACCCCCCGGCGACTTTCCTCTCCACGCCGGGGGGTGTCGCAAAGGCCCCACCCCTGAACCCAGCTCCGCCCGCCGTGAACTCGCTACCGCAATCCATGCCGCTTCAGGACGCCCCGCGCCCATGCTCGGTCGAGCTCGGAGGGCTCTCGCCGACCTGTCGAACGGCCTTCGGCCGAGGGCAGTTCGATGGGCACCCAGACGGTCTGGTTGAGCACGGCGTTGAGTATGGCGAGCCGGGTGACATCGGCCAGCGACCGCAGGGTGGTCGTCTCGGCGAGCTCGTCGTCGACGTAGGTGACGGGAAGCAGCTCGCGCATCGCATGGTGCCAGGTCTCGATCGGCGCCAGGGCCTCGCGCACCGCCGGCACGAGGGCCTGCAGCAGCACGTGCTGCTCGCCCCTCCAGGCCGGCGGCGTGTACCGGCCCCCGTGCTGTTGCAGGAAGGCGGCGAGCCACACAGCGGCGCTCAGGGGCGCGTCCTCGCGGGCTTCCCACAGCATGCGCAGCGTGTGCTCGGCGCCGCGGGAGAGGCACCTCGCACGAGGAAGCGGGCGAGCCGCGGGATGTTCGGCGCCCTGGTCGAAGCGCGCGACGTCGGACCAGTGCCACCACTCCATGCCAAAGCGGCGGTCGGGCCTGATGCTGGCGATGCGGCGGAAGCCGCCGGCGGGCAGCCCAGGCGGCGCGTAGCGAGCCTCAGCGGCCAGCCACGAGCTGTAGATCTCCGGCCACTCGAACGGGGCGCGCGCCGCCTTGCCCATGCCCGGGGGCTACCACGGTGGCAGGTGGGTGCACAGGGCGCTCGTGGGGCAATGCGATGGGCAATCGTACGGGGGAGGGCCGCAAGGCAGCGGAGTTGTTGGAGGGCGCACGGGAGCGGGACCCGTGGGGGGCAAGCAGCAACCGGGCTATTGGTTGGTCTGCTTCAGGAGTCGGTCGAGTTCCTGGAGCGTCATCACGATGGTGCCTTGAAGCTGGTCGATGGTTTTGGAAGCAGCATCGATATCCCTGCCCAAGGTGTTGTTGGCTGTGATTTGGGCGGCGGCGGCGCTGGCCTGAGCGTGCAGAGCCTGTGCTTTGGCGAGGAGGAGCTCGCGAGCTGCGTCGCGATGGTGCTTGTTCGT
>JAPPOT010000363.1 GCA_028817855.1 Myxococcales bacterium
AGCCGCCGGGGGCCCCACCCACCCGCGAGGTCGTCGTCGCTACGCTCCTCCTCCGCTCCCTGGCGGCGCTCTCGTCCTCGACGTGGCGTTGCTACGGCAAGAACGAAGAACGCTGATCGACGATTCGAGTGATCTCGGGTGGGTGATATGCTGCGCGCAGGTATGGAGCTGAGGGGTTCTCGTTGGCGTATGCCTCGTGCTGTGGTGCACCCGCTTTGGTGGGCCGCGGTGGGGGTGTTGCTGCTCAATGATCATGTGCTGAAGGCGGAGGGGGTGTTGCCGGGGTGGTTGACCGGCAAGCTGAGTGATGTGGTGGGACTGATCGTGCTACCGCCGTTGCTCGCGTTGTTGTTTGGCGCGGATCGACCTGGGCGGCGCATGTTGGCGATCGTGGTGTCGGGCGCGGCGCTCGCCAGTGTGAATCTGTGGCCGGCTGCGGCGCGGGGGCTCGAGGTCGCGATGGGCGCGCTCGGGCTGAGCGCCCGCGTTTGGGTCGATCCGACGGACCTGCTGGCGCTGCCTGCGTTGTTGCTGGCGTGGCCCCTGTGTCGCCCACTGGAGCAGGCTCGCGCGGGCCTGGCCCTCACCGTCCAACGGCTCGGCCTGGCGATCGCCGCCTTCGCCTGTGTGGCGACGACGACCAGCGACGACGATGAGAAGAGCGATGCGGATGACGCGCCTGCGCTCGAGAACCGCACAGCCGGTTCCCTCACTCTCCTGATCGCCTCGACCGAGGGGGCGGGGGGCTGCCGTCTCTACCGCGACGATCGCATCGCAGCGATCACGCTGGACGCCTTCGTCAACCGGCGCGAGGTGACGCTGGCCGAGGACGAGCGCGTGCCGCTCGCGCAGGTCGCGCCGACCGACTGTGGCGCGGCCTGGGTGCTGCTGCCGGACGGCGACGAGATCTTCGTGCACTGGCGCGACCTGGATCCGATCGACGGGTTCGTGCCGGAGGACGACGGCTCACGCCTCGCGCGTCTGATCACGGTCGAGGGGCGCGACGGCCGCTACACCTCGGACCTGGGCGATGACCTCTTCCGCTTCGAGCTGGGGGACGAGCCGCCGGACCCGAGCTGTCCGACGGAGGAGGTGGAGCACAGCCTCGAGTGGAGCCTGCCGGCCTCGCCCCAGGGCTTCTTCGAGCTCGACGAGGTGCGCACGGCCGATGACGGCTGCCTGGAGATGGACTGGATCTCCCAGAGCGACGACACGGCGGAGCCCGACACGCAGCGCCTGTGCGTGCCCGAGTGGGCCTTCCCCTTCGAGGCCCGGGAGGTCCTCTCGCTGCTGCTCGAGCGCGGCGAGCGGGGAGGGCACCGGCTCCAGATCAGCCGCATCGAGGAGGAGGAAGTGACGCTCCAGCTGGTGCTCTTCGCCGATGCCGGTGAGGACCTGCTCGGCGACACTCCGGTGCAGGGGCTCGAGGCGGACGACTGCTTCGGCGGCCTCAGCGCCTGCGGCGCCTACCTGCGCCCGGCGGAGCTCACGCTCGACGGCGACGACGATCCCCTGCGTGCAGGCGACGACGCCGAGCTGGACAGCCAGGACGCCGACACGCACCGCGTGCTGGTGGGCGCGACGCGCTTCGTGGACTGGAGCTCGGGCAGCTGCGAGGGCGCCGAGGCGCGCCGGGGTGGCTCCGCCAGCTGGCTGGAATTGCGCGAGTTCTGACGCCGCGCCAGGGCGTGCCAGCGCGCGGGCCATGCACTAGACTGCCCGCCACATGGAGCAGACACTCCCGAGCGTCCAGCACGACTACCCGGGGCTGCCGCGGCTGAGCGAGGCGGAGCTCTACGAGCGCCGGGAGCGGGTCTTCATCGTCATGGCCGGGCTCTTCCTCGGCACGCTGGCGATGCTGAACATTCTCGGCATCTCCCGCTTCATCGATCTCTCCTTCGAGCTGCCCGGGCTCGGCACGATCCCGATGCCGCTGGCGGTGGGCGTGCTGCCGTACCCCGTGACCTTCCTCTGCACCGACTTCATCTCGGAGCTCTACGGCAAGAAGCGCGCGAGCATCGTGGTCTGGATGGGCCTGGTGCTAAACGTCTGGGTGATGACGATCATGTGGGTCGGCGGCGCGCTGCCGGGCCCGCCCGGAGAGGATCCCGACGGCGTCTTCTTCCAGATGCGCACGCTCGCCTTCGGCGCGGTGACCGCGTCCATGATCGCCTACCTGGTGGCCCAGTTGGTCGACGTGCACGTCTTCCACTTCTGGAAGAAGCTCACCGCCGGCCGCCACCTGTGGCTGCGCAACAACGGCTCGACGCTGATCAGCCAGCTGGTCGACACGACCGCCGTGATCCTGATCACCCACTTCTACGCGGCGGCACTGCCGATCCAGGCGGACGCAGCCCTGTGGCCGCAGCTGATCACCTTCATCACCGCGGGCTACAGCTTCAAGCTCGCGGTCGCGCTGGTGGACACGGTGCCCTTCTACCTGGGCGTGCGCTGGCTCGCGCCCTACCTGAGGTTGCCACCACCCCAGCGCGCCTCCGCCGAGGCGCTCCAGCCCTCCGAGGCGACCGGCTAGATGCAGACGCTGTGGGCGCGCCTCGCGCCATATTCTGGCCGCCTCTGGTGGGGGGTGTTCCTGCTGCTGCTCACCAACGGGCTCGAGAAGACCGTGCCGATGTTGATCCAGCGCGCGGTCGACGCCCTCAGGGACTCCGAGCTCGAGGCGTTGCAGACCTGGGCGCTGGCGGTCGTGGGCTTCGCGCTGACGATGGCGGTCGTTCGCACGGCCTCGCGGATCCGCATCTTCAACGTCGGTCGCGACCTGGAGTTCGACCTGCGCAACGAGCTGCTGCGCAAGCTGCAACGGCTTGGACCGTCATTCTTCGCGCGCATGCCGACCGGCGAGACCATGAGCCGCGCGATCAACGACCTGGCCCAGGTGCGCGCGATGGTCGCCTTCGGGCTGCTCAACCTGGTGAACTCGTTCCTGGCCTACGCCATCGCCCTGGTCTTCATGCTCGGCATGTCGGTGGAGCTGACGCTGTGGGCGCTGCTGCCGTACCCGCTGGTCATCCTGAGCGCGCGCTGGGTCGGAAACGCGATGTACACGCGCAGCCGCGGCGCCCAGGAGGCGCTCGGTGAGCTCGCGGCGCGCGTCCAGGAGACCCTCTCGGGCATCCGCGTGGTGCGCGCCTTCGGCATCGAGCCCGAGCAGGAGAGGATCTTCGAGCGCGCCAACCAGACGGCGCTCGAGCGCAACATGTCGCTGGTGATCATCCGCGGCTTCATGTGGCCGTTGCTGATGGGCGTGGGCTCGCTCGGCACGCTGCTCGTGCTGTGGCGCGGAACCGCGTTGGTGCGCGACGACGTCATCACGGTGGGCGAGCTGGTCGCCTTCCTTGCCTATGGCGAGCTGCTGCGTTGGCCCACCATGGGCCTGGGCTACATCCTCTCGGTCATCCAGCGGGGGCGCGCCAGCTGGGCGCGCATCCTCGAAGTGCTCGAGGCCGAGCCCGACGTGATCGAGCGGGAGGGCGCCCACCCGCCCAGGCGCGTGGGTGACGTGGTGGTGAAGGGTCTCGACTTCGCGTTCGGTCAAAAGCAAGTGCTCGACGACGTCTCGCTGCGCGTGCCGGCGGGGAGCTCGCTAGCCATCATGGGGCGCACCGGAAGCGGCAAGAGCACGCTTGCAGCGCTGATGCCACGCCTGCTCGCGACGCCGCCCGGTAGCGTCTACCTCGACGGCGACGACGTGACCGATCTGCAGCTGCGGCCGCTGCGGCGCGCGGTCGGATACGCGCAGCAGGATCCTTTTCTGTTCTCCAACAGCATCGCGCGCAACATCGGCTACCGCTTCGACGACCCCAGCGCCCCGGAGGCGATGGAGCGCATCCGCGCGGCGGCCCGCGAGGCCTCCGTGCTCGACGAGATCGAGGCGCTGCCCGCGGGCTTCGCGACCATGGTGGGCGAGCGGGGGGTCCAGCTCTCCGGCGGTCAGAAGCAGCGCATCGCGCTGGCGCGGGCGCTGCTGAACGAGCCGACCGTGTTGATCATGGACGACCCCCTGAGCGCGGTCGACGCCAAGACCGAGTCCCACATCCTCGATGCGCTCGAGCGCGCCGGTGAGGGGCGCACCGTCATTCTGATCACCAACCGCGTCGCCGCTGCGGCGCGCTGCCAGGACGTGTTGGTGCTCGACGACGGCAGGGTGGTCGAGCACGGCAGCAGCGAGGAGCTCCTCGAGGCGGGCGGGCTCTACGCGCAGCTCGCCGCGCGCCAGCGCCTCGAGCAGGAGCTGTCGGCACTATGAGCACGCCGGCACCCAGCGCGGACGATGCGACTCGCTCGCCCACCGAGGCACAGCGCGACCGCGTGCTGGAGGAGTTCAACTACGGGCAGGACTCCTCGCAGAGCCAGGACCTGAGACTGCTGCTGCGCCTGTGGCCGTTCATGCGCCCCCATCGCCTGCTGATCGGGATCGCGCTGGTGCTGATCCCGGCGACGACCGGCGCCACGGTCCTGCAGCCGTACCTGGTCAAGCGCGCGGTGGACGCGGTGGTCCTGTCCGAGGGCTCCTCGGTCTTGACCCAGATGGTGCTCTTCTACGCGGCCGCGGTCATCTCCGAGTTCTTCTTCCGCTTCGGGCAGGTCTACGCCATGCAGCTCGGCGGACAGCGAGCCATGGCCGATGTGCGCCGTGCGACGTTCAAGCACGCGCAGAGCCTGCGCGTGCGCTTCTTCGACCGCACTCCGGTCGGGCGCGTGCTGACGCGCATCACGAACGACGTGGACTCGCTGGGGGAGCTCTTCTCGTCGGGCGCGGTCATGGCCATCGCCGACATCATGATGCTGATCTGGGTCGTCGGCTTCATGCTGCTAATCGATTGGCGGCTGTCCCTCGTCGCCTTCGCGACGCTGCCGCCGCTCGCCGTGGTCGTGGAGGTGATTCGCCGGCTGGCGCGGGCCGCCTACCGCGACATCCGCGCGCGCGTCGCACAGCTCAACGCGTACCTCTCCGAGCAGGTGCAGGGCATGCAGGTCGTGCAGGCCTTCGGCCGTGAGGAGGCCAGCGCGGACCAGTACCGGATCATCAACGACGCCTACCGGAAGGCGAACCACCTGTCGATCCGCTACGACGCGGTCCTCTACTCGGTGGTCGAGAGCGTCAGCGCGATCTGCATCGCGCTGGTGCTCTGGTACGCGGCCAGGCAGCTGGGCCTGGCGCAGTCCGAGGAAGTCGCAGAGGAGTACATCGGAACGGTCGCGGCCTTCTATCTCTACATCCAGCAGTTCTTCGTGCCGATCCGAGATCTCTCGACCAAGTACACGATCATCCAGAGCTCGTTGGCCTCGGCGGAGCGCGTCTTCGGTTTCCTCGATACGCGCGACCAGGAGGCGACTCCGACGGAGGCGGTCGACCGCTCTCCTGCTCGGCCAGGCGTGTCGCCCGGAGCGATCGAGCTCGACGCGGTGAGCTTCGGCTACCGCAAGGACGAGCCCGTACTGCGCGACGTGAGCCTGAAGGTCGAGCCTGGCGAGAGCATCGCCATCGTCGGTGCGACAGGTGCGGGTAAGACCTCCACGATCTCACTTCTCCTTAGGTTGTACGACATCGACGTGGGAGCGATCCGCATCGGCGGCCGGGACATCAACGAGATGCCGATCGATCACCTGCGACGGATGTTTTCGCTCGTGCCGCAGGACGTCTTCCTCTTTGCGGGCAGCATCGCGGAAAACGTCGCGCTGTCGGAGAACGCGGACGCGGCGCGCGTGGAAGAAGCGCTGCGCCAGATCGGCGCTTGGGAGCTGGTGGCACAACGCCCGGACGGCATCCACGCCCGCGTCGAGGAGCGCGGAGCGAACTTCAGCGCGGGCGAGCGGCAGCTGATCGCGTTCGCGCGCGCGCTCTACCGCGACGCGCCATTCCTGATCCTGGATGAGGCCACCGCCAACATCGACAGCGAGACCGAGGCGCGCCTGCAGGCCGCGGTAACGAAGCTTATCGCCGGTCGGACCTCCCTCGTGATCGCACACCGACTGTCGACCATCCGCCAGGCGGACCGTATAC
>JAPPOT010000762.1 GCA_028817855.1 Myxococcales bacterium
CGAGGTTCGCCCAGGAGCGGCTTTCGTCCTCGGGCCAATCCTCGACGTAGCGCTGCTACGCCTCCGGTTGGCCCTGCGGGCGCGCTCGCTCCTGAACGAACCTCGACGATTCGAGTTGCGGGCAACGGGTGCCGCCGTTCGGGGTGCCAAGCACGGCGCGTTGTCAGCGGGCGATGCAAACGCAGCCGCAACGGTGCTAGCTTCCCGCCGTGCCGACCCGCGACTCGCTCTACGGTACGCCCGACAAGCTGCTCGCGCGGTTGCGCTTGCACACCGAGTTCGCCACCCACCCGCTGGGGTGGTTCCCCTGGTGGCACGAGACGGTGCAGCCGGCCCGCTTTGCACGCGTGCTCGACGTGGGCTGTGGGGATGGCTCGCTGTGGGCGGCGGCGGAGTCCTTACCGGAGCGTCTGACGCTGGTCGACACCTCGCCCGGGATGCTCACGCGCGCCGGTGAGCGCGTGGCCGGCCGCGGCAGCGAGGTCGTCCGCGTGAACGCCTCCGCCCACGCGCTCCCCTTCGACGACGCCAGCTTCGACGCGGTGATCGCGAACCACATGCTCTACCACACCACTCCACCGCGCGCGCTCGCCGAGCTCCGCCGTGTGCTCTCGCGCGGGGGTAGGCTCTTCGCCGCCACCAACGGGCCCGACGCCATGGCGGAGATGCACGACCTGATCACCGTGCTGCGCCCTTCCTACCGGCGCCCCCACTTCCACGAGGTCTTCGGCCTCCACAACGGACCCGCCATGGTCGCCCAGCACTTCGAGGACGTGCGCGTGGAGCGCTACCCGAACCATCTCGAGGTGACCGACTCCCGGGCCCTGATCGACTACATCCTCTCGATGGAGGCCACCAAGGACCTGACCGCAGAGGAGCAGGCCCAGCTGCGCAGCGGCGCCGACGCCCAGATCACGGAGCACGGCCACCTCCGCATCCAGGGCGACACCGGCGTCATCACCGCACGCGCAGCCCAGAATCCTTGGGCACCGAGGATTCTAGAAGAACAGCCCGACGTTGAGGCTCGCCTCGTCGATGTCCAGCTCCACCTCCGCCTCGACCGGGATGTCGATGTCGTGGCTGAAGCTGTGGGCGACGTAGCCCAGCTCCGTGAGTAGTCCGAAGTTCGGGTCGAGGAAGAAGCGCGCGCCCACGAGGATGCCGATGGTGAAGCCGGTGCCGACGCTTGCGTCGCCCTCGAAGTCGTCGGCGAAGTTCAGCATCGGGCCCAGGGGCAGGATCGCGTGCAGCTCGATTTCGCGCGTGGCGGGATAGGTCGCTGCCGGGACGAAGACGAGCTCGAGCAGCATGTTGCGCCCGGCGTCGTTGTCGACCCCGACATCGCTCTGCCACGAGCGCATGGCCAGCTGTCCGCCCAGGCTGACGTGCTTGTGGACCGGGAACATGTAGCGGCCGAGCAGGCCGAAGGTGAAGTTGCGCTCGAAGTCGGCCGGGCCGCGCGAGTCGGTGCCCGCCAGGCCCAGCAGCAGTGCCACCGCGGGGTAGGGCGCGCCGGTGTTGCGCTCGAAGCCGCCGTCGTCCGCATCGAGCCCGAGATCGAGCTCGGCCTCGTCCTCGATCTCGTCCTGGGCGGCGACCGCGCGGGTCCAGCAGGTGATGGCGACCAGCAGGATGACGCGCAGCAGCATGCCGACGAGGATCCCAGCTTCCTCCGCTGCAAGTAAAGACCCGAAGAGTAGAACGGGCCGCGTGTGACACGGGCCCGTTCCCCCTTCGATCCGTAGCGGCTCGCCGTGCGAGCCCGCGAAGGCGATGCGAACGCTTCGCGACTAACCGATACTGTACAGCCCGCCGCCGTGACTTTCGATGCCGTTCTTCAGGTCGGCGTCGATTTCATCGCCCTTGAGCACGACCTCGATGCTCGAGGGCTTGCCGCCCGACAGCTCCCAGCCGCGCACCACCGCGCGCTCGCCGTCGACGCTCTCGGCAAAGTTGTGGACCTGATAGCTGCTGTTGGGCGCCGCGGAGGTCCAGGTACCGGCCGGTCCGCTCGTCCCGCCGACGCCGGTGCCACCCGCGAAGAAGCCGTTGGCGATCGAGGCGAAGCCGGGGTTGTAGGCCATGCCCGACGAGGTCGCGCCCGAGGTGTTCTGGAGCGTGACCAGGATGCTGGTCGCGACCGCATCGTGGTTGGCCAGGCTGCTCGAGGCGAGCACCAGCGGCGGGTCCATCTGGAAGGCGGTGCCCTCGTCGGGCCCGCCGAAGAGCTGCACCGCCTCGTTGACCGTGACCACCATGCGGAAACGGCTGCGGATCTCCTCGACGTAGTTGATCTCGGCGTACTTCTCGTAGAAGTCGACCGCGTCGCGGTGCAGGTCGTGGCGGCTGTCGTCGCGCAGCCAGCCGATCGCGCTCTTCTGCGCGTTGGTGACGCCGGCCAGGATGTGAGCCGAGATGCGCGGCATGTAGATGATGTGGTCGACCTCGCCCGCGATGCTCGCCACGCGCATGCCGCGCGGCCAGCGCGAGCCCTCGGGCAGCGTGGCCTCGAAGTAGCCGCTCTCCCAGTCGCCGTCGTCGAAGAAGTGCAGCTCGGCGTCGGACTCGAGTGCCACGAGCCCGTTCTGCTCGAAGCGCTCGCGCGTGGAGCTGTGGCGGCCGCTGGCGGTCAGGCGCACCCACTCGACGCCGGCCTGGTCGGCCACGATCACACGCCCGGCCCCGCGCGCCTTGAGCGCCGCCACCATCGCCCGCACGCCGCCCGGTGAAGTGGTTGCGGGGTGGGGGTTGCCGCTGTTGCAGGCGACCTTGATCAGGACCGAGTCGCCGTCGCCCAGCCACGAGAAGTCGAGGCTGTCGGCGGCCGCAGCCATCGCGGCCTCGCCGTCGCCGGCGTGGAGTCCGATCAGCACCGAGCCAGCGGCCAAGGCCGCGCCGTTGTCGTCGCCACCGGTGTCGTTATCGCCGGGCTGGCCCGGGTCGGCCCCGTCGCCTGCGGCACCGGCGTTGTCCCCGCCCGGCTCGGCGCCCGGCTGGTCGGCCCCGGTTGCGTCGACCGGCTGCGTGTCATCGCTCCCGTCGCCCGAGTCGCTGCACGCCGTCAGCTTGAGCACCAGCGGCGCGACCGCGGCGCTGGCCCCGAGGGCCGTGCTGTTCTTGATGAAACCCCGCCGGGTGACCCGGCCCCTCGTCCGATCACGCTTCACAAGCAACCTCCCGCCACCGTCGCGGCCCCAGCTCCATCCCTGGTCTAGCGCCGGGTCAGCCCCGTGGGAAGTGGCCGAAACTACGTTTTTCCTTCGTATTTTCGGACATTTCATTGACCCCGTCGGCGCTACGAAGAAGCCTTCGCGTCCCGGCCATGGGACCGTGGACGGGCTCCCGAGAGACCCGAGATCGGCACAAGTCCCCCCAACGATGGGAGCTTTGCCAGCCCCGGATTGGGGGTTGTAGGTTGAGGTGTGGGTTGGCGTTAGGGATGTCGGTATGGATCCGAAAACACTCGAGCTCCTGAAAGCCCTCCAGGGAGACGGGCGAGACGAGGACACCCTCGGCATCGTGGAGGACCTGCTGGCCGGGCAGCGGCCGCTCCTGCACGCGGCCGAGGACCTGGCCACCTTGGCCGACATCAGCGAGTTGCTGGAGGTCTGGGCCGAAGGCGCCCCGGCCGAGCTGGCCGCTCGCGCGCTGCTGCACGCCTCGAGCATCGCCGAGCGCGAGCTCGAGCAGGCCGAGCGCGCTGCGCAGCTCGTGACCCTCTCCCTGGAGATCCGCCCCGGCGACCTGGACGCGCTCGCCAGGCTCGATGGCCTGCTGCGCGCGCGCGGCGAGCACGACCGCCTCGATGCGGTGCTGGCCATGCAAGCCGATGCACTGCAGCAGACACCCGGTAGTGAGGGCGCGGCTGCGGATGTCTATCGCATGCTCGGTGAGCTGCGCGTCGAGCGCGAGGGCGATCTGGACCGGGCGATCGAGGCCTACGAGGCTGCGCTCGACGCCTCTGCGGCGGTCGAGACGATCCGTCAGCTGGCCGACCTCTACGCGCTTCGCGCAGGCGAGGGAGATGCGGTGCAGGCCGCGGACCTTTACTACACGCTGGCCGATGTGAGCGAGGGACCTGACGGCGCGCAGTGGGCCGAGCGCGCACTGGACCTGGCGCCGGGCCACGACGAGGCGATGACCCTGCTCGAGGGCCGGGTGCCGGAGGCCGAGCACGGCCAGCGCTTGCTCGAGCGCTGGTCGGCCTACGTCGAGCATGGCGCCCAGGGCGCCGCGGTCGATGCCCGTCGCGTCTCGTTGGGTCGGGCCTACGCGTCCACCGGGCGCTATCGCGACGCCCTCATGTGGATCGCGCCGGTCGCCGACGCGGGTGATCCGGTTGCCGGGCAGCTCAAGGAGGCCTTCCTCGAGAACCTGCAGGGCGAATACGAGGACGGGCGGGGCTCCCGCGTGAGCAAGCCGCCCGCCGAGCAGGCGCGAGCGGCCCTGCGCGCGCGCAGTGGCCAGACCATGGTCGGCATTCGGCTGCCGGACCTGGCACCGACGACCCTCGCCGGGCAGGGCGAGGCGGCCGGCGTGACCGCCGCGGAAGCCGCCCGCCGGGCGGCCGCGGACGAGGCCGCGCGCGCAGCGGCAGAGGCGGAAGCCACGCGCAAGGCGGCAGAAGCGGAAGCCACGCGCAAGGCGGCAGAAGAGGAAGCCGCGCGCCGGGCGGCCGAAGAGGAAGCTGCGCGCCGGGCGGCCGAAGAGGAAGCTGCGCGCCGGGCGGCCGAAGCGGAAGCTGCGCGCCGGGCGGCCGAAGCGGAAGCTGCGCGCAAGGCTGCGAAAGCGGAGGCCGCCCGCCAGGCGGCGGCGGCCGAGGAGGAGCGCCTGCGCGTCGAGCGCGAAGCAGCCGAGGAAGCGGAGTGGGCAGCCGCGCGTGCGGCCGCCGAGGAGGCCCAGCGCGAGGAAGAGGCGCGTGCAGCCGCCGAGGCTGCTCGACACGCCGAGGCCGTGTCGATCGTGCAGGCCGAGGAAGACGCCGAGGTCGCGCGCGCCCAGGCTGCCGCCGAGGCCGAGGCCCGCGCGGAGGCGGAAGCCGAGGCCTCGCGTGCCAGTCTCGAGGCGGAGGCTGCTCGCGCCGAGCTCGAAGCCGAAGCCGCGGCGCGTGCCGCTGCCGAGGCCGAGATCGCCCGTGCCGTGCAGGAGAAGGAAGACGCCGAGCGTGCCGCGGCCTCAGCCCGCGAAGATGCGGAGCGCGCCGCCGCTGCCGTGACCGCGGAGGCCGAGCAAGCTGCGGAGGCCGCTCGCGATGAAGCCTCGCGCGCGACGGCGGAGGCCGAGGAGTGGGCGAACCTGCGCGCGTCGGCGGAGATCGCCGCGCAGCGCGATGAAGCGGAGGCGGCCCGCGCCGAGGCCGCCCAGGCGTTGGCCATGGCCCACGACGCCCAGGCCGAGGCACAGCAGGCCGCCCAGCAGGTGCGGGCTGCTGAAGCCGCACGCGTCGCCGCGGAGGCCGAGCGCGAGGAGGCCGAGTACGCGCGGCATCGGGCGGAGGCCGAGCTGCGCGCATCCCAGTCGCCGACCGTCTCGAGCGCGCCGCCACCGCAGGTCTCGCTGCCACCGCCCGCGCCGGTGCCAACCCCGCTAGGTTTTGCCGAGACGGCGCCATCGCTGCCCCCCCCCCGAGCCCCTTGGCGCAACCCAACCGCCGGCGGCCGCCGCCGATGGAGAGGAGCCGGGGAGCCTGTCGCCAGTTTCCATCCCTTCGCCGACGCCGCCGGCCGAGGACGACCTCTCCGCCATGAAGGGCGGCGGCTTCTCGCTGCCCGCCATGCCGGCCTTCGTGCACGATCGCCGCGTGCAGGTCGGAGGTGGCCTCGGGATCGGATTGCTGGTCGCGGTGATCTTCTTCTCGGGCTCGGGCGACACGCCGCCGGCCGCGGCTGCGAGCGAAGTGGCCACGCCGAGCGAAGATGTGGCCAAGAGCGCTGCACCCGAGCCGGCCAAGAAGGCCGCGCCGGCCAAGAAGAAGCCCGCGGCGAAGCCGAAGCCCAAGCCGAAGGCCAAGGCGCCGAGCGTCGCCGCCGTGTCGGGGTTGGTGAAGGTCAAGGGCGGCAAGCTGCCGAAGGCCAAGGTCATGCAGGGCGTCAACAAGCGCCTGGCAGGCATGAAGCGCTGCTACCGCCAGGCCCTCAAGCGCAAGCCCGCCCTGAGTGGGCGGTTGGTCTACTCCTTCACGGTCAAGACCAACGGCCGCCCGACGGCGATCAAGAAGGTCCGCGGCACGATCAAGGACAAGCGCATGATCAACTGCGGCACCGGCGTTCTCAAGCAAGCCCGCTTCGCCAAGCCGAAGAAGAAGGCTGCCCGGGTCACCGTCCCCTTCGTCTTCAAGAAATAGGCAGGCGCCCAGAAGCGTCCAGGAGCGGCTTACGTCCTCGGTCCAATCCTCGACGTAGCGCTGCTACGCCTCCGGTTGGCCCTCCGGGCGCGCTCGCTCCTGAACACTTCTGGACACGAGCTGTGCCGGGGTTCTTTCGTCGGGCCTGCGGCCCGACCCGGGGAACGGTCACGCGACCCTTCCCCCCGTCCGGCAAAGGCCGGCCGGGGCCTCCCTTCCCGCGAGGTCGTCGTCGCTTCGTTTCTCCTCCGGGTGCTGCGCTTTCTGTTGGGTGCGGCTTGTCACTGCGTCGGGCCCGTGGGGCCCGACCTACTTCGTGGAGGGATCTGTTCATGTCATTGGCGGCCCCAGGTGAGCCGGTTCGTTGACTGAAGGCGCGTCGGCTCGTGCTCGTGCTCGTCGCGTCTGACGATTGGTCACAAGCTGACTTGCGATGTCGTGTGACGACCAAGACGAATCGGCCCGGAGCCCGACCCAATCGCGCTGGAGCTCGCCCTGACCCCGATCGAGAGCCGTCCAGCTGGCACAAGCTCCGGTCTCGGCCTCGGCCTCGGCCTCGGACTGTCTCGGTCCCGGCCTCGGTCCCGGCCTCGGTCTCGGCCTCGGACTCGGCCTCGGACGGTCTCGGTGTCGGCCTCGGTCTCGGCCTCGGACTGTCTCGGTCCCGGCCTCGGTCCCGGCCTCGGTCCCGGCCTCGGTCTGCCTCGGTCCCCAGTCTCGGCCTCAGTCCCCCGATCCCGAGGCACGAGGACTTGTGACGAACGCTCAGTCGTGCGCGTGCTCGTGCCGGGAGCTTCTTGGCGCGGGCTGCGCTTCGCTACATGCGTCGACTACGCGCAGGTGGATGCCGATGGGGAGGCCGTCCTTGTTGGACGTCGTCGGCCAGGCCGGTGGTCCCATCCACCAGCTCGCCCTCACGCTCGCCCACGTCCTCGGTCGGCGCGGCCGCATCGGGCGCCCCCGATCTACAGCTTGAAGGGGAAGGCGACCTGGAAGTTCGGCTTGCTGAACTTCGGGAAGCGGGTCGAGCGCACGGCCTTCTCCACACAGGACTTGGCCGGGCCGCTCACGCCCGTGACGGTGACGCTCGTGACCTTGCCGCTGCCGGCGACCTTCACGCTGGCCTTGGCGATGCCGTCGCCTTTGCACTTCTTGACCTTGCGCGTGATCTTCCCGAAGGCCCTCTTCACGTCGTCGCGCGAGGGTGTCTTCGGCAGGTCGCTCTTGGGTTCGGGTTTGGGTGCGGCCTTGGGCTTGCTCTTGCCGCTGATCGCGCCGTCGAGCAGGTCATCGATCGAGCTGCTGCCGCTCGAGCTCTTCTTCTTCTTCGGCTCGGCCAGCACGTCGTCGATCGCGATCGATTTCTTGGCCGAGCTCGAGGCGCGCGAGCTCTTGGTCTTCTTCGCCCTGTCCTTCGAGCGGACCTTGCCATTGGAGCGCTTCTTGGCCGGCCTGTCCGCCTTGGCTTCCGGCTCCGGCTTCTTCGCCATCGCAGCGGCCAGGTCGCCGACCTCGCCCTCTTCGGCCGCGGCTGCCTCCGTCTCGGCCGGCTCTTCGGCGGCCGCCGCGGCTGGCGTTGGCATCTCCTCCGGCGCAGCGGCCGCGGCCGCCTCGGGCGCGATCGCCGCCGCTGCCACGGGCTGCGCAGGCTCCTCCGGGCTGTGCGTGATGGCCAGCGCCGCGACGCCCGCGGCGAGCAGCAGGCCCAGGGCCGCGACGCCCGCGAACAGCTTGTTGCGCAGGGCGCCGTCCTCGCGCTGCTCCCCGCCCAGCGGCGGCAGCGCCATCGGGGCCAGCGAGTCCAGCGGCGATGCCTGGGCGTGGATCAGGGAGTCGCTCCTGCCGCCGTTGTCCTGCGCCGGCTCCATCGCCGCCAGCGCGGCCACGTCGATCAAGCCCGACTGCTCGCCCGAAGCGAACCCGGGCCGGTCCTGCTGCGGTACCGGCGGCGGCACCGCGGGCAGGCTGACCGCGCTGATCGCGCGGATCTCGTCGAGCGAGAACTGCACCGTGCCCTCGGTCTGCGGTCCGCCCATGATCTGTTCGGCGCTGATGCGCGGGCTCGGCGCCGCGCTCTGCTCCGCGAAGGGATCGTCGCCCATCCCGACGCCTTCCTGCAGCGTCTGGGCACCGACGGCGGGCACCGGTGGAAGGGCTGCGGGCTCGGCCTGGGCCGCCCCCGTGATCTCGGCGATCTCGCCGGCGGGCACCCAGTCCGTCCAGCCGTCGCGGAAGACCAGCGTATCAAGCAGGATGCTGCCCTGCGCGTAGTACTCGCCCAGCTCCTCGATCGTGTAGGGACCCTGGGTGGTCTCCCCAACCGAGATGTGCCACGCCGCCCCGTCCTGCGGCTCCGGCGCCATGACCGGTGGCTCGAACGCGTCGGGTGCTGCCTGGGGTGCACCCACTGCCTGCGGCTCCGGCATCTCCGGCGGCGGCATCGCGGGCGCTGGCATCTGCGGTGCGGGCGGAGGCACTGTCGCCATCGCCACCTCCGACTCGGCCGCCGCGGCGCCCTCGGCCTGCGCGTCCGCCTCGCTCGCGATCGTGCTGCCGTCAACCCGGATCGGCTCGCTGCACTTCTTGCAGCGCAACTTGAGCTTCCGACCCGCGATCTTGCTGTCGGCCACCGAATAGGCCGTGCCGCAGTGATTACACTCGATCTTCATACAGCCACCTGCCTCTGTAGGGGCGCGCCCCACACTATCCCAGCCCGTATGTCCCTGGAGCCGCCGTGAGCCTAGGCTCACCCAGGAACACACGATACCACCGTCTTGGGACGAGGGAACCCCCTTTTGTGCACCTTCTTCACACTGGAAGGTCACGGGGTCGGGCTTTGGCCGCTGCGGAGCTCCGCGATCAGCGTGTCCAGCTCCTCGCGCATGCAGCCGAGGCAGTCGCGCGAGCGCCCCTTGGGCCCGCAGCCGTCCTTGGCGCGGTCCGAGGCCAGCACGAGCGCGGGCAACGTGCGGTGATCTCTCAGCTCGCTGAGCAGCGCGAGGCCGTTGGCCTTCTTGTCCTTGCAGGTCTTGGCCAGCTGCATCTGCGCGATGCCGCGAACATAGGCGGGCACCTCTTCCATCGGGATGTGTCCCAGCAGCCGCCGGGCGGCGCCGACGCGCCCGCTGCGGGTCTCGTCCTGCACCAGCGCGGCCAGCACCGGCTCGAGCTCGAGCGGCAGTCCGGTCGTGCCGATCGGGCGCGCGGGCAGTGCCTCGGCTGCCTGCGCTGCGGCGGCGGACGCCTTCGTCTTCGAGCCCGGCGCGATGCGCTCGGTCACGCGCCGCAGGTCGCCCTGCGGCTCGAGTGAGAGCTGCCCAGTCGCCACCAGCGCGCCCGCGCCCACGATCGTGAGCAGCGCGACGATCGACAGCATGGAGAGGCGCCGGCGCGCACGCAGCGGTGCCGGGCTCTCGCCGGTCAGCGGCGTCGCCGTCTCGCGCTGCTCGAGCAGCGCCTGCACCATGCCCGAGTCCTCCACGTTCCCGCCCGCGTCGAGGGTCGTGGCGGGCGCTGCCGCATCGGGCCCGCGCGTGGCTCGCAGCCCGCGCGGCCGCACGCTCATCCCACGCCCGCGCAGGGCGAGCGAGCGCAGCTGCTCGCGCACCGCCGCCGCGTCGGTCGGCCGCGCGTCGGGCGTGTCGTCGCACAGCTGCATCACCAGCGTGTCGAACTCCTCCGGGATCGTGAGATCGCCGGTGGCCGTGCGCGGTGACGGTGGCCTGCCCCGCAGCTGCGACTTGATGATCTCGCGCGCGTCGTCGCCGCCCCACATGCGCCTGCCCACCAGGCACTCCCACAGGATCACGCCCAGGGCGTAGAGGTCCGAGCGATGGTCGGCGCGCTGACCGACCGCTTGCTCCGGCGCCATGTAGCCCGGCGTTCCGATCACGACGCCCGTCTGCGTCACCTGCTGTGCGCCGCCCCGCATGGACGGAGGCGCCAGGCTGTCTCGCGTGAACTTGGCGATGCCGAAGTCGAGCACCTTGACCAGGTCGTTGCCGTCGTCGCGCGACTGCACGAGGATGTTCTCCGGCTTCAGATCCCGGTGGACGATGCCCTCGGCCTGCGCCGCGCTCAGCGCGTCGGCCACCTGCGCGCCGATGCTGGCCGCGCGCGACCAGTGCAGGCTGCCTTCGCGCGCGAGGATCTCGTGCACGCCGCGTCCGCGCACCAGCTGCATGGTGAGATAGGCGCAGCCGTCGTCGAGCTCGCCGAAGTCGATCGCGCTGATCACGTTGGGGTGATCGCTGCGCGAGGTGACCATCGCCTCGCGCGCGAAGCGGCGCGCGAGCTCCGCGTTGCCGGCGTACTCCGGGCGCACGATCTTGATCGCAACCGAGCGGTGGAGCGTCAGGTGCTCGGCCGCGAAGACCGAGCCCATGCCGCCCTCCCCGATCAACTCCGTGATCCGGTAGCGGCCGTCGATCACGCGACCAATCCAGAGCTCAGGCGTACTCTCGAACACAGCCTTGCCTCGAACTTGAAAGTATACGCGGCCGCGCGCGGCTGCACCTCCCGCAAAGCGTTTGGGAGGTACCGAAGCTACATGTGCGTGTGTCGGAACCGGTGCGTACCTGTACGCGTTGTGGTGCCAGTAACGTACGTGGTGGCGACCCGCCTCCAGCAGCTAAAATGCATGGGCGGGGGAAAGCCCGCGAGTCATGGAAGGCGCCGTACCCGAGCCACAGTCCGAAGAGCTCTCCGTCGTTGGGGGCCGCTATCGCCTCGACGATCGCATCGCGCGCGGTGGTATGGGCTCGGTCTACCGCGCCTTCGACCAGAGCGCGGGCAAGCCGATCGCGCTCAAGCGCTTGCGCGTGCAGCGAGGCGACCGGCGTGGCGAGCGCATGTTCGAGCGCGAGTACCACACACTCGCCGGGCTCGAGCATCCGCGCATCATCGAGGTCTACGACTACGGCGTCGACGACGACGGGCCCTACTACACGATGGAGTTGCTCGACGGGCGCGACCTGCGCGAGATGGCGCCCGTGCCCTACGAGGAGGCCTGCCGCCATCTGCGCGATGTGGCGTCTTCGCTCGCGCTCTTGCACGCGCGCCGGCTCTTGCACCGCGACCTGAGCCCGCGCAACGTGCGCATCACGAGCGACGGGCGTGCCAAGCTGATCGACTTCGGCGCCCTGACCGCCTTCGGCAACCACTCGACCGTCGTGGGGACGCCGCCGTGCATTCCTCCGGAGGCGATCCACGGCGGCCTGCTCGATCAGCGCGCCGACCTCTACTCGCTGGGAGCGCTCGCCTACTGGGTGCTCACCGGGCGCCACGCCTTCGACGTGCGCGTGCTCGGCGAGCTGCCTTCGGCCTGGAAGCGCGAGCCGAAGCCGCCCTCGGAGCTCGCGATCGCGAAGCTTCCCGAGCACCCGATCCCGCCAGAGCTCGACGAGTTGGTTCAGTCCCTGCTCAGCCGTAACCCGCTGGCGCGGCCGTCGAGCGCGGCCGAGGTGATCTCGCGCCTGTCGGCGATCGCAAAGCTGCCGCCCGACAGCGAGCCGCTGTCGGCCCTGAGCTACCTGCGGGGCGGCAAGACGGTGGGGCGCGGCCGCCAGCGCGCGCAGCTGCGCAAGCGTCTGAAGTCGGCGGCCTCCGGCAAGGGCTCGGCGGTGCTCATCACCGCCGAGGCCGGCATGGGCGCCGCACGCATCCTTGCCGACCTGGCGCTGGAAGCGCAGCTGATGGGCGCCACCCCGGTGGTGATCGACGCCAGCCGTCACCGCGGCAGCTACGGCGTGGCCCACGAGCTCGCGCGCGTCCTGCACGAGCAACTCCCGAAGTGCGCGAGCGAGACGATCAAGCCCTTCGCGAGCGAGCTCCCGCGCTTCCTGCCCGGCAGCGAGGGACGCAGCAGCGCCACCATGCGCATCCTCACCCAGGGCGAAGCGCAGCCGGCCGATCCGCGCGAGGCGCGCCTGCGCACCCAGGAAGCGCTGCGCGGCTGGCTCAACGCGCTGACCGAGCGCGAGCCGCTGCTGCTCGCAGTCCGCAACATCCAGCGCGCGGACGATGCCTCGGCGTCGCTGCTGGCGACGCTGGCCCACGGCATCGGCGAGCGCAAGCTGCTGATGGTGGCGACCCGCAATCGCGACGAGCAGGCCTCGGCACCTGCTGCGATCGATTCGCTGCGCGACGTGGCCGCGCGCATGCGGCTATCGGGCCTGTCCCGGCGGGAGGTGGTGGCGCTGGTCGAGGCCACCTTCGGTGAGGTCGCCAATACCGAGCGTCTGGCGGACTGGCTCCACGGGCTGACCGGTGGCAAGCCCCAGGAGTGTCTCGAGCTGATCCATCACCTGGTCGCCGGTGACGTGATCCAGTTCGCCGATGGAGTCTGGGCGTTGCCTCAGGAGCTTTCCCCGACGGAGCTGCCCGCGGACCTGGGCCAGGCGATGTGCGCGCGTCTCGATCGGCTCGGCAAGGCGGCCCGTACGCTCGCTGCTGCGCTGTCGATTCACCGTGGGCCGATCGCGCTCGAACAGGTGCTGCGGATCGCCGAGCGCGAGGGCGTGCTCGAACCGTTGGTGGCGCTCGACGAGCTCGAGCGCGAGGATGTGCTCGGCAGCGACGCCCAGAGCGACAGCTACTACTTCAGCCACAGCCCCGTACGCGAGGCTCTGGAGTCGGCGCTCGAGGAAGGCGAGCGCAAGCGGCTGCACGCCGAGCTCGGTGCGCTGCTCGCGGCGGACGGGGGTGAGGATCCGGGCCAGCGTCTCGATGCCGGCTGGCACCTGCTACACGGCGGCGAGGAAGAGCGGGGCGCCGCGTTGTTGGCGGAGATGGGCCAGGCGATGGCCTACAACGGCGACGAGATTCCGGCGGCGATTCCCGCGCTGGAAGCGGCGCTCGAGGTGATGCGCAGTCGGGGTCGGCCGGCGCGCGAGATCGGACCCCTGCTCGGCACGCTCGCCGTCGCGGGCTTCTACGCCGATCGGCGCGTGCTCGAGTCCTACGGGCCGGAGGCGATCGACCTGCTCGAGGAGGTCATCGGGCTGCGCGTGGCGGCGCGCGTGCGGCCCTGGCTGGGGCGCAAGCTCAGCCTGCTGGTGGGGCTCGCCAGTGCCTTCTTCGCCTTCGTGCCGGTACATGGGCTGCGCGGCGCCGGCGCCGAGCTGGCGCGGCTGATCACGCTCTACTCGACCTCGATCACCGTCACGGTGGGCCTCGGTACGCTCACGCTGGACGGTCCCTTCGCGCAGCAGTTCGTGCCGCGGCTCGAGCACCTGGCGGCGCTCGGCGAGCACACCGCCACCGGCCTCAACTACAAGATGGCCCAGGCGGTCTCGAAGATCCCCGAGGACCGGGTGGCCCAGGTGCTGCGCGAGATCGGCGTCGTGATCGAGGCGCTCGAGCAGGACGGGCCGATCCCGCTGATGCCGGACGAGACGCGAAAGCTGATGTTGGGCGCCGCGCTCTACACCCAGGGCTCGCTCGAGACCTTCCGCGAGACGCCGGTCGCGCTCGAGATCGCCGACCGCATCGAGGGCATGGGGTGGAAGGTCTTCTCGCTGTTCGCGAACCAGATCCGCGCCAACTACCACGCACTGCGCGGCGAGCTGGATCGGGCCGAGCACTTCCGCGAGCAGGTCGAGCTATGCGCGATCCAGGCGGGCTCTGGCTGGCAGGCCGAGGTGTGGTCGGGCTCGGGGCGGCTGCTGGGGTACCGGGTGACCGGCGACGTGATCGGCCTCAAGCGCCTGGTGGGCGAGCTGGAGCGCCTGGCGCGGGAGATCCCGTCGCTGTCGCGCCACGCCGGGCTGGCGAAGGCGGGCTATCTGCTGGAGCGGGGCGACCACGTGCGTTCGCACGCGATCGGCGAGCCGATCTGGAAGGAGTGCGAGCCGCGCGAGTACATCGGCTGGGGTTCGACCGTGGCGGGTCGCATCCGCAACTCCTCCTCGCTGATCGGGTTGCAGGAATCGGTCGAGGTGGGGCGCTGGGCGCTGTCGCTCTACGACGCGGAGGATCGGCAGGTGTGCGCGATGCTCGGCTCGCTGGTCGCGGAGCTGGGCGTGGCGGAGGCGCGCGTGGGGGATATCGAGAGCGGCGCGCGTCGCATCGAGGACTACCTGCAGGAGCTGGGCGATCGGGGCGGCCCCGCCACCCGCGGGCTGCTGCACATGGCGCGCGCGCGCGTGGCGATCCTGGCCGAGGACTTGCTGACCGCGCGGGTCGAGCTCGCGCACATGGATCGCTGGTATCGGCCCACGGGAAACCCGGCGCTGGTCGCGAAGGTGGAGCAGTTGCGGCGCGAGATCGAGGGGTCGGTCGAGCAGCCCCCGGACGACGACCTGCTCAGCGACACCCTGGACCTGGGGCAGGCTGACCTGGTGCACGTGCGCACGATGCTCGAGCAGTGCGAGGGGCGGCAGCAGCGGCTCGAGAAAGTGCTGGCGATGCTCGTGAAGGAGACGCGGGGTGCATCGGGCTATCTCTTCCTGAGCGACGGGGACTCCCTGGAGCTGGCCGCGCCAGAGCACGGCGCAGAGCCGCCGGGCACGCTGATCCAGAGACTCGAGCGCGAGATCAGCCAGTTCACACAGGAAGAGGAAGAGACCGTCGCCACCGCCACTACCGGCATCAACACCCAGACCGCCACCGAGGCCTTCGAGCCCGAGCGCTACCGGACGTTCCTGCTCAGCATGGACGACACCAGCATTCCCAGAGTGGTCGGCGCGGTCGCGATCAAGCGCGGCAAGGCCCGCCTACGCGCCCCGGTCCAGGGCTTCCTGAGCGGAGTGGCGGAAGGTCTGGTGGCGGCGGGGGACGTACCCGGCTGAAGGGGTGAGCACCGCGACGGGCTCGCTTTGCCCGCGGGGTGCTCACGCGCCTACGTACTGTCTGAATCCCTCGAGCATGTCCTTGCCGGCGTTGCTGGCTTCGCGCTCGATGGCGCGGCCCAGGGGGCCGAGGCTGGGGAGCAGGCCGCGGAAGGGTTCCTCGGAGCGGATGCGGGTGCGGCCTTCGCCCAGGTCGTCGAAGAAGAAGGAGTGCTCGCCGACGATCAGGCCGGGGATGCCGCCGCGCCAGCAGATCTCGCGGTTGTCGCGCACGCGCAGCACCGACAGCGGGGTCAGCAGCCCGGGCCCCATGCGCACCGCCACCCGGTCGCCGACCTGGAGCGCGCGGGCGGGGCCGCGCACGGGGCGGAAGCTCTTCGGCATCCAGCTGTCCCAGGTGGTGTAGTCGACGAAGCGGGCGAAGAGATCGTCGATGGGCTTGTCCAGCTCGATCTCGGCGGCAGCGACCACGGCCATGGCGGGGCCTCCTCTCACGGTGCGGGGCGGAGTATCACGCCCGCGGCCCACGGCAAATCCGCAGTTACGCATACGAAGGCATACGCTAGCCTTGCCCGTTGATCGGGTTTTGCCCATGTATTGGCACGGCGATTGCCAAGCCAAGCGCCGGATCCGCCATGTCTGGAGATGATGCACAGCTGACGATTGGAGCGCTCTCGCGAGCCACCGGAGTGCCGATCGAGACCCTGCGCACCTGGGAGCGGCGCTATGGCGTGCCCGTGGCCGACCGCACGGCCTCCGGCCACCGGCGCTACACGCTCGGCACGGTCGAGCGCATCCGGCTGGTGACCCGGGTGCTCGAGCTCGGCCACCGACCCTCGACCGCCCTCGCTGCCGATGTGGAGGCCCTGCGCGCGATCCTGGCGCAGGCCGGCGCGCCCCAGCCTCCGCCCGACGCGGGCGAGTCGCCCCTGGCCAGTTGGTTCGAGCATATCGAGCGCTTCGAGAGCCGCGCCTTCGAGCGCGAGCTGCGCAGCGCCTGGAGCGAGCTCGGAGCCAAGGAATTCATGGCCCGGCGCGTCGCGCCCTTCCTGCAAGAGCTCGGTGAGCGCTGGGCGGACGGCTCCCTGGGAGTGCGCCACGAGCATTTCGCCAGCGAGCGCTTGCGCGAGTTCCTTTCCGCCCAGTGGCGGCCGCTGAGCGATGCGGCTACCGGGCCGACCTACCTGCTGGCCACCCTGCCAGGTGAGCGTCACGTGCTGGGTCTGCACCTGGCCGCGCTGACCGTGGTGCTCGCGGGCGGACGGGTCGTATTCCTCGGCGCGGACGCGCCCCTCGACGAGATCGCGGCTGCAGCCGAGCATCACGCGGCCGAGGCCGTGCTCCTCAGCTCCGCCGAGGGCTGCGACCATGCCGAGCAGCAAGCCGACCTGGGCTCCCTGCGCGCCTTGCTCGATCCCGCCATCGAGCTGCGCTTCGGGGGTCGCGGCTTCAAGGGCGTGCGCGAGCCCGCTGCGCCCTTCAACAGTCTGGGCGAGCTGGAGGACTGGCTCCAGCAGCGCGCCCGCGCCTGAACAGGTTTTTGTGCGGAGAGCACGGAAAACTTGGATATAAATCGTCTTTAACCTATTCAAAATGCATTCAAAGGGCTTGCGATCAACGAAATCTGGGCAATAAAGTCTTCAGAACCTGTTCAAAAGAACTCAAGGAGACTCGCCATGGGCGCCCAGAAGCAAGACGAAGCCACTTTCCGCTACATCTCGATGGCCAACGCCATCCCCGCCCTCACCCGGGAGCAGGAGCTGAGCCTGGCCCGCGACTACCTGGAGCGCGGCGACGCCAAGGCCAAGCACCAGGTCATCCAGGCCAACCTGCGGCACGTCATTCCGCACGCCCTGCGCCACCGCCACTACGGCCTGCCCCTCGGTGAGCTGA
Organism: Myxococcales bacterium; assembly: GCA_028817855.1. Taxonomy (GTDB): domain Bacteria; phylum Myxococcota_A; class Polyangia; order Polyangiales; family JAFGIB01; genus JAOUOP01. Next base: position 17,026 of record JAPPOT010000762.1, read on the forward strand.
TCGCCCAGGGCAACCTGGCCCTGGTCGCGGCCCTCGACCGCTTCGAGCCCCAGCGCGAGCTGCGCTTCGCCACCTACGCCAACCACTGGATCCGCGCCGAGATCCTCGCGCTGGTCCTCAAGCAGCGCAGCATGGTGGGCGGCGGCAAGGGGCCCCTGCGCGCCAAGTTCGTCTTCAAGCTCCGCCGCGAGCTCTCCGCCCTGCTCGGGCACCTAGGCGACCGCGACGCCGCCCTGCGCATTCTGGCCGAGCGCTTCGGCAAGACGCCCCAGGAGCTGGCCGACATCCTCACGCGCATCGACAGCCGCGACGCGTCGCTCGACGTGCGCGTCGGCGAGGGCAGCGGCGCGAGCCTGGTCGAGCTGATGCCGAGCGACGGCGCCGCCACCGACGACGTGGTGGCCGCTGGCGAAGCACGTCAGCAGGTGGGCGCCGCCGTGCGCGACGCCACCTCGGATCTGGGCGAGCGCGAGCGCTACATCCTCGAGCGCCGCCTGATGGCCGACCCGGAGGCGCGCATGTCCCTGGTCCAGATCGGGCGCCACTTCGGCGTCTCTCGCGAGCGCGCGCGCCAGCTCGAGAGCGCGCTCAAACAGAAGCTTCGCAAGCGCCTGTCCCCCGTGGCGGGCGAGCTCGCAACCCTGGCCGCCGCCTGAAGGAGTCCGACCGATGAAGATCCTGCTCGTCATGCCCACCCCCTACGAGACCGGCCGACTCGGTCTCGAGAACTCGGTCTGGCTCTCGGAGCCAGTCGCCCTGACCGCGATCGCCGCCACGGTCAGCGATCGCCACGAGGTGAAGGTCCTCGACATGCGCCTGGAGCGCGAGGAGGTGCTGGCCGCGACCATCGCCCAGTGGCGCCCCGACCTGGTCGGCACAACGAGCATGACTACCGACGTCTACCAGGCCAAGGCGGTGCTGCGCATGACGCGCCAGATCGCACCCGGGGCCCTGACCGTCGTCGGCGGCCACGCCGCCACCCTGCAGCCCGAGGAATTCCAGGAGCCGTACATCGACGTGATCGTCCAGGGCGAAGGTGAGGAGACCTTCGAGCAGCTGGTCGAGCGCTGGGACGCGCAGCGAGACGTGCAGGCGCGCACCTTCGACGGAATCGACGGTCTGCGCTACGCCGACGGTCAGCAGTGGGCGGTGATGCCGAAGCGCTCCCAGGTCAAGAACCTGGACGAGCTGCCCGTGCCCGACCGCGGCCTGATCGACAAGTACAAGGGCCGCTACTTCTTCGTCTCGGCGCGCGGCATGGCCTCGATCTTCACCAGCCGCGGCTGCAGCTACGACTGCAACTTCTGCGCGATCTGGGAGTTCTACGAGCGTCGCACGCGGTATCTGTCGGCTGAGAAGATCGTCGACCAGATGGAGGCCTGCGACGAGCAGTTCGTCTTCGTGCTCGACGACAACTTCCTGACCAACAAGAAGCGCGTGCTGGCCTTCTGCGAGGAGATCGAGAAGCGCGGCGTCAAGAAGTTCTGGATGACCCAGGGCCGCACCGACTTCGTGGCGGACAATCCCGAGATCATGGCGCGGCTGTCGCGCTGCGGAATGATCGGGCTGCTCAGCGGCTTCGAGAGCAACGACGACGACAACCTCGAGGCGCTGCGCAAGAAGAACACCTGGGAGAAGAACAGGCGCGCCAACGACATCATGCGCGAGCTCGGCATCTTCTCCACCGGCATCTTCATGGTCCGCGCCGACTGGGAGGAGGCGCAGTTCGATGCGCTCTACGAGTACATCAACACGCTCGAGATCGGCATCCCGCTGGTCACCATCCTGACGCCGCTGCCCGGCACGCAGCTCTACCGGGCGTACAAGGACAAGCTGATGACGACCGACTACCGGCTCTTCGATCTGCTGCACTGCGTGCTGCCGACCAAGCTGCCACGCGAGGAGTTCTACAAGCACTTCGCGCGCTCGATCGACGACTGCGACCCCTCGATTCGGCGTGCGATGAAGAACGTCTTCGTCAAGCGGCCGGACCTGGCGCGGGCGATGGCGCCGCACATGCCCTGGTTCTACGCGCGGACCTGGCGCTACCAGCGCGTGCACCGCGACCACACCTCCTTCCTGCGCGACGAGGAGGGGCTGCTCAACGGGCCGGGCGCACGTGACGGGCTGACCTGGGAAGACATCCAATACCCGGGTGACGAGCCGAGCATTGGCGACGAGCCGCGCATCGAGGCACGCGAGACGCTCGTCCAGCTGAAGATCCCGAAGCGCATCTGGGCCGACGACGTGCCCGCACCCGAAGCCAAGCCCGCCCCGCGCCGCAAGGCGCTGGAGGCCGCAAACACCCAGGTCCAGAAGGAGGCGTCATGAGCAGCGCACGAAAGTTCCTCGCCGAGCTCCGCCAGGAGATCGAGAGCCACGTGGGGGTCAACCACATCTTCCTCAACCGGCTGGCGGTCTCGCCGATGGCGAAGCAGGACTACCGCGTCTTCGCGGAGAACCACTACCCGCTCGTCTGCGCCTTCACCAGCTACCTGGAGCTGCTGCTGCTGCGCGCGCCCGACAGCGAGGCGCGGCTGTGGCTGTCGCGGGTGCTGGTCGACGAGTACGGTGAGGGCTCGGAGGGCAAGGACCACTCGACCCTCTACGCCGCGTATCTGAATGCAGCCGGCGGCGACAGCGCTGCCGAGGACGCCGGCGTGTTGCGCGCGCCCGCACTCGAGTTCATCGAGACGCATCAGGAGCTGGTGCGGAAGCGACCCTTCCTCGAGGGGCTGGGCGCAGTCGGGCCGGGGCACGAATGGTCGATCCCGAAGATGTTCGACTCGATCATCCCCGGCCTGCGCCGGGCCGGCTTCGACGAGCAGGAGATCGGCTACTTCACGCTGCACCTCGACCAGGACGAGGACCACGGCACCTGGCTGGAGGAGGCGCTGGCGCGCTACTGCGACACCGAGGAGGCGCAGCAGCAGGTGCGGCGCGGCACACTCGCCAGCCTGGAGGCGCGCCGGCGCTTCTGGGACGGCGTGCAGGCGGCCGTGATCCGCTACCGCCAGCCCCGCGCCACCCGCCCCGACGGTCCCGAGCCGCGTCGCGTGCTGCACGAGGTCGCGCTGACCGCCTGGGATGGCTCCGCCATCGGCCGGCGGGTCGAGGAGATGCGCCAGTCGCGGCAGCAGGCGCAGCACCCGACGCTCGAGGCCTTGCTGCAGCGCTGCCGCGCCGTCGGCTGAGCGTGTGGCATGCCCCCGTCCCGACGCGGAGGGGGCCAGCAGGTGAAGACGATGAACCGCTTCCACCGCAGGTCCCTGCTCACCGGCGCCGCCGGGCTACTCGCTGGCGGCTTCGTGGAGTGGCTCGGGCTGCGCGGCGACTTCGACCACCGCGATAGCGTCCCGCGGCCACGCGACGCGCGCGCTCGCTATCTGAAGTCGATCGACGCCCTCGCGGCAGGTGATGACGCCATCGTGCACGTGGGCCACTCCACCCACCTGCTATCGCTCGGCGGCGCGCGCGTCCTCACCGACCCCTGGTTCTACGATCCCGCCCACGGCGGCATGCGCCACACGCGCGGGCCCGCGGTGCGCGCCGAGGACGCCGGGCCGCTGGACCTGATCGCGATCACCCACGAGCATCCCGACCATCTGGACCCGATGGCCCTCGATCGACTCGACAAGCGCGCCCTGTGCGTGCTGCCGAGCGCCACGCTGGCCGCCCGCGTGCGCGCGCTCGGCTTCGATCAGGTCGAGCACCTGGCGCCCTACCGCAGCCTGGAGCACGCCGGCGTGCGGGTCACCGCGGTGCCGGCGCTGCACGACGTGCACGAGGTCGGCTACGTGCTCGAGCACGACGCGGCGCGCGTCTACTTCGCCGGTGACACGGCCGTGCACGGGGACCTGCAGGTGATCGCCGAGCGCTTCACGCCCACTGCGGCCATCCTCCCAGTGGACGGCACGCGCCTGCGCGGCGACCGGCGCTGGGTGATGGATCCCGCCGAGGCCGCCGACGCGGCCCGGGTGCTCGGTGCCGCGCTGGTGATGCCGTCCCACGCGGACGCCCGCTTCACCGACCCCGTGTTGCGGCTGTGGGCAGAGGTGATCGACGGCGCCGCCGGCGACTTCGCCGCGCGTGTGGCCCAGCTGCCCGGCGTGCGCTGCGCGGTGCCCGCGCCCGGGGAGCGGGTCAAGCTGAATCCAGCTTGAGAAAGCTGCCGCGCCGTGCCGCTCCGCCAAAGGGGCGGGGAATGGCGCGAATGCCGTATGCTGGCACCATGCTTCGCCTCTCGCTCGTCGTCGCGCTCGCGGCCCCGCTCCACGCCTGCGCATCGAGCGCACCCGGCACCACCACCCCCGCGCGCAACGAGCTGGTGGTGGATGAGGCGCTGGTGGTGACCGCGGCGCCGGTGCGCGATGCCCACGGGCTGCCGCCGCTGCCGCAGCCGCTTGCGGCGACGTCCGACGTCTTCCAGCGAGGTCACGGCAAGGCGATCGCGTTGCTCGAGGCGGGCGGGCCCCCGGCGCTGGGTGGCGTCGACGAAGCGGCATACGAGACCTGGACGCGCGGGCCCTTTACCGAGTGGATGGAGGCGCGCGGGGCCCAGACCAAGGCGGCGGTGGCCGACCTGGGGGCGGTGCAGCAGGGGCCCGCCAGTGAGCACGTGGTGGCCGCCGCCCTGGTCGGCATGATCTACACGCGGCTGACCGACCAGCTGGTGGCGATCCCGGCCCCCGCGCATCTGGCCTCCGATCCGCTGCTCACCAAGCACTACCGCAAGGGTCTCGACGACGCCTCCGACGAGTGGCGCAAGGCCGCCCAGGGCGCGTTCTTCCATTGCGCCAAGCACGCGGCGCTCCAGACCGAGGCCTCCTTCGGGATGTGGCTCGAGCTCTGCCACGAGCGGCTCGCGGCGCTGCAGGCCCAGGGCAAGGAGGCCGAGCAGCGCGCCGCCCAGCTCGCGGCCGAGACCGAGGCCGCGCGCCTGAAGGCTGCGGGTGCGCCGCCGCCGGGGCCGGAGATCTGCTGGAAGCCCCATCTCTCCCGTCCCTCGGGCGACCTGGGCGCGGTGATGGCTGCGGATGCGGACCGCAGCTCGGCGGGCAAGCTCTGCGCCCTGCCTGCGGTCGATGACGCGGCGCGCACGCCGGTCGCGCCGGCGACTGCGCGCGACGCCCAGTACGGCGTGCGCGACGCCGACAGCGGCGTGCGCGTGTCGGTGGCGACCGAGCCGCTGCCCTCGATGGACCTCCACCCGCTCGCAGCGGCCGCACCCCACGCGGCCTACGCCGCCTGCTTCGCGCGCCACGTGAAGGACGACGAGGCCGTCACGGTCGCAGTGCACGCGAGGCTCACCGCCGATGATCGCGGGCACGTCAAGGACGTGACCATCTCCTCCGAGCCCTCGGACCAGGCCGCCGCGCCCGGACGCGCGCTCGAGCGCTGCCTGCAGAAGGCCCTGCAGGCCGTGCGCTTCGACTGCAGTCCGAGCGGCCAGCCCACCCAAGGCAAAGCCCTACTCTGCCTCAGGAGGGATTAGGCTGGAGTGAGAGGGAATCGTCGAGGTTCGCCCAGGAGCGGCTTGCTTGCCGTCGGGCTGCCGCCCGACCCGGGGGAGGGGAACGCGGCCCAAACCCCCCCCCCCCCCGCGCCCCCCGGCCGCC
>JAPPOT010000857.1 GCA_028817855.1 Myxococcales bacterium
AATGGTCCTGTTGGGTTGGGTGGCGCGCGCCCCCACCTAACTTCCCGCTGGTTTCGCTGCGGTTGGTCGAGCATCTTTTCGAGGAGGTAAGCCGCTCCTGGGCGAACCTCGACGATTCGCTGTCCGAGCACCTAGTACTCACTCTTTGTAGGTGACTAGGACTCTTACCCGCTGGCCAGCGGGGGCGTCCTTGAACTTGAGGCGGCGGAAGGCGCGCTCGACGCACGGGATCACGCGCTCGTGGGCGACGGTGCTCGACTTGACCTTGCCGGAGGCCTTGCCGCCCATCATCAGGCGGACGTCGACCGCGACCTCGCCGGCGGGTGAGAGGCCGTCCTTCTGGGCGCGGCGACGGCAGTCGAGAAAGGCGGCGAAGGAGTCGCGAAGGGTGCGCGCGGTCGCCTCCACGGCGCGTTCGGAGCGCTTGGAAGTGACGTGGAAGCGGACGCGGCCGTCGGGGTTGCGGTAGTCGGCCTCGTAGCCGCCGCCCTGACTGGCGCGCACCTCGACCTGGTTGGAGACCGCCTGGTGCTTCTTCATCACGGCTTGGCCCGGCGCGCGCGTGTTCTTGAAGTTGAGGGTCACGATCGCGGCGGCCGGGCGCTCGACGCCCTTGTAGCGGTTGCGTCGGAAGAGCTTGCGGATGCAGGCCGTGAGCTTCTCGTCGCTGCCGTCCTGCTCCTCGAACTCGTGCCGCGGCTTCTTGCCCTTTGCCAGTGTGACGCGCATGGCCAGGCCGCCGACTGTGGTCGGGCGACTCTTGACGATCTTCCCGTAGCAGGCGCGCACCGCGCCCATCTGACCCGAGATGATCTCGGTCAGCTGTTCGAGATTCGCCCGCCGCGTGCCGTCGGTGCCCCTGATCGACATCGTGACGTTGGAGCGCACGTTGATCAGCGCTTCGCCTTGATCCATGCCGCTGTTGGCGATGCCGCCACGCTCGGTGATCACCTCCTGGGCCTGGGCCTGGGCGGTGAGCGGCAGCAGCGCGAGGACGAGCGCGAGCCTACCGGGGCGCAGCCGCGAGCGGCGCGCCCTGGTGGCGATTTCGTGGGAGCGATTCATGCGGTGGCCTGGGGTTCCGTGGTCGAATCCGGAGGCGGTGCGTTCGTATCGTGCGTTCGCTGCTGCGGCAAGGTCATCGTGAAGACGGTCTGACCCGGCTCGCTATTCAGCTCGATCAACCCGCCGTGGTCGTTCACGACCTTCTGCACGATGGCCAGTCCGAGCCCGGTACCATCGGGTTTTCCGTGGGAAGTGAACGACTCGAACACGCGACCCCGAATCTCTTCGGGGACGCCGGGCCCGTCGTCCTGGCACTGGATCACGAGCGCTCCGTCCTCGTTGCGATCGACGACGATACGGATCCTGCCGCCGGACCGACCGATGGCCTGGGCCGCATTGCGCACCAGGTTGTGAATCGCCCTGCGAATCTTGTGGGGGTCGAACCACGCCACCCCGCGGTCCTCGAGCTGTAGCTGCAGCTCCACCGCGCGGCCTTCGAGCTCGGACTGGAGATGCTCCGCGAGCTCGCCGAAGAACTTCCTCAGGTACACGCGCGTCATCAGCAGCTTCCGCTCGCCCCGGGCGAAGGCGAGGATCTCACCGGTCATGGCATTGACGGCCTCGACCTGCCGGAGGATCGCATCGCCGTACTCGGCGCGGCGGTCGGCCTCGTCCTCGCCTTCGAGGAAGCGGGCGTACCCCGAGATGACGGTCATCGGTCCGCGCAGGTCGTGCACCACGCTCGACAGTAGCTGACCAATGGTCGACATGCGCTCTTCCTCCTCGCGCCGTCGACGGGCGTGGGCCAGATCGATGGCCGCCGCGATGTGACCGGCGATCAGGCTCGCCAGCTTGAGGTCGTCCTCGGTGAAGTCCGCCCGACCCTGGGACTTGTTGAGCAGCTCGAGGGCGCCGCGGCGCTCCACCATCATCAGCGGCACGCACAGGACCGACTTCGGGTGATAGCCGACCTGCTTGGCGATGCCGGTCGAGTGGCGGTTGTCGGCGCTCACGTCGTTGACGACCTGAGCCTGCCCCTCTCGCGCCACCCAGCCGCAGATGCCGTCCTCCGGCGCCACCGTCAGGCGCTTGACCGCCTCGGGGTCGCCACCGACCGCCGCGCGAAAACGCAGCTCCCCGGTGTCCTCGTCGGCCAGCAGGATCGAGCCGGCGTCGGCGTCTATGGCGTGCATCGCGCGCGCCAGCACGCCCTCGAGCAGGACGTCGAGGTTCGAGGCACTGGCGGAGACCTGCGCGATCTCGAACAGCACGTCGAGCTCGCGCACCTTCTGCTCGAGCTGCTCCTTGGTCTCGAGCAGCTCCATGTTCTTGCCGACGACCGACAGGAAGAGCTTGCTGTTCTCGAGCGCCACCGCCACCTGCGAGGCCAGCGCGGTGAGCATGCTCTCGTCGTCGAGCGTGAAGTAGCCGGTGCGCTTGTTGAGCACCTGCAGCACGCCCACTGTGCGGCTGTGGTGGTTCTTCACGGGCACGCACAGCGCCGACGTCGTGCGGTAGCCCGTACGGCGGTCCCAGATCGAGTCGAAGCGCACGTCCTGATAGGCGTCCTTCACGTTCAACGCCCGCCCGTTCTTGGCGACCCAGCCGGGCAGGCCCTGTCCCATCTCCAGCCGGATTTCGACCGGCCGAACCCCGTGCGAGAAGCGCGACCAGAGCTCCCCGCTCGCCTCGTCGAGCACGTAGAGCGTGGCCTGGTCGGCGTCCATGATGCGTGTGATCCGCGTCAGAAGCAGGCCGATGAGCTCGTCCAGGTCGAGCGTCGAGCCGAGCGCCTTGCCGATGTCCTGCAGCGCGCGCAGCTTGCCCTGCTCGCGCTCGAGCTCGGCCTTCAGCTCGACGGCCGTTCGGGCCGCAGGTGGGATGCTGGGTGGCACGACGGCCCAGTGTCCCACAAAGGACCGGGGCCGCCAACGTCGCCGAAGCCTCAGAAACCGCTACGCATTTCGCAGACATCGCCGTTGAAGATGTCGGTATCCGAGCGGGTTACCAGCGCGATGGTGGTGTGCTTGCGCACCTTGATGACCCGCAGCTCGGCCACCACCTCCTTGGGCAAGTCGTCGCGCTCGTAGGGCGGCACCTCGACGATGCTGCCCATCTCTTCAGCATCCATGTGGGCGTTGTCGAGCCAGTTGTCGCCCTTGCGCACGACGAAGAAGCGGTTGCCCGGCTTGACTCCCGACTTCCGCCCCACGTCCAGGAAGACCACGTTGCCGAAGCCGAGCAGCGTGCGCGGGCGAATCGAGGCGATCACCTTGGCGACCACGTTGGTCTCGTTGCGCTTGGGCGGCACCAGGTCGAAGCGGCGGTCCAGCTGGGCCACGAAGAAGCCTCGCTCGATTGGATCGAGCCCCTCCGTGATGACGCCGCGCGCGATGTGCTTGTTGCGGTCGTAGCTGCGGATGACGATCGTGCCGTGGACGCGCACCAGCGTGCCCTGCTCCTTCTCGGCGCGCTCCCAGTCGTGGATCGTGCGGAAGACCGCGTACTGCTGCCCCGCACGGACGTCCTGGGACTTGCGGAAGCGGATGTACACCTGATCGCTGGGCGAGAGCATCATGTGCTCCTCGTTGCCGCTCACGATCTGGCCCACCGTGCGCAACGCCTCGCGGTCGAGGTAGCCCTGGTCACGCAGGAAGATCGTCCCCGGCTTCCAGAGCGTCCGCGGCACGATCACGGACGGAGCGGTCTCGGTGCCGGACATCTGCCCCGGCGTTGCGCCTCCCTCGAGGATGCCCGCCGGCGCCCTGCCGGTCTCGATCTGCTCGACCATCTGGTCCTGCGCCAGCTGCCCGGGCGACAGCCGGATCTGATCGAGCGGGTAGATCCAGTGTGGGTTGGTGATCTCGGGGTTGAAGGACCACAACTCCGGCCAGTACCAGGGATTGCCGAAGTAGCCCTCCGAGATGTCCCAGAGCGTGTCGCCTTCGGACACGATGTGCACGTCGCGCTTCTTGCTGTGCACGCCGGTCGAGCCGATGCGGTAGCCCTTCCCCATCTTCTTCGCCTCGGCGATGCTGCGCGGCCGGTCTTCCTCCTCCTCCTCCGGGTCCTCGAAGCCGAAGTAGGCCTCGTAGTCGTCGAAGGAGTCCTGGGCATGCGCGACGCCGCTGCCGGCGGTTGCGATCCCGAGCAGACAGCCGAGCCAAATCGCATTCTTCATGAGGAACCCTCCCGAGAGGCGATGCGTGCAGCATCGCTGTTCGGATATTGCTTGCGCACGAGATCGAAGTGTTTGGCGGCCTTCTGCTTGTCGCCCAGCCGGTGGTGGCACATGGCGATCTTCAGCAGGGCGTCCGCGGCCTTGTTGCTGCCGGGATAACGAGCGAGCACCGCCTCGAACTCTTTGAGCGCCCGCTGGTAGTTGCGCTGCGCGTAGTGCACCTCGCCGCGCCAGTAGACGGCGTTGTCGGACAGCGAGTGCTCACCGAAGCGAGCGAGGAAGCCGTCGAGCTTTTGGAGTGCGGTGGCGTAGTCACGTGCGCGCACCAGTCCGAGCGCCTCGCGGTAGGCCGCGCGTGCGTCGTCCGTCGCGGGCGGCTGGGAGCTGAAGGGCAGCGTGCGCTTGCCCGGCAGCGGCGCTACGGGCAGCCGCGTCGGCACGCCTGGCGGCGCCTTGGGCAGCGCGAGAGGCTCACTTCCTCGTGGGGGGGGCGCGTTGTGCAGCCGGATGACCGGGCGCGGTCGATCGTCCTTGGCAGGTGCGGGCTTCGCGGCTGGGCGCGGTCGCTTGCGGGGCTCACCGATGCGCACCGTTTCGGTTGGCTTGAAGCGCCCTTGCTCGCGCAGGCCGCGGGACTCCTGCTCCAGCAGCGCGATGCGCGCCTCCAGCTCGTCGATACGCTGCTTGCTCTTGGCCGCGACCGCGCGCAGCTCGGCCAGCTCACCGCTGGCGCCGGGCAGGCTCGCAGGGGTGGAGGTCTTGGTGGCGGGTGTCGTGCCGCCGGCGCATCCGCCGAGCAGCAGGATCAGACTGAGGATCGCGAGTCTCTTCACGGATTTCACCGACACCGCGCGGACAACCGGCGGCGGATCAATGGTACGGAGCGCCCTTCTCGACCGTCAAAAAAGCGTCTGGATCCGGGCGGGCATCGCATAGGCTCTCCGGGTGCCTGCTCCACCACCCCTGGGCCCGGGCCTGATCACCCGTCGAGTGCGCATCTCCGACGCCGACGTGGTCTGGCTGCGCGCGGTGATCGAGGCGTACGACGGCCTCGCGTTCACCTACGGCGACGGCAGCGGGGTCGTGGAGCTGGCGGCGCCCGCCTGCCGCGCCGGGGAGCTGGACGCGCTACTGAACGAGCTGGCAGCGGAGGTGGCCTTGAGCCCCGCCGGTCGACCTACTCCATCAGATCGATGATGCGTGTCTCGGTTCGCCCCGCACGGACCCGCACCCGGATGGTCTTGCTCAGGCCGAGATCCGCATTGCTCATGCGGATGCGGTGGGTGCCTGCGGAGAGGGTGATCCCGCGCTGCGGTGTGTTGCCGATGGGTCGGCCGTCGATCCAGACCTTGCTCCAGGGACGGGTGTTGAGACGCAGGGTGCCAACCCCGGCCGTGGCGCGCGCTCGCGACCGCGCCCGCGGTGCCTCGGTCTCCTCGTGCTCGACCACCTCTGGTTCCACCACGCGCTCATCGACCGCGGGAGCCTCCGGGGTCGGTGCGGCGACCACCGGCTCGGGATCGAGCGAGACCTTCGGCAGCTGCACCTGGTCCCCGCGCTTGACGTGCACGGTCGCGTGCCACCCAACGTGACCGGGGGCACGCGCGACCACGACGTGGGGCCGATCGCTGTCGAGGTCGTGCACCCGGAAGGTGCCGTGACCCCTCACCGCGACCCCGTCCACCTCGACGCGCGCGTCCGGTGGGTCGACGGTGAGCACGAGCCCGCCGCTGCCGCTTCCATGGAGCCGCCACCCGAAGGCACCGGCGACCACCGTGGCGGCGATGCCCAGCGCGATGATGGCGCCGCGCGGCAGGCGGC
>JAPPOT010000042.1 GCA_028817855.1 Myxococcales bacterium
CGTGCCCGTGCGCCTCGGCGGCTGCCGCCTTGGGCGCCGACAGGGCCGCCTCGAGCGCCCCCGTCACGTCGAGCGGCCAGAGGGTGGAGTGACCCGAGCTCGATGCCACCAGGCCCACCGTCGCGACCGCGAGCACGCCCCCGACCAGCGCCGCCTGGCGAACACGTGGAGGGGCCGCCAACGCCTGCGCGCGCATCCGGCTCGCCAACGCGCGCACGCGCGGTGATGCGGTTGCCAGGCGCGCGCTCGAGCCCGCGGCGAGTGCCCGCACGCGCGCCCACAGCGCGACCGCCCGGGCGAGCCAAGGCGCGAGCGCGTCGCGGATGGACGCTCGCTCGATCCGCAGGTCCGACAGGGCCTTCAGGGTCGAGTGCTCGTCATCGACGGCCCCTCGGGCCTCGGCCGCGAAGAGCTGGGGCTCGGCCGCCGTGGGCGGCTCGTCCAAGAGGTCGTCGGCGCACAGGACGGGGGGCTGCTCCGCAGAGCTGTCGTTGGCCTTCGAGTCGGTCTCGGGCACGCGGAAGAGCAGTTGCGGGGGCTCGGACTCCGACGGCGAAGGCTCGACAGAAGAAGGTGCGGGCTGGCTGAAGGGAGATGGCGCGCCCTGGCTGAAGGGAGAAAGGGCGGGCTGGCCGAAGGGAGATGGCGCGCCCTGTGGCGTGACCTCGCGCGCCGCGGCCAGCGGGGGCTCGGACACGGCGACCGTGATCTCCTCCTCGTCGCTCGGCAGCGAAGGTGCCGGCGTGGCCGCGGGCTTGGGCGCGCTCCGCAACGAAGGCTTCGCCTTGACCGCAGCCGGCGCTTTGGGCGCGCTGCGCAACGAGGGCGCGGTCTTGGGCGCTGCCGGCGACGTGGGCGCGCTGCGCAATGAAGGCGTGGGCGCGACCGTGGGCTTGGGCGCGCTTCGCAATGAAGGTGCGGGTCTGGCCGGTGCCGGAGGCGTGGGCACCGCGGCGGGCGACGAGGGCAGACCGACCGGCGGCGGGGCCGCGATCGCACCAGTGGCCGGCCGCCGTGAGGTCGCCCCCGGGGGCGCGCTGAGCAACGCGGCCGCGGAGATCGGCGGCGCGGGCTCAGGTACCCGGGAGGAAACGGTCACGGTCGCCGGCGGTGGCGCCGGAGCTGAAATCGCAGCGGCCACGCCGGGCGGTGGGGCGAGCCCCTGCACCGTGCGCTTCACGCGCTGCAGGTTCGACAGCATCGTGCGGAACGCCTTGTGCTGATCCGGATCTTCGACGAGCAGCGGCAGCAGGCGCTCGATCGCGTTGGCCAGCCCCTCGCACCCGGCCTCCGGCTCGAGCGTCCCGATCCAGGTGTGGCGATAGGCTCCCACACGCGCGGCGGTCGCCTTGGCGCACAGCACCAACAGGCGGGGTGGGCGCGCGCCGTGCTCCGCGAGCAGGCCATCGCGAATCCTGTCCGCGTGGCTCGTGACCGCGTTCGGCGCCAGGATCACCAAGTCAGGCGCGGCCACGCGGATCACCTCCAGGGCCTCGCCCGGCGCTGCGCGCTCGATGTCCGCGCCACGAGCCTCGAGCACCTCGAAGAGCTCGTCGCCGAGCGGGTCCTCTCCGACCAGCAGCAGCGTTAAATCCAGCGGGTCCACGCGCCCTCCCCGGGGTCTAGGGGCAGGCGATCCAATCTACGTTATAATTGAATTTTTTCAATATGTACGTAATCGGCCTACCTCTCGGAGAGGAAGCCCGATCAGCGCACCTGGAAGGCTACCGCCTCGACGCGCTCCTCCGGCTGCAGGGCGTAGCGATAGACGCCGGCGATCTTGCCGTGTACGGAGACGGAGACGGTCACGTGGGTCTCGATCACGTCGCCGCAGGGACCGAAGTAGTGTAGCTCCACCACGTAGTCCCCTTTCGGCGTGGGATCGGGCCAGAAGGCGTTCTCGACGTTGGTGATCGGTTGCTCCGGGCGGCACTGACCGCGGGCCGCGTGATCGAGGAAGCCACCGACCGCCGTGCGCCGGGCCTCCTCGTTGTAGAAGACCTGCTCGCCCGAGGGGTCGAGCACGTAGAGGTCGATGTCTGCGCCGGTATCCCAGCTCACCGTGATCTGCACGCCCCCCGACTCGTAGCCGCAGCCCTCATCGATCGTGCCGTCGCAGTTGTCGTCGAGGGCGTTGCACTCCTCTGCCGCGTCGGGCGCACAGTCGAAGGCGAAGGGCGTCACGCCCGCGTGCAGCTCGGTCTCCTCCACCACCGGCGGCGGCTGGGGCTCGGGCGGCGGCGCAAGCGGCGGCGGGGGCTTGCTGGCACAGCCGAGCAACAAGAGCGCGGCGAAGATCGACGGTGCATGCACGCGTGACATGCTGCGATCGTATCAGCACAGCCGGGCTACTGCAGGCCGCGCTTGGCGCAATAGGCGGCGAAGTCGTCCTTCGGTCGCACCACGCGAGCCACCGTGAGCTGCCACGGCACCGGGGGATCGACCTGGGCGTAGGCATGCTCCGTGAAGCGCTCCAGCGTCTCGAGCTCGAAGGCCTTGTGGACGTTGTCACGCCACTGGGCTGGATAGGCGAGGTGGGTCACGCCGCGTGCCTTCAGGTGGCAAAGCTTGCGGAAGAACTGGCCGCCCATGTGCGCGATCGCGCGGTCGTTGAGCCCCATCAGGTCCACGACCTCGATCGAGCGCGGCAGCAGGTAGCGCAGGGCGCCGGCACCCTCGACGCCGACCACGCGCGCGTCCGGAACGCGCCGTGCGATATAGGCGGCCGGCTCCACGTGCAGCCGGTGCACGCCGCGCTCCTGGGCATGCTGCAGCTGAATCTGCTGGTAGGTCAGATATAGGCTCAGCGCGGCCACCGGCGCCATCAGCGCCCAGGCAGGCGCGCGGGGCATGCGCGCGAAGCCGTAGGCGCACAGCAGCGGCAACGCCCACAGGGTCACGACGAAGTAGCGGCTCTGGAAGAAGCGCACGCCCGGATGGAGCGTCCGCGACAGGGCGATCGCAAGCAGCGTCACGAGCGCGGTGCCCACCAAGACCAGCAGCGCGTGTCGTTTGCCGCGCCACGCCGCGTAGGCGCCCAGGCCCGCGATCACGACTCCGGCCACCGAGAGCACCACCGGCTGGGGCGCGAGCACCGAGCGCACGAGGTAGGCGAGGCTGCCCAGATGCAACCCGCCGCCCTTCACGTAGTAGGTGTTCGGCCACAGATGACCGCTCACCGAGTAGCAATAGGCCCAGAAGACGAGCGTGCCGGCCCCGGCACCGGCGAGCAGCAGCAGCGCGCGGGGATCGCGGCGCAACCAAAGGAGCCCCGCCGACAGCGCGGCGGCGTAGACCAGCAGCTCCGGTCGCGCCAGGTAGCCGAGCAGCGCCAGCACGAACGCCAGCTTCCAGCGTGCGCGCAGGGCGGCGACGGTCACCCCAAGCGCGAGCGCGCTCGCGAGCGGGACCTCCATGCCGCTGGTGGCGCCCTGGACGGCGAGCGGCGTCGCGGCCCACAGCAGGCCGGCGGCCAGCGAGAAGCGCGGGGGGGCTTCGGGATCGCAGGCGCGCGCGAGGGCGGCGATCAGCATGACGCCGGCCACGTGCAGCAGCGCGCCGAAGGCCTTGATGCCGAAGATGGTGGGCGCCCCGGTCGGCCACAGGGCGAGCAGCGCGAGCCACAGCGGGCTCGAGATGCCGGTCTCCCAGTCGCCCGGGTTGTAGCTGATGCCGTCGCCCGCGTGGATCGAGCTGACGTAGGCCAGATGAATGAAGGCGTCGTCCAGGCAGAAGCCGGAGGTGCGCACCGTCGGCAAGGTCAGGGCCGCGGCTCCCAGACCCAGCAGCAGGCGCTCGCGACGACTCCCCTGCCCGGTCGGCGCGACGGCCCCAGTGTCGTCGGTCATCGGATCAGCCTCGCCTCGAGTAAGGAGAGCCGACGGCGCTCGTCGGCAGAGAGGGCCGCGCGCGGCAAGCGCGACATGCGCGACAGCGCATCGCGCGCCACCTCCGGCTGTCCGAGCGCCAGGGCGCTCAGGGCGGTGCCGACCACGGCGCGCGGGTTGCCGGCGTCCAGCTCCATCGCCTGGCGATAGTCGCTGAGCGCGGCTCGGTAGTCGCCTGCCTGCAGCATCAGGCGCGCGCGGCCGCGGTACCCGCGCGCGCGAGCGCGTTCGTGGCCGTCGGCGAGCCGCGCCATGGCGAGCTGCAGGCGCTCCTGTTGCAGCGGCCCCTTCATCCACATCAGCGCGCCGAGCCTGGTGACCGTCTCCGCGTACTCGCTGCCGGTCTGGGGCGGCGGCACATCCTGCGCGCCGTTGTCCACCAGCCAGGCGTGGGCGCGCGCCATGTTCTGTGCGGCGTGAGTTCCGTCGACGTGTTGGTAGACCTCCTGGTCCCCGGCCTTGAACAGCAGCACCCAGCCCTCGGCCGGCACGATCAGCGGAAAGGTTGGCCCGCGGAAGACCGCGAGCTCGAGCCCGTAGCGACGCATGCCCAGCTCGAGCCCGAGCGGACGTGTCGCCACGTCGTGGGAGAGCTTGAAGACGTCCCACATCGCGCCCTTCAGGTGGTGCCGCGTATCGATCAGCACCCCGCAGCGTGGCCACGCGGCATGGATCAGGTACCCGCCCCAGCGACCGTCATTGTTGATGCCCCCTTCGATGCCGGCCTCCGACACGAAGCGCGCCGCGTGGGTTGGATAGGTGTCCGGCACGAGATGATGGCTCATCAGGTCGGCCGCGCGCGCCATGCCGCCATAGCCGACCAACACGCCATCGTGAAACGTCAGCACGGCGAGCAGGGCGGCCAACCCATAGGCGCCGGAGGTGGCATTCCGCGGCGGGGGCGCGTCGCTGGCGCTCGGCGGCGGGCGGCCGAGGATGCGCTCGCCCGAGCGCGGCGCCATGCGCCGGAGCATGAACGCCAGGGGGAGGATGCACAGGAAAGAGTTCCGCACGGCGTGGTGCGCCAGGATCAGGTAGCCGCCGGCCAGCAGCCACTCCGGCAGATCCACCGCCGGGAGGCCGCCGCGACGCACCCGGCGCAGCTGCTCGATCACGTAGAGCAGCGCGACGACGGTGGGACCGAGCGCCACCAGCATCATCGCGGGCGAGGGGTCGCGTAAGAGCATCGTGTAGCTCGGCTGCCACTCCTCGTTGCCGATCTGGATCTGCGGCTGCACCGCGGTCATCCAGTGGACCATGCCCGGCACCAGCGTCGGTGAGAGCGCGACCCCGAAGCCCGCAGCCAGCAGCAGCGTTCCGGTCTGGGTGAGGGGCGCGTCGACGCGCTTGAGCCACAGCCGCTCTCCGATCGCTCCCGTCAGCAGCGCTCCGACCGAGAGCACCAGCAGCAGGCTCGCGCCACCGTGGATGTTCGACCAGAGCAGGCCGAGGATGAAGACAAATACGTGGTGCTTCGCCGATGCCCCGCGGTAGTTGCCGAGCAGTAGTGGAAACATGGAGACGATGAAGCCGAGCGTGAGCGCGTCCGGACGCGCGCGGAAACGATCCTCGAAGAGCAGCAGGCCCGCGGCAGTGAGCAACAGCGCGAAGGAGGCCGGCCCCACGAAGAGGCGAGCGACGAAGTAGAGCATGCCGAAGCTGGCGGTCAGCGCGAGGGTCTGGGCGATGCGCACACCGAGCAACCCGGTGCGCTCGTGGAGCCAGCTCACGGTGGCGTCCCACAGCCAGTTGAACTGCACGTAGGGCGCGTCCGGATGCACCGCGCTGAAGAGATCGGTCTCGGGGATCGCACCGGTGCTGCGGATCACGTCGCCGAGCTTCAGGTGCCAGTGGAAGTCCACCGAGAAGATCGGGTGCGCCGCGAGGAGGGCGGCCAGGCACAGGAGCGCCGAGGCCGCCAGGGCCTCCATCAGCAGCGTCCCGCGCGAGGGCATCGGCGCGCAGTGTAGCTTAATCGTCGCGCCTGCGGCGCGACCCGGGGAGGGGTCACGCGACCCTTCCCCCCGCGTGGCAGCGCCCCGCGGGGCCCCCGCCCGCGGGGGCGGGGGGGGGGGGGGGGGGCGGGGGGGGGGGGGGGGGGGGGGGGGGGGTGGGGGG
>JAPPOT010000691.1 GCA_028817855.1 Myxococcales bacterium
AAGTAGGAGCTCGGTACTTTCTTGCGGGCCGGGCTCACCCCTCGCGCTCACGCGCACGGTTGATCGCAGGCGAAGACACCGTTGCCGCAGTCGGTGGGGCGGCCGCGCTCGCAGTGTACGTTGCAGTTGCCGGTGCTGATGCACTCCACCAGGCAGGGGCCGTGGCAGGTGGGGTTGCAGTTGCCAACGCTGACGCAGCGGACCTGGCTGTCGGGGCCGAGGTGGGGGGCGCAGTCGTTGACGCTGTTGCACTCGTAGTCGCAGTTGTCGCCGCAGCTGGCGTGGCAGGTGCTCGTGCTCTCGCACAGCACCTCGCAGTCATCGTCACACTCGACGTCGCAGTTGTCGCTGCTGGTGCAGGCGTAGTTGCAGGCGTCGCCGCAGAGGACATCGCAGTCGTCGACGCGCTCGCAGAAGGGTGCGCAGCCGTCACCACACTCCAGGTCGCAGCGTCCGCCGCCGTGGCAGTGCGGGTCGTGGTCGTGGCAGGCGGATGCGGCCGAGAGGCTGCCCAGCAGGATTGGGGTGAGGAGCCAGGAACGCATCGCAGTGAGTATCGTGTCGGCCTGTCGCCGAAAGCAAACCGATCGCACCTCGCGTGCCGGCCCCGGCCGGGCTAGCCTGCCGGTATGGGCGAGGACCTCTGCTTCGAGCCTGCGGTGCGACTGGCAGCACGCATCGCCAGCAAGGAGCTGTCGCCCGTCGAGCTGGTGGACGCCTACATCGCGCGGATCGAAGCGCTCGATGGGCACTACCGCGCCTATCTCACCACCACGTTCGAGCGCGCGAGGGAGCGCGCCGCGGCCGCCGAAAGGGCGGTGATGGCGGGCGAGAGTCTCGGACCGCTTCACGGCGTGCCGCTCGCTGTGAAGGACCTGTTGGATACTGCCGGCGTGCGCACCACCTGCGGGTCGTCGATCCTCGCCGAGCACGTGCCCGAGCGTAGCGCGACCGCGGTGCTGCGCCTCGAGCAGGCTGGCGCGATCCTGCTCGGCAAGCTGCAGATGACGGAGTTCGCGGGCACCGCCCACCACCCGAGCCTCAAGTCGCCGCGCAACCCCTACGACGCCCGGCGCAGCCCCGGTGGCTCCAGCAGTGGCTCCGGTGTGGCTGCGACCGCCGCACTGTGCGCGGGCGCGCTCGGCAGCGACACGGTCGCCTCGATCCGCAATCCAGCGGCCTGGAACGGCTGCGTCGGCTTCAAGCCGAGCTATGGACGGGTCAGCCGCAGCGGCGTCTTTCCCCTGGCCCACTCGCTCGACCACGTGGGGCCGCTGACGCGTACCGTGGAGGACGCGGCGCTGCTCTTGGGGGCCATCGCCGGCCACGACCCGTGCGATGCGACCAGCATGCGCGGGGTGCTGCCCGCGGCTTGGCCGCGCATCTCAGCGCCGGGTTCGCTGCGCGTCGGCTACGACGAGAGCTTCGTGCGCACCGGCGCCCAGCCGGAGGTGGCGGGCTGCGTCATCGAGGTGCTCTCGTTGCTGGAGGAGACCGGGGCCGAGGTGGTGCCGGTCGCGATCCCGCTGGTGGACGAGTCCCTGCCCCACTACGACCACATCTTCTCGGCGGAGGTGAGCGCCGCCCACCGCGAGCTCTATCCCGCGCACGCCGACGAATACGGCCCCGCGTTCCGCGGGATGCTCGAGCATGCTGCGACGACGACCACCGACGAGCTGGTGCGCGCCCAACAGTTCCGCATGGCTTTCGCGGATGCGGTCGCCGACCTCTTCTCGCGCGTCGATCTCCTGGTCACGCCCGTGGGGCCGATCAACGCGCCGCCCCAGGGCGCAACGATCGCCTGGGACCCCGGCCTGATCGGCTTCCTCCGCTTCACCTACCACTGGAACCTGGTCGGTGCGCCCGCGCTCGCGCTGCCGTGGGGGGTGGACGCCCAGGGCCTGCCCCAGTCGGTTCAGCTGATCGGCCCCTTCGGTGCCGACGCGCGCGTGTTGTCGATCGGGGCCGCGATCGAACGCGGCATGCCGCGCCCGCCCGCGCCCACGGCTTGATCCGGTGCCCGCTGCCTGACAAGGGAAGGGCGGGCAACAGGCTGGAGGTCGCCTGAGGTTCGGGGGGAAGTGATGAGCTTCGAGGAGAAGACTGGGGCAGTCCCCCACGTCCCAGCACAGTGTCATGCAAATGGTGGCATCACCGTGTCCCAAGCTCGGGAAGTTTGCCGGTGGCGCCGTAAGGTTTTCCTCGCGAACCCCGTAATTCTTCCGACCTAAAATTCCCACTCCAAACACCAGGGGGGTCAGATTGGCCCGCTCCGCAGGGGAGCGGTTCCGTTGGCGGTCCGTCGCGCTTGGGTTGGGTGCGGGCCGGGTGAGGTGACACATGCATCGGGCATCGAAGGGTGCCAGGGCGGCTTGCGCCCTGGCGGTGGGGAGAGGTCTGGCCACGACACTGGTCGTGCTGGCCTCGGCAGCAGGACACGCAAGGGCGCAGGAGTGCGCGGGAGAAGGGGAGTGCACGTTCGAGAAGCCGAACATCCTGATCGTGATGGACTACTCGAGCTCGATGGTGGGCTCGTCGGCCGACCCGGCCTATTTCCCGGAGACGCAAGACGTCAACACGCGCTGGGACGCCCAGCTCGACGCCGTTCGCGCGCTGGTCGGCAACGTGGATTTCACCGACAACATGCACATCGCCCTCGCGCGCTTTGGACACGATCCGGATCCCGGCGCCGCGGGTACGACCATCGGTACGGACACGTCTGAACCGCAGATCACCGACGGCTTTGCGCTGGACGTGGGCTTCGACGACGACAGCGGCGCCTATCTCGACTGCAATGCGGACTCGTTGTTGGCGGAGATCGATTCGCTCGCGCTGACACCGCCGCCGGAGATCGGCGGCGGCGTCAGCGACACGATGGGCACCTGGACGCGCGGCGCGCTGGCGTCGGCGCTTGCGTTGATCGAGCAGACGCGTGCCAACCACCCGGAGGACGTCAATCGTACCTATGAGGTGGTGCTGATGACCGACGGCGACTGGAACTGCCCCGACAGCTTCACCCAGGGCGACTGCCCGGACGAGGACCCGGCCCCGCAGGCGACCACGCTGCTGGCTGGTAATGTGCGCGTCCACGTGGTCGGCTTCGCCGATGCCGCGGGTATCGCCTCGCTCGACGCGGTCGCCAGCAACGGCGGCACCGGCGCTGCCATCGACGCGAGCTCGCCCGACGAGCTGACAGCGGCCCTCGATGGGGTGCTGCAGGGTGTGCGCGACTCGGTCGTGGTGCCGGAGTGCATCGGCGGCCTGCCGCGCGTGATGGTGATCATGGACGCCAGCAGCTCGATGCTGGTCGGGGGCGCACCCGGCGAGAGCAACTGGGACAAGGCGCGCTATGCGCTGGCCGGCAATCCGGCCGCGCCGAACGCGGGTGATGCGGGCTACGTGCAGCCGATCTTCGACCGCACGGTCGATCTTGGAAGCACGACAGTCACGATCGAGGATGTGGTGCACATCGGGTTGATCGGCTTCAACACGGCCGCCGATCAGGAGCTGATGCTGCAGTACGCACCCTGCGCCCGGGACAACATCGCCTGGGCGATGGATCCCAGCACCTCGTGCGTCGCGCCGGGCTGCACCGACCCCTACAGCGGTACGCCGGACTGGACCTTCCAGAACAGCGACAGCGATCGCGTGCCGCCCTTCGTGCAGACCACGATGAGCTTCCTGCCGCCGTGCAACGACAACGGTGCCGAGCGCTGCCTGGGCACGATGTTCAACACCTTCACGGGCGAGGGCGTGCAGTTCGCCAGCGACAACGTCGACGCCTACAAGGTGGATTCGGGAGCCTTCAACCAGGGCGACACCACGCCCTTCGTGAACATCCTGATCACCGACGGTGAGACGTCCGCCGGCTCGACCGCAGTGGAACCGGTGCTGGCGGCCATGGAGGCGGCGGGCATCGGCACCTACGTGATCGGCTTCGGCTCGCCTGCAGACCTCAACGAGGCCCAACTGGACGCCTACGCCGCGGCCGGCGGGACGGGCAGCGCGATCACGGTCAATCCCGACGCCGGCGGCAGCGCCGATGCGCTCTCGCAGCAGATCGCGGACATCATCGGAGGTGTCGGCCTCGACCCCTGCTGTCGGCTGAACGACTGCAGCGAGCAGCCGGAGCCTGCGCTGCCCTTCTGCGGCAACGGAGAGCTGGACGCCGGCGAGGTGTGCGACTCGGGCGCCGACAACGGCATCTACGGCAGCGACTGCAACGCCACCTGCACCGTGCCCTCCGGTGGCGATTGCGGCGACGCCATCGTGAACGGCGACGAGGTCTGTGACGACGGCCACAACAGCGGCGAGCATGGCGGCTGCGCCACCGACTGCAGCGCGCGCGAGCCCTACTGCGGTGACGGCGAGGTCAACGGGACGGAGGCTTGCGACGATGGCAACGGGGTCGACGGCGATGGCTGCTCGGCGAGCTGCGAGGACGAGGCGGTCGAGCCCCAGGACGCGGGCGTGACCGATCCTCCGGATGCCGGAGCGCCGGATGCCGGAGCCCCGGATGCGGGCGCCCCGGATGCGGGCGCCCCGGATGGGGGTGCGGGCTCACCCGACGCCGGCAGCACGGGCGCTGCCGGCGACGGCGCGGACCCGGGCGCTGCCGGAGCCCCCGGCGCGGGCGAGGACCCCGGCGCGGTGGGCAATCAGCCGATGGCCAACACCCCGCAGCCGGGGGTCGGTATGGACGCCCTGGGCGTGACCGGCCTCGACGACGGCGGTGACGATGGCGGATGTGGATGCCGCGTGCCTGGCGAAGCCCGCAGCTCGCAACCGCTGCGGGCCCTGCCGCTGCTGGCGCTGGGTCTCCTGCTCGCGCTGCGGCGCTGGCGGCGCTGACCCGGGCAGGGCGGTACCGACGTGACCCGTGCCAGGGCTGCACTGCATGGGTCACGCCGGCCGCTACGCAACAGAAGCGAGTGATCGCACAATATTGACGCTGTCTATACTGTGCGGACCGAGTGACGACTGGTGTGGACGCGTTCGTGCGATAACGCCCAGAATCGGCTACATTGCGGTCGTTTAGCGGCCACCATGGCGTCCGACGTCAACAAGCTCGAGCCCGCCAGGAAGGGCCAGCGCCCGTATCATCACGGGAACCTGCGCACCGCGTTGCTCGAAGCGGCCGAGGTCGCGATCCGTGAGCATGGAGTCGCGGAGCTGCGCCTGCGGGATCTCGCGCGCCGTGTGGGTGTCTCCCACGGCGCGCCGGCCAACCACTTCCGCGATCGCAACGCCCTGCTCGTGGCGCTGGCGGTCCAGGGATTCGACAAGCTACGCGAAGCGCAGGCGGAGGTCCTGGCGCAGGAGCACGACAGCCCGCTCGATGCGCTCCATGCGATCGGTGTTGCCTACGTGCGCTTCTCGGTTGAGCACCCAGCCCACTTCGAGGTCATGTTTCAGCGGGAGCTGCTGATGGACCCGAAGCTGCTGCAGGCTGCGGGCCGAACTTTCGAACAGTTGATGGGCGTGATCGGTGACGTCCAGGGGAATGGTGAGGGTGCGCCGCGCGGAGATGTTCCGCTCGGCGCCCTCGGTGCCTGGGCCCTGGTGCACGGACTCGCGAACCTTCACGCGATGGGCCTGTTGCCCAGCGCGATATGCAACGACGTGCCAAAACTCGCCGCCGAGGTCCTTGCTGCCATGACCCGAATCGTCGAGGGACAAGCAGGCAGCAAAGGGTAAGACACGCGAATGGGAAATCGACTCTTTGTTGGCGGCCTCAGCTGGGACACCGATGACGGCGGCCTTCGAACGGCATTTGAGCGCTTCGGTGAGCTGGCTGATGTCAAGGTGATCACCGATCGTGAGACCGGCCGCTCCCGTGGTTTCGGCTTCGTGGCGTTCGTCAATGCAGACGACGCCCGCAAGGCGATGGAAGAGATGAACGGGAGCGTCCTCGATGGCCGCACCCTCAACGTCAACGAGGCGCACGAGCGCCAGCGTGGCGGCGGCGGAGGTGGCGGCGGAGGCGGTCG
>JAPPOT010000772.1 GCA_028817855.1 Myxococcales bacterium
GCTCCGGATCGTCGGACGCCCCGCTGACCCCGATCGCCACGTCCACGCCGACGCTGGCGCTCGGCGACCAGGTTGCCAGCCCCAGATCGGCCGCGCGGATGAAGGTCTCGACCGAGTAGCCGTCGGCTCGCCACACCACCGCGAAGTCGCCGTCGGTCCACGGGCCCTGGGTGCTGCCCTGCACGAAGCGCTCGGCGTGGGGATCCGGGTCCACCTCACTTGCGGGGGCGGCGACGATGATCTGCATCGTGCCCGGATCGTCGTAGTTGCCGGCGGCGTCGATCACTCCGTCCGCATCCACGTAGAGCTCGACCACGTCGCCGCAGTAGATCGGATCGACCGAGGGGTGGACCACCGGCGCCTGTCCGCGCACGTTCACGTGCACGTAGAGCCCATCGGAACGGTGCGCCACCGCCAGCCACGCCTCGTGGTCCACCGGCTCGGCAGCGGTGCCGTTCCAGGTCGCGGTCGGGATCCTGCGGCCGACCACGCCGCAATCGAGCGCACCATCGATCACGGGAGCCGAGGGCAGCGCCGGGATCTGGGCGCAGTAATCCTCGATGGCGGAGGGCTCGCAGGGCGGATCCGGATCGCTGCCACCGTCGTCGTCCATGGCGCCGTCCCCACCGTCACTCGCGTCGGTGGTGCCGCCTTCGCTGCCGGCGCCGCCGTCCATCGATCCCGTCTCGGCCAGCGTGCCCGCATCGCCGTCGCCTGTGGTCGGCGCCCCACCGCCGTCGATCTCGGCGTGGGCCGCCGCGTCCCGGTTGCCGTCATCGCCATCGCCATCGCCACCCCCGCCCGAGGGGCTGCCCTGCCGGAGTCCCCCGTCGCGGCTCTCGGCGGGTGGGGCCGCGTCGCGCGGATCGAGCAGGCTCCCGTCGAACGCGCTGCAGGCGCCAGCGAACGCCAGGCCCACGCACAGACCAGCCGCGAGCGCACCTCGCCCCCGGCGTGCGGCCTGTCCCGTAGGGCACGACATCCCACAAGCTTAGCGCGGATTCGCCCTCCGCAGCACCACCGCGCGGGACCGGCGCCAGCGTGTGTGTTTGTCCTCGATCCGCTCTTTCTTCGTGCTAACCCGTGGGAACAGGCGGCCCGCTGCGGGGGTTTTGAAGAGCATGAGCGACGGCCGGCGCACCATCCGCGCGATCCTCCTCGACGCCGACGGCGTCATCCAGCACGCCACCGATGATCTCGATACGCGCGTCGAGGCGACCCTGGGCTTCCGACCGGAGCCGTTCGAGGACTTCATCCGCGACGTCTTCACCGCCGAGCGCCCGAGCTTGACCGGTGCGCAAGACGTGGTCGAGGCCCTCGAGCCGGTGCTCGAGCGCTGGGGCGCACCCGGCAAGGCCGCGGAGCTGGTGCGCGGCTGGTGGTGCTCGATCGACGTCGACGCCCGCATCCTGTCGCTGGTCGCAGAGCTGCGGGCGGCCGGTCACCTCTGCGCCCTGGCCACCAACCAGCAGGAGCACCGCGCCGCTCACATGAGCCGCGTGCTCGGCTACGACGGGTGCTTCGACCACAGCTTCTACTCGTGTCGCGTCGGCCACGCCAAGCCGGACGCGCGCTACTTCGAGGTCATCGCCGAGACCCTGCAGCTTCCACCCCAGCAGCTCCTCTTCCTCGACGACCACGAACGCAACGTCGAAGGTGCCCAAGGCGTCGGGCTGCACGCCGAGCGCTTCGTCCACGGTCGCCGACCCGACGCCGTCGACGACCTTCGCTCGCTGCTGCAGCGCTTCGACATCGCTATCTGAGCGCCACGTCGTGGCGCCTCAGCAGGCGCGCCTATGACTCAAGCTGAAGGCATCGCGTCGCCTGGTGGCACGCTGCGAGCGCCACCACAGAAGCCGCTCCTGGGCGAACCTCGGCGATTCCCTCTCAGTTTGAGACACCCCGCCTCAGTCCTTCTTCTTGGCGTCGCGAAAGACCTGCTCGAGGGTCCGGTCCACCTGTTCCAGGTCTTCCTGCGTGATCTCGCGGGGACCCTTCTTCGGCGGTGGCTCGTGTCGCACGAGCCGCGGCCTGCGCTTGAAGACCTTCCACGCCTGCGAGCCATCCAGGGGCGGGAAGGGCAGCAGGTTGAGGATGATGATCAGCAGGTTGGTGGTGGTGAAGACGTGCTGCATCGAGGCGAAGAATGCGTCCTGGGGCCAGTAACCCAGGGAGCTCAGGGCGTAGGTCGCGATCAGCAGCAGCATCTGCGCCAGCACGCCTCCCCAGGCGATCACGTGGCTGTGATGCGGCACCGAAGGCGTCTCGAACACGCACAGCCCACCGAGCGCATCCATCTCGATCGAGTGCACCCGCAGCCCGTAGCGCCGCGCCAGGAAGGCGTGTCCCGCCTCGTGCAGCAGGATCACCAGCAGCAGACCCAGCCACGCCCCGGGCACGATCCGCGGCCCGCTCACCCACAGCATCCCGATCGCGACCGACCAGTGCATGCGCACGGGGATCGAGCGAAACCGAAACAGCTGCACGTAGCCCTGTTGCCACATGCGGGGATCCTAGCCCGGAACCCTCATCGGATCTCGCTCCGCATGCGCCTCACAGCAGGCGCAGGATCCACAGCAGCGCCACCACGCCGGCGATCACCGCCGCCGCCATCCAGCCAGCGCTGGAGCCAGTCGGCCGCGCGTGCAGGCCACTCTCGCTTCCCGCGTCGTCGCGTGCGCCGGTCGCCATGTCTCCGCCATCGTCGCCCGCGAGTGCCTGGCGTGTGAGCTCCTCTGCGTCGGACGGTGTCTGCGACGCCTCGATCAGTGTCCGCGCTGCCTCTGCGTGTCGAGCCGGCACCTCGATCAGCTGCTCGAAGGCAGACGTGCCCCCGCCCATCAGCGCGGCGTTCGTGCCCCCCAGGCGGCGAGGCTGCATCCCCTCCGAGTCGAGCATGCCCTGCACCAGATCGAGCAGGTGCGGGTCGACTGCCCGAAAGACCACCACGTGTCCTTGGCTTTGCGTCGTCATGCGCGCTGCCATGCAGGCTAGCACCGGGCAGCGCCGTGGGCTCGCCTTCTCATCCGAGGGGCTGCGCGAAGGTGACGCGGTTTCCGTCCGGACCTCACGGCCGACAGCACGCGCTCAGCGGGAGCGGGCGGCCTCGATCGCGGCCTCGATGCGGTCGTTGCCCCAGAACAGCTCTCCGTGCACCACACACGTCGGCGCGCCGAAGATGCCGAGCCCGATCGCGGCCTCGGTCGCCCCGCGCAGCCGTTGCTTCACCGCGTGGTCGCCTGCCTCTTCGAGGGTGCGCCGCGGCTGCGGCACCAGCCCCTCGAGGCAGCTCGTCAGCACGTCCGGATCGGAGATGTCCCGGTCCTCCGCGAAGTTGGCACGGTAGACCCGGCCCACGAACGCCTCGATCCAATCATCCGAAGCCGCGGTGGCCACCCGCGCCGCGCGCAGGCCATTGCGCGGGAACACGCTCGGCCGCACGAACGGAAGATCCGCCTTTGCGCAGACCCGCTCCAGATCGCGCCACATGTACCGCCCCTTGGCCGGGTAGAGATTGAACGGCGAGTCCTCCCAGCCTTGCTGCTTGAAGATCGGCCCGAGCAGGAACGGGCGCCACACCACCGCACACCCCGCCGCCCGCGCCACCTCCCCGATCCGCACCGCCGCCGGATAGGAATACGTGCTCGCAAACTCGAACCAAAACTCGACCGCCACCATGGCCTGCACAGTAGCAGGACCCACGTCGACCTCCGACGCAGAGCCCGCGACGGAGACCGATGTCCGACTGCCCGGAGCCGCTTCACTGTTCTCGGCTGTGCGGACGTCGGAAGCCGGAGCAGTCCTCCCGCCTCATGCTCACGTTCGCATCGGCGTGGTCCGCCAATGCCGGTTGCCGATCATCAGTCAGCTAGCCTGAATGGGATCATCACCTTCATCGGCGTCGGGTAGTCGAACACGCCGGGTTCGGGTGGGCAGTAGCGGAACTGGGAGACCGCGGACATGGCCGACTCGTCGAATACACCCGGGGGTTCCGACTCGACCACCTTTGCGTTCTGCACGCTGCCGTCCGGCCCTACCCGGAAGTCGATACGGACATGGCCCTGAACCCTACTCTCCCGCGCTCGCTTGGGGTACGGCGGGGCTGGGCCGCGCCAGACCGGCCTGAGTCGCGCCGGACCCGCGTACTTCGCCCGCCCGGTGCACGCTTCGGCGTCGGTCTCGGACCGCTCCGACCCCGCCGTCCCTTCAGCGGGCGGTTCGCTCGTGGTGGTTTGCGCGCAACCGAGCCCGCCGAAGAGCAGTGTTGCGAGCAACGCCGTGCGTGCCTTTCCCACCGCCACGACCCCTAGCACACGCCAAGCGAGCACGGCACTGCCAAATTGGTGGTCGGACTTGGCGATTCCCTCGCAGAACATGACTACTCCAACCCGCCGTCGCGCCACCACTCGCCGATCCGCTGGCCGATCATCAGCGTGGCGAGGTGAATGTTGGCCGAGGGGATCGTCGGCATCAGGCTCGCGTCGCCGATGTGGAGGCCTTCGACACCGCGCACGCGGCCGCGCTGATCGGTGACGGCGTTTGGGTCGCCGTCGGGGCCCATGGGTGCGGTGCCGCAGGGGTGGTAGCCGGAGTCGCAGGCCTTGCGGATCCAGGCGTCGGTGCGGGAGCGGTCGTCTAGCACGGCGGCCCTCGGCAGCAGGTGGCTGGCGAGCTTGCGCAGGGGCGGCTGCTGGGCCAAGCGCCGGGCGAGGTGCATGGCGTCGACCGCGCGGGCGCGATCGTCTTCGTCCTCGAGCAGGCGCGACTCGATGCGCGGGCGGGCCCGGAGGTCGGCCGACTCGAAGCGCAGGACGCCGTGGCCGCGGGGTTTGCCCAGGGCCGCCATCAGGCTCACCAGCGGCAGGTCGACCCGCGGCAGGTTCACCTTGGAGCCGGGCTGCAGCAGCATGTCGCAGGTGTGCCCGCTGCCTGCCGAGGGGTAGCGCAGGACCGTCTGGATCAGCGGGTCGCGGCGCGAGGTCGGCCCAAAGAAGCGCGGTCGCAGGAAGATGGCGAAGCCCGGATGATCGAGCAGGCGCCGCCCGACTCCGGGCAGGTTCACCACCGGATCGACCCCGATACGCGTGACATCGTCCCGCGGGCCGAGGCCCGAGCGCAGCAGGATGCCGGGCGTCGCGATGGCGCCCGCGGTCAGCAAGACGCGATCGGTCTCGATACGCTCCAGCCCCCCGGAGCCTTCCACCTCCACCCCGACCACGCGGCGGTCGCGCAGGATCACGCGCCGCACCCGCGTCTCGCTGCGGATCGTCAGCGACTCCCGCGCCCGCACCCGCTCCGAGAGGAAGGCCTCGGCGGCGCTCACCCTGCGGCCGTCGACCTTGTTCATCGTGTGCGGCCCCACCCCGTGGCTCCCCGGCCGGTTGCTGTCGTCGCAGGCGGGGAACCCAAGCGCGCGGCAGGCCTCGACGAATGCCGCCTGCCACGCCACCCACTCCTCGGGCGGGTGCCGCCGCATGGGCAGCTCGCCGTCACGGCCGTGCCAGTCGTCGTCGAAATCCAGGTCGCGCTCGAACGCCCTGAAGGCCGGCAGGCAGCGCTCCCAGGACCACTCCAGCAACCCCAGCGCGGCCCACTCGTCGAAGTCCTCCGGCTGGCCCCGCAAGGCGATGCAGGTGTTGACGGCGGACGAGCCGCCCAGCACGCGCCCGCGCGGGAAGGGGAAGCGAATCTGCTGGGTGGTGGGATGGTGTCGGTAGCCCCAGTCGTGGCGCACCATCGAGTTGCGGCCCCCGTCCTGGAGGTCCCCGGGGAGCGCCGCGGACGGCCCATAGTCCCGGCCGGCCTCGAGTAGCAGCACGCCCAAGCGCCCGGATTCACTGGCTCTCGAGGCGATCAGGCAGCCCGTCGAGCCGCCGCCGACGATGACCAGGGGCCCGCTCACGGCGCCACCCTAGCCCGGATATTTCACCAATGCGCACGCCCTCGCACAACCGCTCGACTTCACAGCGCTTCCGCCTCGGTCGC
>JAPPOT010000105.1 GCA_028817855.1 Myxococcales bacterium
CCGACTTCTCGACCCGGTAGCGGGTGCGCACGCCCGCCCCCTAGCGGTCGAGCTGCCAGTCGCCGGCTAGGCGGCCGTCTCCGGTGGGGTAGCCGCCGTCGCCGGGCAGCTCGCCGGTGCTCAGGCTGATGAAGATCGAGGAGCCCAGGCCGTGGGCGATCTCGTGCAAGGCCACCGCGACCAGGTCCACGTCGTTGCCGTTGTCGGCGTCGAGGCCGTAGTACCAGCCGTCGCCGCCGAAGCAGCTGAGCTCGTCGAGCTCGCTGTTGAACTCGGCCTCGATGTCGGCTTCGCCTGGATCGAGGTCGGTGCGGGCGAGGCGGTCGGCGAGCGCGATGGGAAACCAGGTATCGGCCTCGGGCGCGTTGGGAAAGTTCGCACGCAGGAGCGTGGTGGTGGCCTGGCCGAGCACGGCGCCGTCGCTGCAATCGAGGGCGTTGAACTGGGCGTCGATGATGATCGGGACCTCGCTGTCGAGCAGCTGGCCCCAGATGTCGGCGGCGTGCTGGAAGGCGATCATGCGCTGTTCCCCGAGCGTCGTGCCCGTGTTGCCGCCGACCGGGGCGACCGACCGCGGATCGTTGAAGCCCTCGCCCGGGCCGTCGCCGTTGACGACGACCAGCACAGCGTCGGCACGGGCGCTCGCGCAGACGAGGAGCAGCGCAGCGGCCGTGAGCAGCGCTCTCATCGCGCCTCCACGGGGGGCGGCGGGCTCAGCGCCCGCACGGGATCGTCGCTCTGCGTCACGCAGCCGGTCACGATGCGCCCGTCCTCGTGACGCCGCGCCACGATGACGTGCTTCATGCGCGGGTCGACGCGGATGACCTGGCCATGTTTGTCGATGCGCGAGCGCGGGGGTGCAGCTCCTGGGGCGACCGAGGGTGCGCCCGCGCGTACGATTGCGTCTTCGCCGCCGGTCGCGGTGGGCGGTTCGGTCGGGTCGGGGGCCGTGTCAGGCGGGCTCCCACTCTCGACCACGTGCACCTGGCCGATGCCGTCCTCGCCGGTCGTGGCTGTGGGCGACGTCGGTTGAGGATCGGCGCAACCCGCGAAGATCGCGAGCGGAGCCATCAGGCAAGACCAGCGCAAGCAGAAAGGGCGCACGACGGAAGACCGAAGGAAGAAAGGTTAGCACAGCATCCGTTCTTGCAGGCGAGCACCAACCCGCTAAGGTGCCAGCCTCTCCGTGCTCCGTAGCGTCCAGGTTGCCTTCGGCGCGCTGCAGAACCGGGCCTTCATGTTGCTGTGGCTCGGCTCGCTGTGCTCCTTCATCGCGTTCTTCACCTCGAACGTGGTGCAGCAGGTCGTGGCCTTCGAGCTCACGGGTGAGAACACCTCCGTGGGGTTGGTGGTTTTCGGGCGCGGGCTGGCGCAGCTGGTGCTCGGGCCGGTGGGCGGCGCGCTGGCGGACCGCATCTCCAAGCGCACCATCCTGATCGTGTGCCAGAGCGTGACCGCGGTGGTCTTCTTTGCCCTCGCGTTACTGATGTGGAGTGGCTGGATGGAGGTGATCCACCTGGTGGTGGGCGGCTTCCTGGTGGGCGTGACATTCGCGTTCCTGGGACCGTCGCGCTCGGCCTACGTGGTCGACATCGTGGAGCCGGAGCGGCAGGGCAACGCGGTGGCGCTCAACCAGGTTGCGCTCAACGTTTCGCGCGTGCTCGGGCCGGCCCTCGCGGGTGTGCTGCTCGCCTGGCACCTCTCGGGCGCGACGGGTGCCTTCATCGTCATGGGCGCGCTCTACGTCGCGGCGCTCTCCTTGCAGAGCGGACTGCCGCCGACGGGCAACGGCGAGGCGCCGGCGCGCGGCATCCTGGCGGACGTCTTCGACGGTTTCCGCTACGTAGGGCGCAACCCGCGCCTGCGCACGCTGATCGTGATGTTCATGCTGCTCGTGATGCTCGGCTTCCCCTACGTGACCGTGCTGCCAGGCTTCGTGGAGAATCACCTGGGGCACCCGGCCAAGAGCGTCAGCGTGCTCTTCGGCGCCACCGCGGCGGGCGGGCTGGTCGCCAGCCTGTGGATGACGGCCGTGGCGGACTCGCCGCGCGTGTTGCTCTACTACTGCGCCGGCGCCTTCACCTTCGGGCTGTCGCTCTTCGGCGTGTGGCTCGCCCAGGATCTGGTGCAGGCCTCGGCGGCGATGGTGGTGGTGGGCCTGACTGCGGGCTGCTTCACGACCCTGCACGGCGCGGTCGTGCTCAAGTACACCGACCCTGCCTACATGGGGCGCGTCATGTCCCTGGGGATGTTCGCCTTCGGCGCCTTCGGCCTGATCGCGGTGCCGGTGGGGATGGCGGCCGACCGCTGGGGGGAGGCGTCGGTGATCGCCTTCCACGGCCTGCTGGTCTCCGCGATCGCGCTGGTCTTCGGGCTGCTGCTCTCGCGCACCTCGGAGCCCGAGCCGAGCTGAAGCGACTCTTCTCGCGCTCACAAGGCAGCATCGGGACTACGGACTGTTGTCAGTCCGGCGTGAAGACGCTGCACGGGAACTTGGCATCGAGGGCGGCGTCGCTGGAGGCCATCAGCTCGTCGCAGGAGCTGCCCACCAGGCGGATGTGGCGCTCGTCGGGGAGCTCCCAGCCGTTGGGATCGTTGCAGGGGATGGCGCGGCCGTTGAGGGTCACCGACCCCTGGCACTCGCCGCCCTCGCGCACCCAGCCGTTGAGCGCCAGGTCGCAGCCGACCGCGCCGCCGATCAGCAACTCCAGGTCCGCCGCCAGGGCCTCGGGCGTGGTCGGCTCGTAGAGCGTGCCGCCGCCGGCGGGACCGGTGCCGAGCGTGGCGAGCTGCTGCAGGTGATCGTGGAACTCGCCGGACGAGGCCGCCAGGCTGATCACGTAGGTGGTCACGTCCGCGAGCGCGCCCACGTTGGCCGCGTCGATCGACGGCTGATAGTTCGTGTTGGCGTCGCCGCAGGAGTTGGGCTCGCCGTCGGTCGCGAGGATCACGATCTGCGGGCCCTGGTCGAAGTCGAGCGTCGTGCCCGTGAACATGTTGTTGTAGACCCAGTCGAGCGCCGCGCCGGTCGGCGTGTACAGGCCGGGTGGGGTCTGGGGAAAGGCGGCGCCGATCGCGGCCGCGTTGTTGAGCGCTGGGTCGATCGGCGTGCTCGCGAGCGGACACTGCGGCTGGGTGCCGAAGATCACCAGGCCGAACTCGACCGCGGGCTCGAGCCGGGTGACCACGCCGTTGCCTCCCAGCAGGGCCTCGCGCAGGGCGCCCCAGCGCGTGCCGCCGCCGCCGCTGCAGACCGTCGCCGAGGGACCGCCGCTGCTCGGGTAGTTGGTCGACATGGAGCAGGAGCCGTCGACCACCAGCACCACGCGCGGCTTCACCCGCGATGTGCGTGCGCTGCCCTCGGCGCAGGCGCCTGATGCGCCCTGGGCACCGGGCGCCACGTTGGACGGACCGAACATCCCGCCTGATGTTCCCGCGCTCGGGTTCCCGAAGTCGACGTCACTGCCGGCGCCCGAGCTGCCGCCGGACTCGTCGTCACCGCTGCACGCCCCGGCCAACAGCAGGCACACACCCGCCACAACCACAAACCGTCCCGACATCGTCCCTGCTCCCTCTTGCCCAGCTTGGACGGCACACGGCACACATTCGTTGCCGCCGACCCACACCGTTACCCACAAAGCTGTACCAGACTTGCACCGTCCCTGCGGCGGGGCAAGCGCTCCCATGCTCTACCCCAGATCTTCGGGGTGGTGCGTAACGAGGTTGCTTCAAACGGGCGCGGACTCGAGGAAGTCCTCGAAGTGCGCCTTGTCGGCGGCGCGCTGATAGGCGTCCTGCGGACGGATCGTGCCCGCGCGCATCAGCCGCTCCAGGTCGTCGTCCATCGTCTGCATCCCGCGCTGCTTGCCGCCCTGCATCACGGTCAGCAGCTGCACGGTGTTGCCCTCGCGGATGATGTTCGCCAGCCCGGAGGTGCGCGCGAGGATCTCCACCGCGGCCACCCGCGCCTTGCCGTCGGCGGTCGGGATCAGCAGCTGGGAGACCACGCCTGCGAGGGCCTCGGCCAGGCCGATGCGGATCTGCTCCTGCTTGTCGGGCGGGAAGATGTCGATCAGGCGGTCCACCGTCTTGGTCGCGCTGTTGGTGTGCAGGGTGCCGAAGACGAGCGCGCCCATCTCGGCCGCCAAGATCGCCAGCTCCACCTCTGCGCCGCGCATTTCGCCGACCAGGATCACGTCCGCGTTCTGGCGAATCGCCGAGCGCAGGCCGCTGGCGAAGTTCTCGGTGTGCGTCCCGATCTCGCGCTGGGTGATCATCGACGTCTTGTTCTTGTGAACGAACTCGATCGGGTCCTCGAGCGTCAGGATGTGTTTCTCGTAGCGCTCGTTGATCAGATCGATCAGCGCCGCCAGCGTGGTCGACTTGCCGGAGCCGGTCGGCCCCGTCACCAGCACGAGCCCGCCCTTGAGGTGAGCGAAGCCCGCGACCGCAGAGGGCATCCCCAGCTCCTCGAGGGTGGTGATCTCCTCCGGAATCAACCGAAAGATGGCCGCCGTGCCGTTCTCCTGCATGAAGTAGTTGGCGCGGAAACGGCCGATGCCGGGCAGCCCGTAGGAGAAGTCCAGCTCCAGATTGCGCTCGAACTCGCGCCACTGGGCCTCGCTCGTGATCTCGCGTAGCACGCTGCGCAGCCCGGTGTCGTCCAGCTCGGTGGTGCCCTGGATCACCTCCAGCAGGCCGCGCACGCGCATCCGCGGCTCGATGCCCGCGATCAGGTGCAGGTCCGAGCCGTGGTGGCTCTTGAGGTGATGCAGGTAGGGATCGATGCGAGCCATGGGTGCTCTACTCCTCGATGAAGGGGCGTGCGTCCTCCGCCTCGTGGGCCGCGGCGCGCTTGGTGATGACGCCGTCGTTCACCAGCTCCATCAGGGACTCGTCCATCGAGCGCATCCCGCGCCCGCGGCCCATCTGGAGCACCTGACCGAGCTGGAAGGTGCGGTTCTCGCGGATCAGGTTGGCGGCTGCCACGTTCGCCATCATCAGCTCGTAGGCCATGGCCATGCCGTGGCCGTCGGCGCGCGGGATCAGCTTCTGGGAGACGATCGCGCGAAGGGACTCGGAGAGCATCGTGCGGATCTGACCCTGTTGGTTGGGCGGGTAGGCGCCGACGATGCGGTTGATGGTGCGGATCACGCCCTGCGTGTGGAGCGTGCCCAGCACCAGGTGGCCGGTCTCGGCGGCGGACAGGGCGAGCGCGATCGTCTCGAGGTCGCGCAGCTCGCCGATGCAGATCACGTCCGGGTCCTCGCGCAGGGCGGCGTGGAGCGCCTTCGCGAAGGACCGCGTGTGGCGGTTGACCTCGCGCTGGTTGACCACCGCCCGCTTGGAGCGGTGGATGTACTCGATCGGGTCCTCGATCGAGAGCACATGGTCGGCCCGTTCCTCGTTGAGCAGATTGATCAGGGCAGCCATGGTCGAGGTCTTGCCGCTTCCGGCGGGCCCCGTGATCAGGACGATGCCGTTCTGGTGGTTGATCAGGCGAGCGGCCGCGTTCGGCAGGCCCAGGTCCGAGAGGGTGGGCGGCTCCTCGGGGATGTAGTGGAAGCATCCGGCCGAGCCGCCGTGCTCGCTGTAGATGTTGGTCCGGAAGCGGCCCACCTTGGGCACGGCGTAGGTGAAGTCGACCTCGCCGTGAAGGAAGAAGGTCTCGCGCTGCTCCGCGGTCATCACCGAGCACAGCACGGACTCCACGTCCTTGGCGGCGAGCACGTCCGGCATCAGGTCGCGCAGGTTGTTGTAGACGCGCGCTTTGACCGGCGCGCCGGCGTGCAGGTGCACGTCGCTGGCGTCGATCGAGCAGGCGTGGTCGAGCACGCGATGCAGCCACTGCACCCGCTGCGGGTTGAAGGCCCCGTTGAGCGCGGGCGGTGCCTTGATCTTCGGCACGGGCGCTTCGGCGACCTGGGGTTGGGCAGGCGGCGTGGCGCCCGGTGGAGCCGGTGGCCCGGGCGGCGGTGGGGGCG
>JAPPOT010000612.1 GCA_028817855.1 Myxococcales bacterium
GGGCAGAGCGATGAAGCGCATCGCGATCCGATGACTGCTGGTGCTATTCTGGATAGCCCCCACGCTGGACGGCGCCGACGGACAGCAGGAGATCCTGCTCGACGTCGGCGAGCAGCGGGTGATCCCTTCCGAGGGGGTCACCAGCTACTCCGAGGGCATCCCAGGCATCGTCGACGTGCGCCTGACCAAGGACGGCTCCAGCTTCGTGCTGGTCGGCCAGCGCGCAGGCAAGACCTCGCTCCTGTTGATGAGGCGTGACGGCGAGCGCGTGCAGTACCGCATCGTCGTGGGCGCACCGCAGACGGCGGCGCAGGACGCACCGGACGAGATGCGCATCGAAGCGCGCGACAACATCCGGCTGGACTTCTACTTCGTGCAACTCAGCCGCGACGGCAGCAGCCGCGCAGGGATCGACTGGCCCGCCAGCTACGGCGGCGGCAGCCTCAACGCCAGCGTCGACCTGCTCGATGGCTCCTTCAACCATGCCACCGCGATGGTGACCGAGCAGGCCCTGCCGCGCCTCGACATGGCCCAATCGAGCGGCTGGGCCAAGCTCCTGCGCCAGGCCGCGGTCATCACGCGCAATGGCACCGAGGCCACCTTCTCGGGCGGCGGCGAGCTCAACATCCAGGTGCAGAACGCGGTGAGCGTCGGGCTGCAGCAGGTCCGCTACGGCAGCGAGGTACGCGTCTTGCCCCGCTACGACCGAGAAAGCGGGCGCCTGGAGCTGGTCATCCACGCATCGGTCTCCGACCTGGCCACCGACCATGGCAGCGGTGTCCCCGGTCTCATCACCTCCAAGCTGGACTCGGTGGTGAACCTGGAGCTGGGGCAGTCCCTGGTGCTCGCGGGGCTGACCGCGAGCTCGGAGACCGAGAGCCGGCGCGGCCTGCCCGGGCTCTCCCAGATCCCGATCCTGGGCATGCTCTTCGGCACCCACCACAGCCGCAGCGAGCAGACCGAGAACCTGATCTTCATCGTCCCCTCGGTCGTCGATGCGGTGTCCAGCGACACGCGCGACCGCCTGCGCGAAGCCGTACGGGTCTTTCACGCCTACGACGGCGACCTGGAAGACGAGGGCCTGCCCGTGCTCGACACCTTGCGCGAGGGGGAGCGATGAGCGCCCCCGTGCTGCACTGGTCGAGCGCGGATGGCGAGCACGGCCAGCTGTTGGTGGAGCCTGGCGGCGAGCTCTGGATCGGCCGCGACCCCGCCTGCGATCTGGTGGTGCGCTCGTCGCGGGCATCGCGCCGTCACGCGATGCTGCGCTGGGAGGAGGGCCTGGTCGAGGTGCGGGACCGTTCCCAGAACGGCACGCGCGTCAACGGCCAGCTGCTGCAGGGCACGCGCCGCGAGCTGCAGGGCGACGTGGAGCTCGAGGTCGCCGACCACACTCTGCGACTCGTCCACGCCACCGCCGACGACGACTCCCCGGTGGAGCTTCCCGCGGCCGCGCGACGACGCATCCACGCGCGGCTGCTCGACCGTCTCGACCTCTCACGCCTCGACCCCGACGCGATGGACCTCGAGAGCCTGCGGCCGCGGGTGGATGCCGCCCTTGCCGCCCTCGTCGAGGAGCTCGCACCGGAGCTCGGCGCCGAGGAGCGGCGGCGACTCGCGCGAGAGCTGGCGCACGAGGCGCTCGGGCTGGGGCCGCTCGAGGCGCTGCTGTCCGACCCCACCGTCAGCGAGATCATGGTGGTGGAGCCGGCCGTGATCTACGCAGAGCGCGCGGGCCGGCTCGAGCGCACGGCGCTTCGCTTCACGGACGACGAGGCCGCCCGGACCGCGATCGAGCGCATCGTGACGCCGCTCGGCAGGCGCATCGACGAGTCGACCCCGCTGGTGGACGCGCGCCTGCCCGATGGCTCGCGGGTCAACGCCATCATCCCACCGCTGGCCGGCCGGGGTCCGTGCATCACGATCCGCAAGTTCCCGGAGCGCGCCCTGCAGATGGACGACCTGCTCGCGGCGGGCGCGCTCACCTCGGAGATGGCCGCGCTGCTCCAGGCGTGCGTACGCGCACGCAAGAACCTGGTCATCTCCGGCGGAACGGGCAGCGGCAAGACCACGCTGCTCAACGTGCTGTCCGGCGCCATCCCGGAGCACGAGCGCGTGGTCACGATCGAGGATGCGGCTGAGCTGCGTCTCTCCCAGGAGCACGTGGTCTCCCTCGAGTCGCGTCCGGCGAACATGGAGGGACGCGGCGGCTACAGCATCCGCGACCTGCTTCGCAACGCGCTGCGCATGCGCCCGGACCGGATCGTGGTGGGCGAGTGCCGCGGCGGCGAGGCGATCGACATGCTGCAGGCGATGAACACGGGCCACGAGGGATCGATGACCACCACGCACGCCAACAGCCCGAGCGAGGCGGTGCAGCGCCTCGAGACGCTGAGCCTGATGGCCGGCCTGGACCTGCCCACCCGCGCCATCCGCCAGCAGATCGCGGCGAGCGTGCATCTGCTCGTCCAGCAGGCGCGCTTCGCCGACGGCGCGCGTCGCGTCACGCGCATCAGCGAAGTCGCCGGCGTCGACGAGCGTGGCGAGGTGGAGCTGCACGACATCCAGCGCTTCGATCCCGAGACCGGCGACTTCCTGCCGACCGGCTACCTGCCGAGCTTCGCCTCCGAGCTGGCCCGGGCCGGGCTCGACCTCTCCGGGAGCGCGGGATGAGCACGCACGCACTGCTGCCGTGGCTTGCAGCGGCGCTCAGCAGCGCCGGCGCGGTTGGCCTCGTGGCGGTCGCCTGGACCGGACTGTCGGCCCGCATCAGCGACCACGCCGACACGCTCGACATGCGCCTGCGGTACCTCCAGCTGACCGCCGACCCGGCTGCCATCCTGCGCGTCCAGGCGCTGGTCACACTCGCGCTCACCGTGCTCGCGGTCCTGCGCGGGAGCCCGATCCCGGCGTGCTTGCTGCCGGTCGTCTGGCTCGGGCCCTCGTTCTGGCTCGCGCGCAAGTGCACCGAGCGTAGCGGCCTGATCGAGCAGCAGCTCGATGGCTGGCTGCTCTCGCTGGCCGGCACGCTGGCGGCGACGCCCGCGCTGGGCGATGCCCTCGCGAGCACGCGCAAGCAGGTGGCCTGGCCGCTCGGCGACGAGCTGGAGACCGTGCTGCGCGAGACCGAGCTCGGCACACCCCTCGACGGCGCGCTGTCGCACATGGCCGCGCGGGTCGACAGCGCCAGCACGTCGGCCGCGCTGACGATCCTACGGGTCGCGCGCAACACCGGCGGCAACCTCGGCAAGACGCTCGAGTCGGCCGCGTCCAACCTGCGCGAGATGGCGCGCCTGGAGGGCGTCGTGCGCACGAAGACCGCCGAGGGCCGCGCGCAGGCGTTCGTGGTCAGCGCCGTGCCGCTGCCCCTGGTTGGGGGGCTGCACGCGCTCGACCCCGGGTTCCTCGCCCCCCTCTGGAACGATCCGCGCGGCCACGCGCTGCTGGGCGCGGCCGTCGTGCTTTGGTTGCTGGCCGTGATCTGGGCCCAACGCATCGTCGCGGTGGAGATCTGAGATGGACACCAGCACGGCAATCCAGGTCTCGCTCTACCTGTGCTGCGCGCTCGCGCTGGCGACCCTCGCCCACGGCGCGGCCTCGGTCGCGCCCCTGCCGCGCCCGACCACGGGGTCGCGAGGCGAATCGCGCGCGCGGGCGCTGCGTTCCTCGACATTCACGCTCGTGGAGCCGCTGCTGCGCCTCGTGGGCGCCCTCCTGGCGCAGCTCCTCCCGGCGTCGCTGCGCGCGCGGTTCGCCGGCCTGGTCGAGGGTGGAGCGGACGTCGCTGGGTTGGACGGCGACGAGCTCGCGGCCTGCGGCGCGCTTGCGGGCGCCGGCGCGTTCGGCCTGGCACTGCTGGCGGGCGCCGGACCAGGCCTCCTCGCTGTCGCCGGTGCCGCAGGCATGCTCGCGCCCGCCCTGCAGGTGCGAGACAAGGCGCGCACCCACCAGCGCGAGATCGCGCGCACGCTGCCGGCGGCGATCGACATCATGTCGCTGAGCATGGGCGCCGGCATGGGCTTCGCGGCGGCGCTCGACCTGGCCACGCAAGAGGCGGTCAACGCGGACTCACCGCTGGGTCGAGAGCTCGCGCGCGTTCGTCAGGCGATCGCGACCGGGCAGAGCCGGCGTGCGGCGCTCGAGGCGCTCGCGCATCGGGTGCCCTGCGAGACCGTCCGGGACTTTGCGGGCGCCGTCATCCAGGGCGAGCTCAAGGGCACGCCCCTCGCCGGCATTCTGGAGATCCAGGCGCGCACGCTGCGCGGGCGGCGCGCGGTCATGGCGGAGGAAGCAGCCGCGCGCGCCTCGGTCCTGCTGGTCCTGCCGCTGCTGCTGCTGCTGGGCGCGGTGCTGCTGCTGATGTTTGGACCCTTCATCGTCAACGGAGTGGGGCTGTGAGCATGAGACACCTGAACCGCCACCTGGCGCTCTGTGCGCTGCTGCTCTCACCGAGTGCCTGCGCCGAGCGGGAGTCGAGACGGCAGCCCCCCCCCGAAGCGCCTGCGCTCGCCACCGCAGCCACGATCACGTGCACGGAGCCGCAGGCGCCGCGGGCCCGCGCGCGACAAGCCCGCGCGAGGGCCCGCGGACGACTCGACAGGTACCCGTACGCGTCGAGCGAGGGGCCCGGCGCCCTGCAGCTGCTATCGGAAGCGCGAGCTTGCTTGGAGCGGGCGGGCGATGGCGCCGGCGCGGCGGCGGCCATGGCTCGCCACGTGGATCTCCAACGCCGCCTGGCAGCCGACTACCGCGACCTGCGCATCCAGCTGTCGCGTGCGCTCACCGCCGATCGCGACGCGGTGGCGCTACGCGCCGCCCGCCGGCTTCAGGCCCTGCTGCAGGGCCGAGAGCACCCCTACGTCAGCTATCTGCGCGCGCTCGAGCATCGGCTCGCCCGGCGCGCCGCGCCCGAGGAGGAGAGGTGATGATGAGAGGGATCCTGATCTGCGCCCTGGGCGCCCTGGCAATCGGCTGCGCCGCGAACCCACCGCGCGCGGAGCACCCGCCGCGGCCGGCCACCCCCGATGCCGAGGCGCTCTTCGAGCGCGGCCGGTCGCTGGCGACGCGCGGTGACGCCCTGCGCGGCGAGCAGTACATGGTGATGGCCGTGCGCCTGGGCTACCCGGAGCGCGAGGCGATCGTGGAGATCGTGGGTGCCTGTCTCGCCTCTTCCCGCCTGCGCGCGGCCCTCGCCCACGCCGAGCCCTTCCTGCGGCGCCACCCGGACGCCTGGGAGGTTCGACAGCTGGTGGGCGCCCTGCATCTCGCGCTCGGCGACGCGCAGTCCGCCTGGACGGAGCTCGAGCGGGTCGTGCGTCAACAGCCGGCGGCGGCCGAGGCGCACTACCTGCTCGCGGTGATCGCGCAGGAGCACTTCGTCGACGGGGAGGCGGCGCGTGAGCGCTACCTGGCCTACCTGGAGCGCGCTCCGCGCGGGCGCCACGCAGCCGAGGCCCGCGCGTGGTTGTCGGAGGCGGCGCGATGAGCGCGACGGAGATCCAGCGCGCCCACCTCGCCAGCTTGCTCGCGCCCCTGCGCCCCCTGCTCGAGGCGCCCGAGGTGAGCGAGGTAATGGTCAACGGACCCGACCAGATCTACGCGGAGCGCCGCGGCCGGCTCGAGCACACCGCCCTGCGCTTCGCCAGTGAGCACGCGCTGCTGGCGGCCCTGCGCGGCCTCGCCCAGTGGTCAGGACGCACGCTCTCGGCCGAGCAGCCGATCCTCGAGGCGCGACTGCCGGATGGCTCACGCGTCGAGGCGGTGATCCCGCCTGCCGCACCTGAAGGCCCCGTGCTCAGCATCCGACGCTTCGCACCGCTCGCAGGCGATGGCTCGGACCTGGTCACGCGGGGAACGGTCAGCCCACGCGGGGCCGCGCTGCTGCGCAAGCTCGTCACAGAGCGAGCCAACGTGGTCGTCGCGGGTGGGACGGGCTCGGGCAAGACCACCCTGCTGGGCGCCCTCTCGAGCTTCATCC
>JAPPOT010000714.1 GCA_028817855.1 Myxococcales bacterium
TACATTGGAGGCGCCGACCGGATTCGAACCGGTGAATAATGGTTTTGCATACCACTGCCTTCCCACTTGGCTACTGCGCCAAGACCCCGTCCCAGGGGCGCAACGGGCTGAACGTGTAGCGCTTCGATCGGAGCTTGTCCAGCTTGTCTGGTGCGGTGGCATGTGTAGGCGATTCTTGTCATTCTCCGCGCCCGCACCCGAGGTTTCATGACGACTCGACAGGACAGTTTTGGCAGCCGCGCGACCCTCTCCGTGGGAGGCCGCGACATCGACATCTACCGACTCGACGCCCTCCAGCGTGCGGGCGTGGGCCACGTGGACAGGCTCCCCTTCTCCCTGCGAGTGCTGCTCGAGAACCTGCTGCGCAACGAGGACGACAAGACCGTCACCCGCGACGACATCGAGGCCATTGCGGGCTGGGATCCGAAGGCCAAGCCGAGCCACGA
Source organism: Myxococcales bacterium (assembly GCA_028817855.1). Lineage (GTDB taxonomy): Bacteria > Myxococcota_A > Polyangia > Polyangiales > JAFGIB01 > JAOUOP01. Next base: position 447 of record JAPPOT010000714.1, read on the forward strand.
GATCGCCTATCGGCCGGCCCGGGTGCTGCTCCAGGACTTCACCGGGGTGCCCGCGGTCGTGGATCTGGCGGCCATGCGCGAGGCCTTCGTCGCCATGGGCGGGGATGCCGCCCGCATCAATCCCCTGCAGCCCGCGGATCTGGTGATCGATCACTCGGTGCAGGTCGACAGCTACGGCAGCCTGCGCTCGCTCGAGGAGAACATCCGCATCGAGTTCGAGCGCAACCGCGAGCGCTACCAGTTTCTCAAGTGGGGCCAGGGCGCCTTCGAGGGCTTCGGCGTGGTGCCTCCCGGCACCGGCATCGTGCACCAGGTGAACCTCGAGTACCTGGCGCGCGTGGTCTTCCTCGGCGAGCGCGACGGCCGTCCCACGGCCTATCCTGACACGCTTGTCGGGACCGACTCCCACACCACCATGATCAACGGCGTGGGCGTGCTCGGCTGGGGCGTGGGCGGCATCGAGGCCGAGGCGGCCATGCTCGGTCAGCCGGTCTCGATGCTCGTGCCCCAGGTGGTCGGCTTCGAGCTCAAGGGCGCGCTGCCGGAGGGCGTGACCGCCACGGACCTGGTGCTGCGCGTGGTGCAGATGCTGCGCGAGAAGGGCGTGGTCGGGAAGTTCGTCGAGTTCTACGGCGATGGGCTCGATCACCTGACGCTGCCGGACCGCGCGACGATCGCCAACATGGCGCCCGAGTACGGTGCCACCATGGGGTTCTTCCCGGTCGATGACGAGGTGCTCTCCTACCTGCGCTTCACCGGTCGCGACGAGTCCCAGGTCGAGCTGGTGGAGCGCTACTGCAAGGAGCAGGGCCTCTTCCGCGGCAGCACCGCCCTCGAGTTCACCGACAGCCTGAGCCTGGACCTGGGCGAGGTGGAGGCGGCCTTGGCCGGTCCGAAGCGACCGCAGGACCGCATCCCGCTGAAGGAGTCGAAGGCGAGCTGGCAGCGCACCTTGCCCGCGTTGCTGGGGGAGGGCGGCGACGTGGCCAAGGAGGTCGACGTCGACAACGAGGGCGACGCTTTCAAGCTCGGCCACGGCGACGTGGTCATCGCCGCGATCACGAGCTGCACCAACACCTCCAACCCCGCGGTGCTGGTGGCCGCCGGGCTGCTCGCGAAGAAGGCGGTGGCCGCAGGGCTCTCGACCCAGCCCTGGGTCAAGACCTCCCTGGCGCCGGGCTCGCAGGTGGTGAGCGACTACCTGGACAAGGCCGGGCTGACCGAGGCCCTGCGGGAGCTCAAGTTCCATACCGTCGGGTACGGCTGCACGACCTGCATTGGCAACTCGGGCCCGCTGGCCGGGCCGATCGAGGCGGGCATCTCCGACGGCGATCTGGTCGCGGTGAGCGTACTGTCGGGCAACCGCAACTTCGAGGGGCGCATCAGCCCCCACGTGCGCGCCAATTACCTGGCCTCGCCCCCGCTGGTGGTGGCCTACGCGCTCGCCGGCACGATGGACATCGACCTGGAGTCGGAGCCGCTGGGGCAGGGCAAGGATGGCAAGGACGTCTACCTGCGCGACATCTGGCCGAGCCAGGCCGAGATCAGTGAGGTGATGCGCGGCGCCCTGGAGCGCGAGATGTTCGTCTCGCGCTACTCGAGCGTGATGGAGGGGCCGGAGGACTGGCGCGCGGTCCAGGCTCCCATCGGCGACATCTTCGAGTGGGACGCGTCCTCGACCTACATCCGCAAGCCGCCGTTCTTCGATGGCATCAAGGCGGGTGACCCCGAGCCCCCGACCGATATCGCCGGCGCGCGCGTGCTGGCGTTTCTCGGCGACTCGGTCACCACCGATCACATCTCGCCAGCGGGCAGCATCGCCGTGGACAGTCCCGCGGCGCGCTACCTGCAGGAGCAGGGTGTGGCGCCGCGCGACTTCAACTCGTACGGGAGCCGCCGTGGCAACCACGAGGTGATGATGCGCGGCACCTTCGCCAACATCCGCCTCCGCAACCTGCTGGCCCCCGGCACCCAGGGCGGCATCACCCGCCACCTGCCCGACGGCGAGCAGATGTCGATCTACGACGCCTCGATGCAGTACCAGAAGGACGGCGTGCCGCTGGTAGTGATCGGTGGCAAGGAGTACGGCACCGGCTCCTCTCGCGACTGGGCGGCCAAGGGGACCCGGCTGCTGGGTGTGAAGGCGGTGATCACCGAGAGCTACGAGCGCATTCACAGGTCCAACCTGATCGGGATGGGCGTGCTCCCGCTCGAGTTTGTCGACGGACAGGGGCGAGAGTCCCTCGGTCTGACCGGCGAGGAGACGATCGCCATCGAGGGCATCGCCGACGGGCTGTCCCCCCAGAAAAGGCTAGTTGTGCGAGCCGACGACAAGACCTTCGAGGTGCTCGCCCGGCTCGATACGCCCCAGGAAGTGGAGTACTACCTGCACGGCGGCATCCTGCAGTACGTGCTGCGCCAGCTCGCGTAGGCGGCCCGCCTACATTGTGGCGCCCGCGCCCCGTGGCCTACGCTTGTGGTCGGAGGGCGCGTGGCCAGCGGCTCTGGACAGGTCTTTCGGAAGACGACGATCGACGAGGAGCTCGGCGCCAGTCCGCCCAGCGCTGCGCCCACCTCCACGCGCAAGCCGGAGCGTCGAGGCTTTCGCATTCGCACGGAGCTCGAGGACCGCGGTCCGGTCGGCGCGGGCGGCATGGCCGAGATCCGCAAGGTCTTCGATCGCTTCCTGCAGCGCATGGTGGCCGTGAAGATTCTCCGGCCGGGCCTGTCCGCCACGGCGCGCGAGCGCTTCGTGCAGGAGGCGCGCATCACGGGTCAGCTCGACCACCCGAACATCATCCCCGTGCACGCGCTCGCCGCCGACCGCTTCACGATGAAGTTGGTGCGGGGCGAAACGCTGGCCGATCGCCTGGAGGCCTACACGGAAGCGCCTGGCAACCAGGAGCTGGCCGACCTCGTTGGGCAGTTGCTGAAGGTGTGCGACGCGCTGTCGTTTGCGCACAGCCGTGGCGTGATCCATCGCGACGTGAAGTCCGAGAACATCATGCTCGGCCGCTTCGGCGAGGTCTATCTCGCGGACTGGGGGGTGGCGCTGGTGATGGACAGCGAGGAGACGCGCCGCCCGGCAGCGGTGGTGGGCACGCCCTGCTTCATGTCACCCGAAGCGGCCAGCGGCGCGCTCGACCGCATCGACCCGCGCACCGACGTCTTTGGCCTGGGTGGCGTGCTCTACGAGGTGCTCACACTGGAGCCGCCCCATGCCGGCACCGACGCGGAGGAGGTGCTGCGCGCCGCGCGCCGCTGCCAGGTTACCCCGCCGCACCTGACCGTCGCGGGTGCGGATCAACCGGCCGTGCTGTGCGACATCGCGATGAAGGCGCTCGCCGCCGATCCGGAGGAGCGTTTTCAGACGATTGACGAGATGCGCGCCGCCCTCGACTCGTTCCTGCAGTCCGGTGCGTGGTTTGCGCGGCGGCGCGCAGCCGCGGGCCAGGAGATCGTGCGCGAGGGGGAGCCCGGGCAGGAGGCCTACATCGTGGAGAGCGGGCACTGCGAGGTCTATCGGGTGCGCGCCGGCGAGCGCATCGTCCTGCGGTCCGTGGGCCCCGGCGACATCTTCGGAGAGCTGGCCCTGTTCGCGGCGGAGGAACGCACCGCGACGGTGCAGGCGCTCGAGGAGGTGTCGCTGCTGGTCATCTCGAGCGAGACCCTGGAGCGCCAGTTCCCGGCGGGCTCCTGGCCGCGCCACTTCCTCGACACGCTGGCGGGGCGCTTCCGCCAGATCGAGCGCCGCCGCGGCCCCGGGCGCTAGCAGGCCAGTTCTGATACAAGGTGCGGCGTGTCCCTTTCGAGCGTTCGTGTGAGCGGTGGCGCAGCTGAACCGCGGCACGTCTGGATCCTGCACGGGTTCATGGGGCGCGGTCAGAACTGGCAGAGCTTTGCTCGGCGCCTGTGTGCGGCACGGCCCGAGCTGGACCTGGAGCTGATCGATCTGCGCATGCACGGTGGCTCCCAGGGCTTGCCCGGGCCGCACACGCTGGCCGCCTGCGCCGACGACCTCGAGGCGCATGCCGGCGCATCGGGCCTGCCCGACGTGCTGATCGGACACAGCTTCGGCGGCCGGGTGGCGCTGACGCTCGCGGGTCGAGGGCTTGCGGGCCAGCTCTGGGTCTTGGATGCGGCCCCCGCCTCGAGCGGGGAGCGTGGTGACACCGAGACGGTGCGCGTGCTGGCGGCGCTTGCCGAGCTGCCGCCCCGGTTCGTCGATCGGCGCGCCTTCACCGCGGCCCTCGAAGCGCGTGGCGCGGCCCCGGCGATCGCCGCGTGGCTGGCAAAGAACCTCGTGCGAGAGCCCGATGGTCTGCGCTTCGGCCTCGAGCTGCCCGCACTGCGCGCGTTGCTCGAGGATCACGATCGCACCGATTGCTGGCCGCTCGTGGAGCACCCTCCCGATTCGTTGGATCTACGATTCGTGCTGGCCGGTCGGGGCAGCGTGCTCGCCGAGGACGATCGCGCGCGACTCGAAGCGCTGGCCAGCCAGGGTGTGGTGACCGTGGACACGCTGCCCCGCGCGGGGCACTGGCTCCACGTGGATGACCCGGCGCGGCTCTCGGAGCTGCTGCTTGCGGGGCTCGCGTGAACTACTCGCGCAGCAGCACGTTGCAGTAGTAGCGAACGCGCCGCAGCAGCTTGCCGTGGGGGCGGCGCTCGATGTCCTTCTTGAGGGCGAGCATCACCTTGCGCTGCAGGACGTACCCGTTGAGCTTCGGCTTCTTGTAGACCAGCACCTTGCCCTCGCCGCGCGCCCGCTCGAGGGGGGCGAAGAGCTCGCTATGCTCGTAGCCCCAGATGCGCACGTCCTCGGGTGCGAGGCGCGAGACGATGCCGCGGGCGAGCTCGAGCTTGCCGTCGTCTTCGAGCAGCTCGGCGACCCACTTGTGGATCGAGGTCGCGACCGGTCGCTTCTGGTCGCCGACCGTGATCGGGTCGCCCATGCCCTTCTTGGCCTCGAAGTGCTCGCCATACTCGACTGCCTCCGGCTGATTGGCCAGCCCCAGGAAGGCGAACGCCCGCTCGAGCTCGGTTGCGGGATCCTGGACCAACGCCTCGTAGCCGATCTGGCAGACGTGCTCGGTTGGGTCCCCCAGGAAGCTCGCGATCGCCGCGACGTAGCGCTCCGCGATCGGGTTGAACTCGTGGGCCGCGCGCCAGTCACCGTCGAAGAAGCTGTTCGCGTAGCTGCTCATGACCGCCAGCGGGTGGCGGGTGAGCACGATGTAGCGGGCCTGCGGGTAGAGCTTGCGCAGAAAGGGCAGCACCAGGGCGTAGGCCGGCGTCTTGTCGAGGAAGTAGCGCCGGCCCGAGGGCACCAGCATGCGCCCGTACATCGTGTCCGCGTAGGCTCGCAGCGCGTCCAGGTAGTCGTCCTCGCCCCCCGGCAGCTCTGCGACGAAGCTGCGGATCGCCTCGGCAGCGTTGATGTGGTCGTAGGGCGCCCTGTCCACCAGGTCGTGGAAGCCCAGGTACGCCAAGGGGGTGATCAGGTGCGGCTCGGGGTGGGTGTAGATC
>JAPPOT010000178.1 GCA_028817855.1 Myxococcales bacterium
GCAGGGTCAGGCGCCTGCCGAGGTCGATCTCGGCCCGCCCGCCCGAGCCGAAGTGGTGCTGGCTCACGCCGGCGACGAAGGCCACCGGGAAGAGCGCCACGCGCAGGTCGTAGGCGTAGGGGTCGTCCTCGAGCGGCTGGGCGTGGGCCTGCGGCGCGCCGAGCAGCAGCGCGAGTGGAAGCAGCCACGTCAGGAAGGTGCGCACGGCCGGGGTGTACCGCACCTGGCTGCGATGTCTAGAAGCGCCATGGATGTCGATGAAGCGCCTATTGGCGGACGAGCACGCCGTGGTTGCGCGCGCGGCACAGGACCCGGTCGGCGTCGCCCGCGTCGCGCACGGTCGCATCCACGCGCACCACCAGGCCCTCCAGCTCCGGCAGCTTGGCCAGGTGGCTGATCTCGACCAGCACCGGCGCGAGCTCGCAGCTGCCTTCCTGACAGCCGAGACGCTGGGGCGTGTCCGCCAGCTTGCTGTCGCCGTCGGTGCCATCGAGCACGTTGGTGAGCAACAGCGTGACCAGGACCTCCGGGAGCTCTTCGTCCGGTTCGGCCTGGAGCTGCAGCGCGAGCCTGGCGACCAGCCCCGCCTGCCCGCTGCCGCCGATCGGGATGTCGCCGCCAGGGTCGAGGGCCTCGTAGGCGAGTCCGGTGACGGCGTCGACGACACCGGCCTCGCAGCGGTAGGGCAGGCCCGAGACGTCGAGGGGCTCCTCGGGATCGACCGCCCCAGGCGCGCCCGCGTCGGGCGGCTCCTCCGGGCCGGCATCGGCGGGGCGAATGGTGTCGTCGACGCACGCGCCTAGCACGAGCGCACCCACGATCGCCCACGCTCCCGCGCGCCGTCCCCTAGAATCCTCCAGCTCCGACGCTACTTCCCGCACCCGACACCTCCTCCGCCCACACTTCATTGGGGGAGGATTCTAGCGCGTTGCGTGCTGGGTCAGCAGGGGTCGGAACGTCTTGCACTCGGGATCGCTCTGATGGCAGGCAAAGCGCACGTGCATGTGGTCTGCGTGCTTGGGGAAGTGACGCACCACGCCCAGCGGGTGGGTGCGTCCGCGCGGGTACTGGAACCAGCGGCTCAGCTGTGAGGCGCTCGCGCCGCGGGCGCGCGCGTGACGGTAGAGCGGCGCCTGCAGTCGGTAGTCGATGAAGACGGCCTCGAGCATGTCGCGCTCGAGCCAGTACTCCAGCAGCGTCCAGGTGCGGTCGGTGTCGAGCTCGCTCGGCTTCAGGCGGCGGAACTCGCACAGGCGGCTCGCACAGCCGCGCTGAAAGTAGGCGATGTCCGCGTCGCGACCCGACTGGTGGCTGCGATGGTCCGTCATCGGTCCGCCGCGGCGCAGGCTCAAGTCGTGGACCTTCAGGCGTGCCGCCTTCGGATGCCGCGAGCGCACGTGGTCGAAGGCCTTCACGATCCCGCGGATGGTCTCGTCGGTCGCCCAGGCGCGGCCGCGCTCACGGATCACGTAGGCCGGGTGCCGCGGCAGCCTGCGCGCTGCCTTCAGCGCCCCGCGCGAGGGCGAACCCACCGACTGGGAGTGGCTGGTTGGCTTCTTGCTGTAGATGCGGATGGTCTGCCCGATGCGGATGTGATCGGGGCGCAGCTGCGGGTTCCAGCGCTGCAGCTCCGCAAGGCTCACGTCGTGGCGCTTGGCGATGCCGCTGAGCGTCTCCCCCTCTTGCACGCGGTAGCCGTGGAAGCGCCGCTCGCCCCCGAGCAGCAGGCGCTGGCCGACGCGGATCCGGTCGGGCTCCAGCCCCTCGTTGTGGTCGACCAGCTGCTCCACGGTGACGCCGTAGTGGGCGGCGATGGCGCTCACGGTCTCGCCGGCGGCGACCACGTGCACGCCGCCGGCGGCGGTCTCCTGCGCGAGCGCAGCGCCCGGCGGCAACACCACGAGCAGGGCGGCGATCAAGCGGCTTCGGAACATCTCTCTGATGTACGTGAGCCCGGCCACGTCCCGCAAAAAACCAGCAATCCCGTGGCGCCGGAGGGTGCGGCGGCGCCGCCGGCATTGATTGCCGCGTGGACATCCTCGGGAGCGACGCCTACAACGGGCGCTCCCAACAGGAGAGACCGCGTCCATGCTCTACGATCTCGGGGAGCGCAGCCCCCAGGTGCACGTTAGCTGCTTCGTCGCCGACTCGGCCCAGCTGATCGGCTCCATCGTCCTGGAGAAGGACGCCAGCGCCTGGTTCAACGTGGTGATGCGCGGCGACAACGAGCTGATCGCCATCGGCGAGGGCAGCAACGTCCAGGACGGCACCGTCATCCACACCGATGCGGGCATCGAGGTGCGGATCGGACGCGGCGTCACCGTCGGGCACAAGGTCATGCTCCACGGCTGCGAGGTGGGCGACTCCTCGCTGGTCGGGATCGGCAGTGTGATCCTCAACCGGGCCAAGATCGGCAAACACTGCCTGATCGGGGCCGGCGCGCTGATCACCGAGGGCAAGGAGATCCCCGACCGCTCTGTCGTCTTCGGAGCCCCCGGCAAGGTGGTCCGCCAGGTTACCGACGCGGAGCTGATGATCCTGGAGGGATCGGCCGCGCACTACGTCCAGAACGCGCAGCGCTACCGGCGCGATCTGCGTGCCCGCTGACCCCATCGGAGCGCGCCCCGGCGCCTGAGATTTCGGCCCTTTTGGGCCAATTTGAAAGCCATGCAAATCGGGAGTACCGTCCGCCGGTTCCCCACCAGTTGGAGTTGCCCACATGAGCATCGATTTGAAGGACAAGGTTGCGATCGTGACTGGCGCAGGCGGCGGCCTGGGCCGCTGCCACGCCCTGGAGCTGGCCCGCCGTGGCGCCAAGGTCGTCGTCAACGACCTGGGCGGTTCCATGGACGGCTCTGGCGGCTCCAGTGAGGCGGCCGAGAAGGTCGTCGCGGAGATCAAGGAAGCGGGCGGCGAGGCGATCGCCAACGGCTCGAGCGTCAGCGACCGCACCGGCGTCGACAACCTGGTCAAGCAGACCATGGACGCCTTCGGGCGCATCGACATCCTGATCAACAACGCCGGCATCCTGCGCGACAAGAGCTTCAAGAAGATGGAGCTCGACGACTTCCAGATCGTCATCGACGTGCACCTGATGGGCTCGGTGAACTGCACCAAGGCGGTCTGGCCGATCATGAGCGAGCAGAAGTACGGCCGCATCGTGATGACCACCTCGCCCTCCGGCCTCTACGGCAACTTCGGGCAGGCCAACTACGGCGCCGCCAAGCTCGGCCTGGTCGGCTTCATGAACACCCTCAAGATCGAGGGCCAGAAGAACAACATCCGCATCAACGCCATCTCGCCGGTCGCCGCGACGCGCATGACCGAGAACCTGATGCCGGAGCAGATGCTCGAGAAGCTCGCGCCCGAGATGGTCACCCACGGCGTCGTCTTCCTCTGCACCGAGGACGCCCCGAGCGGCGCGATCCTGCAGGCCGCGGGCGGTCGCTACAGCGTGGCTGCCGTGATGGAGAACCAGGGCGTCGACCTGGGCGCGGAGGCCAGCGTCGAGGGCGTGGCCGAGAACTGGGCGAAGATCAGCGATCTCTCGGGCGCCAAGCCCCGTGGGCGCTGAGGGCTCTTCCACGGACCAGGCTTCCTTCCCGGGAGCGCGCGCACCCGACCGGCGTCGCGAAGTCGACGCGGGCGGAGTGCGCCTGTCCGTCTACGAATGGGGAGACGAGGCCGCGCCGCCGGTGATGCTGGTCCACGGCGGCTTCGACTTCGCCCGCACCTACGACGCCTTCGCGCCGCGCATCGCCGACGCCGGCTTCCGCGTCGTCTCCTGGGACCACCGCGGGCACGGGGACTCCGAGCACGCCCAGCTCTACAGCTGGGTGGCGGACGAGCGCGACATGCTCGCCGTGGTCGACTCCACCACGCGCCAGCCCTGTGCCGCCATCGGCCACAGCAAGGGCGGGTCGATGCTCGCCCATGCGATCCAGGCGATGCCGTATCGCTTCACGCGCTTCGTCGCGATCGACGGGCTGCCCTTCCGAGGCCGGGCGCCGGACGTGGCCGAGCGCGAGCGCACCGTGATGATGCGCGAGGAGATCGCGCGCTGGCTCGACCACAGGCGCGAGTCGGGCGGCCTGGTGCGCAAGCCCGGCACGCTCGAGGAGCTGGCGCGCCGGCGTGCGCGCATGAACCCGCGGCTCAGCCACGAGTGGCTGTGCTACCTGGCGGCGATCGGTGCGCGACGGGATGAGGACGGCTACCGCTGGAAGATCGATCCGGCCCTGCGCATGGGGGGCTTTGGACCGCACCGAGCGCGCTGGGCCGCCGACCGCTTGCCGGGCTTCCCGATTCCGATCCTCGCGATCTTCGGCACCGAGAGTGAGCCGATGGGCTGGGATGTGGACCCCGAGGACCTGAAGCCCTACTTGCCCGCGAGCGCGCAGCTCGAGGTCTTCCAGGACACCGGCCACTTCATCCACGTGGAGCGCCCCGAGCGGACGGCGGAGCGCGTCCTGGAGTTTCTCGCGTGACGACGATCATGCTCGAGCACAACCGCGTGCAGCTCGCGCTGCACGCGCTGAAGGCCGGCGAGGGGCGTGCGCTGCTGCTGCTGCACGGTCTCGGCGAGCGCTCCCCCGCGGCGCTGCCATCCGAGTACAGCCGATGGAAGGGCCCGGTGTACGCCCTCGACTTCACCGGGCACGGTGCGTCGACCGTGCCGCGTGGCGGCGGCTACACCTGTGAGCTCTTGATGGCCGACGCGGACGCGGCCCTCGGTCGCCTCTCGCAAGCGACGATCGTGGGGCGCGGCCTGGGCGCCTACGTGGCGCTGCTGATCGCGGGTGGTCGGCCGGAGCAGGTGCGCGGGGCGATCCTGCGCGATGGCTCCGGGCTCGCCGGCGGTGGAGCCGGCGCGACGACGCCGACGATCCCGCACGTCGACGCCGACGCGCCCGCACCGCCCGACCCGTACGCGATGGTGGATCTGGCGACCGACATCCGGCCGCCGGACTACGCCACCGCCTACGCGCGCGCGGCCGCGCTCTTCTCCGGGCTGAAGCGCCCGATCACCGTGTGCACGCGCGAGCGCCCGGACTGGCTCGCGGCGGTCGTGTCGGAGCTCGGCGCCGACGAGGCGAGCCTCGGGCAGGCGCTGGCGCACTACGCCAAGCGCGCCTGACCGCGCGTACATGCAACCACACGGGCCCACGGCCGAAATTGCTACGGCGCGTGGGCTCCATTACGCTGCTAGGACAATGGGTCAGCCGGAGCACGAGCTCGACACCACCCAGCAGCCCGATGAGGCACGGCTGCTGGAAGCCTATCGGGACCAGCTGGGACGCGACCCGCAGTCCTTCGAGAAGCTCCACGGACGCGCCCTTCTGCTGCTGCGGCGCTCCGGCGTCATGTCGGGGCTGTCCACGCCGGACCGCGGCATGAAGACGCTGGTGCAGCGCGTCCCGAGCGCGGCCTTCCGCGATCTGCCACCGTCGCGCTACATGGTCTTTCCCGTGCGAAAGACCGAGCGTTCGCTGATCGACCGCTTTTACTCCGTGGGCCAGACCCGCAACAACGACATCGTCGTGCGCGACGTCTCCGTGAGCAAGTTCCACGCCTATTTCCAGGATGAGGGCGATGCCTTCGTGATCCAGGATGCGCGCTCCACCAACGGCACCTTCGTCAACGGGCAGCGGGTGCCGAGGCAGGGTGAGGGCGAGCCGATCGCGGTGAGGTCTGGCGACCGCGTACGCTTCGGCAACGTGGAGCTGACCTTGATGGGCGCTGAAGAGTTCCTGGAGCTCCTCGCCGACGTGTACGGCGAATGAGGGTGACGCTGCTGAGCTTGCTGTTGCTGGCGTGCTCGGCGCGGGCGCCGGCGGGGCCGGCGTCCGGGGCGGCGGCGGAGACCGGGTCCGGGACCGAGACCGCGTCCGGGACCGAGACCGCGTCCGAGACCGCGTCCGCGTCCGAGCCCGCGTCCGAGACCGAGCCCGCGTCCGAGC
>JAPPOT010000525.1:0-19320 GCA_028817855.1 Myxococcales bacterium
GTCGACTGAGGGCTCGCTGCGTTGAAGAATCCAGGATGTCCGAGGTTCCCTCAACAACAGGTCCAATGGCCATGCCGCGGCCGAGCCTCTGCGGCCTCCCCAGGCAACGCCCCACCCCAAGTTGCAGCGTGTCTTGACGGGGGGACCTGCGGGTCGCAAGGTCCACGCCGTGAGCAGGCCGGGAGATAGGAGGACGATTCACTTCGTCTCGCTGGGGTGTCCCAAGAATCGGGTGGACACCGAGGTGATGCTGGGCGTGAGCGACCTCTCGGGCTATCGCCACGTGGAAGAAGCCACCGAAGCCGAGGTCATCGTCGTCAACACCTGCGGCTTCATCGAGGCGGCCAAGCAGGAGTCGATCGACACGATCCTCGAGCTCTCCGACCTGAAACGGGCGGGGCGGTGCGAGAAGCTCGTGGTCGCGGGCTGCCTCTCGCAGCGCTATCCCGATCAGCTCGCCGAGGGCATGCCAGAGGTCGATCACTTCCTGGGCTCGAGCGACATGCTCGCGCTGGGACGGGTGCTACGCGAGGGGGAGCAGCCGCGCATGCTGGTCGGCAATCCCGCCGACTATGTGCTGCGCGCCGACGATCCGCGCATCCTCTCCGGCGGGCGGGCCAGCGCCTACGTCAAGATCGCCGAGGGCTGCTCGCGCAAGTGTTCCTTCTGCGCCATCCCGTCCTTCCGCGGCACCCAGCGCTCGCGCGCCATGGGCGACGTGGTGCGCGAGGTGCGGCGACTGACCGAACGCGGCACCTTCGAGGTCAACCTGATCAGCCAGGACACGATCTCCTACGGACGCGACCGCGGGGACGGCGCCGACCTGGTGCGCTTGATCGACGCGCTCGAGGAGGTGGAGGAGCTCGGTTGGCTGCGGCTCTTCTACCTCTATCCGGAAGCCCTGCCGGAGGCCTTGTTGGCGCGGCTCGGAGCGGGACGCAAGCTCGTGCCCTACGTCGACATGCCGATGCAGCACGCCACCGACGCCATGCTCAAACGCATGCGACGCGGCTACGACGCCGACCGCCAACGTCGCCTGGTCGGACGCCTACGCCGAGCCGCGCCCTACGTGAGCATCCGCACGGCCTTCATCGTCGGCCACCCAGGCGAGACCGACGCGGACTTCCAGGCGCTGTGCGACTTCGTACGCTGGGGCGAGTTCGACCACGTCGGCGTCTTCCGCTATTCGAGCGAGGAGGGCACCCACAGCGCCACGCTGGAAGGCAGCGTGGAGGAGGCGGTCATCGCTGAGCGCGCGGACGCCCTCGGCGCGATTCAGCGCGACATCAGCGGGCGTAAGCTGGCGGCGCGCATCGGCGACGTGCTGGATGTGCTCGTCGAGGGCGTGAGTGAGGAGCACGAGCTGCTGCTCCAGGGCCGCCACGCCGGCCAGGCACCAGAAGTGGACGGCGTCGTGCTGCTCACGAACGACACCGCGCGCCCGGGAGACCTGCGCAAGGCCCGCGTCACCCAGGCCGCCGACTACGACCTCGTCGCCGAGCTCCTCCCCCGCGACCCCGACGACGACCTCTCCCAGACCGGCAAGAGACTCCGCGTCCTACCGTGAGTCGGTCGAGGTTGGCCCAGGCTTGGTCCTCGAAGAAATCCTCGGCGTACTTCCGGTACGCCTCCCGCTTCTTCTCCGGGCGCCCTCGCTCCCTGAACGAACCTCGACCGATTCAGCTAGAGCGCATCTCAAAAATGTTCCGGATGGATTTCGGAGCGCGACGGGGCCGAGCGGCGCGTCGGCGAACCGAGGCAATGCCAAGTATTGTCGAGCGTGAGGCGACGCGGCGAGCGGCCCCGTTCCGCCCGAAAGGCGCCGAGAGCATTTTTGAGATGCGCTCTAGTCGTCTAGGCAACTGCCAGCGTCCCACTTGAAGAAGCGGACGTGGACGGCGGAGTAGAGCCAGTTGCCGGCGAAGATGCCGAGCAGCGTCCAGCCGGCAGCCAGCTGGCCCTCGCCGAGCTGCACCATGGCGATCGACGGGCATGCACCGCTCAGTGCCCAACCGGCTCCAAAGATCACACCACCGGCAAGGGTGCCCGGATGGATCGGACGCCTGCGAAACTGCGTCCGCGTTGGGAAGGCCCGCGCGATCAATGGCCAGGCGATGGCGAGCACCGCAACCGCGCCGCAGAAAGCCAGGAACATGCGCAGGCTGGCGAACGTGAACATGGCGTGGACCTCGTCCCACGAGGAGAAGCCGATGCGGCTGAGGGTGACGCCCATCGCCAGGCCGAGCGCCAAGGTGAGCAGTGCGTCCTTCATTGCAGCGCTCCCAGCGCGAAGGAGGTGCCGACCCCGGCACCGAAGAAGGCCGCCGTCGCCACCAGGCTGCCGGTCTGGAACTGGCTGACCCCGCACAGGCCGTGCCCCGAGGTGCAACCGGCCGCCATGCGCGTGCCGAAGCCCACGCACAGGCCACCGAAGAGCAGCAACACCGGAGCCGGAATCCCGAGCTGACCAACGACGGAGGCGAAGACGTCTCCGTTCAGGCCGCCGCGCAGGCTGAAGCTGCCAGCGAGCATGGCCGACGCGGCGCCGCCCAGCGCGAGACCGGCGAGGAACAGCAGGTGTGCGATGCTCCCCTGCGGGCTGCGCACGATGGTCTCGTCGACCGACTCCCCACTGGGCTCGGTCTCCTCGATCGCGTCGTCACCGAAGTCGGCCGCGGTCTGGGCGCGCAACGCCTCGAGCAACGCCGCTTGATCCATCTCGCCGGATCCATCCCGCGGAGCTCCAAAGCGGATGCGGTCGATCAGGGCGCTGTAGCGACCCGAGACCGCGACGGCACGGTTGAGGAACAGCCAGTGCGCGATCGGGACCGCCGCGAGCGCGAAGGAGCTCAACCACCAGGACCAAAGGGCCATGACACCTCCAGCGATGCCCGCCGCGCCGCCGGGCACTCAGGGCTTGTCGTTGCTGCGTAGGTAGGCGCCGTTGGGCATGAGGTTGATTGGCACCCGACGGTTGTCGGCGCTGAGCTTGAAGCGCGCGCACTCCTTGTAGTCGGCACAACAGTAGCGGGACTGCCACGCCTTGAGGGTCCCGCTCAGCTTGAGCAGCGTATACATCTCGCAGCCTTCGATATGTGGGCAATCGGGGTCGGCCACGACAACCTACCTCACCGCACACGCGGCGAGCTTGCGCGTGGCGATCGTAGGGCGTAGGCACCTGGGCTGCAAGCCGCACACGGGCGCGTGCTGGCAGCCATGATTCAGGCGAACAGGTTGTCCATCGGACCCAGATCCGCGCCCGACTGGACATGGAAGGCTTTGCCATAGCGATCGAGCTGTTCCAGGGCCCTGTCCATGTCCTCTCGGCTGTGACCCCGGGTCACATTCAACCGCAGGCGCTCCTCGCCGAACTTCACGCCCGGATAGGTGATCGGCACCATCATCACGCCGTTCTCCAGGAGCCCGATGTGCATGAAGAGCGCCTTGCGGAAGTCGCGACACATGATCGGCATGATGTGGGTGTCGCTCATGCCCAGATCGAAGCCGAGCTGCGTGAGATTGGTGCGCATGTAGTCGGACTTCTGGTGCAGCTCCTGAACCAGCGCGGGCCCCTCCTCCTCGAGCATGTCGAGGATCACCGAGGCGCCGGCCACGACGGGCACGGGCAGTGTGGCGCTGAACATGAAGGAGCGCGCGTTGTGCTTCACGAAGTCGACCACGTCCCTCGACCCCAACAGAATCCCGCCGATTCCGCCGAAGGTCTTCGAGAACGTGCTGATCACGATCGGCACGCGCCCAAGCATGCCGGCCTCCTCCACGATGCCGGTGCCCCGCTCACCGAGCGTGCCCGTGCCATGCGCGTCGTCGCAGAGCAGGACGGCGTCGTACTTCTCACAGACCTCGACGAAGTCCTTCAGCGGCGCCCGGTCCCCGTCGAGGGAGTAGATTCCCTCCATCAGTACGATCGCGTTGTCCCGCTGCTTGGTCTTGAGGCAGCGCTCGAGGGAGCGTGCGGAGTTGTGATTGAAGTAGCGCACCTCCGGCGCCTGGGCCGGCGTGCCGGCCGCGAGGAAGGTGCCGTCGAGGATGCAAGCGTGGGAGAGGTTGTCGAGAATCAACGTGGTGTCACGATCCGCCAGCGCCTGGAGCGTCCCGACCATGGCCTGATAGCCGGTCGTGAACAGCAGGCACGCGTCGTAGCCGTACCAGCGCGCGAGCCGCTCCTCCAGCTCCACGTGGGCCGTGGTGGTGGCCTGAACACGCGAGCTGCTCAGCCCGCACGCGAAGGTCTCGACAGCCCTGGCCGCGGCCTCCTTCACCTTGGGATGGTTCGTCAGCCCGAGGTAGTCGTTGGAGCTGAAGTTCACGATCGGCTTGCCCTCGATCGTCGTGTGTAGACCACCGCTCTCGAACGGCCGGAAGTGGGGGTAGAGGTCTATCTTCTGGACCTGGCGAACGAGCTCCAGGCCCTCGTGGGCTTTGTCATCGATCCAGCTCATGGATATCCCCGCGGGTAAGCGAAGCCGGCGTTGTACCCGACGCCCGAAGGCCCCCGCAACCGCCGAGGCGCCGGCCGTATGGCCGGTTTCTGCGTTGCGCGCCCAGGCCCAATCACCGAAGATCACGCGCCGCGGGGGTGTTTGCGTTGCACGAGGCGATGATCGACTGGCTGTTCGACGTGCACGCGTACCTGCACGCGTCGCTCGGCGAGCGGGTGGACTTCTCGGCGCTGGAGCTGGTGCGGCCCGTGGCGGACGACTTCCCGATCGAGGGCGAGCGCGGGCATGCCCTGGCCGAGGCCTTGCTGGACTGCGCCTGCGTGCACATGGGAGCGACGGGAGGCTGTCGAATCTTGGGCAGCACTACGGGATCAGCGAGCCGCAGGCCCAAGCCGCCCATCCCCAAGACACAATCGCCCCGCACGAGCTCGAGGTGGGCGAGCACGGCTGCCAGACACGCACCACCTGGAGCGCGACGGTGCCGAGCGGCGCGTCGGCGAAGCGAGGCAATGCGCGGGTGTTGTTGAGCGTGAGGCGAGGCGGTGGGCGGTGGCGTCGCGCCCGGAAGGCGCCGCGAGGTGGTCTTGAGGTGGGTACTAGAGCCCGCGCATCCACTCGGGGCGCAGCGCGACCTCCCCGCTGAGCGCACCGTCGATGGCGGCGCAGATGGCTTCCCGATCGTCCGGCAAGCGTCCGCCCAGGGCCAGGTGGTTGCTCGCGTGGTTGGTGCGGAAGACCGCGCCGCTGGGACGCGCCCGATCAACGATGATGCGGAGCTCTTCGAGCATCCGCGTCACGCTCGGCAGATGAAAGAAGCCCTTCTTCTGCATCCGCACCAGAGGCGTGCCCGGGACGACCGAGGTGGTGAGCGCCGCGAAGTACTCCGGGTCCATCGCGGTCACGAGGTCGGCGGTTGCCTCGGCGTGCTCCTGGGAGCGCTCGGTGCCGCCCACCCCGAGCAGGGCGATCACACTGATCTTCATGCCCGCCGCGTGGGCCTTCTCGGCCGCCTCCACGTGCGCTGCGAAGTCCGCGCCCTTCACGATGCGCTTGAGCGTCGGGTCGTCTCCCGACTCGGGTCCGATGTAGAGCATGTTGAGACCGAGCTCGCGCAGCTCGGCCAGCTGCTCGGGCGTCTTCTCGAGGACGTTCGTGGCGGTCGCGTAGCACGAGACCTGGCGCAGGCGCGCAAAGCCCGCGCGGGCGGTCTCCAGTATGGCGCGCCAGTGGTCCATCTCGAGGATCAGCGCATCGCCATCCGCCACGAAGATCTTGTCGACCGCATGCCCCGCACGCCGGCTCGCCTCGCGCAAGTCCTCGAGCGACTCCCCCAGGTCGCGCACGCGGAACTCCTTGCTGCGGTACATGTCGCAGTAGACGCACTTGTTGTGCGAGCAGCCGATGGTGGCCTGGAGGATGTAGCTGTTGGCCTCGGAGGGAGGCCGGTAGAGCGGCTCCACGTAACGCATGGGGCCTGGGATAGACGTTCAGCCAGCTGGGCGCAACCAGGTGAGGGTGACCAGCAGCGCCACGAAGAGCACGATCAGCAGCAGCGCCGGAGCAGCGCCCGCTGCGATGGCGCGTGGCCGCGACAACCGAAAGCGGTGCTGCGCCACCAGCGAGAGCCCCCAGACGAGGAAGAAGACCGCAAACAGGCGGATGATGGCGGTCACATAGGCGCTGCCCGCCAGGATGGTGTCCACCACGATGTTGGCGACCTCCAGCAGCTGGACCACCGACACGTAGCAGGCGGCGCGCAGCGAGACGCGAAAGCTCGTACGGCCGCGCAGCAGCGTGGCCGTCCCGTGGAAGACCAGCGTCGTGACGAGCACGAAGGCCAACGTCGAGGGCACGACCTCGAGCAGCGCAGCCCCCATCACCTTCCAGGCCGCGGGTGCGTCGGCCGCCCAGTGACGCGGTGCGAACAGCCAGCGTGTCGTCCCGGAGAGCAGGCCAAGGAGCAACCCCACCTGCAGGGCGAAGCCGAGGGCGCGCAGCACCCTGCCCTCGGGGAAGTGGCGGAACGCGTGGGGCGCCTCGGCGAACAGGAGGTAGGCGCTCTGTACGAAGGAGATGGGTGAGACGCTCTGCTCCCAGGGCAGCGGATACTGGGCCCGCCCGTGGGACATGCAGTCCTCACACATCACGTCGCCCCAGAGTGTGTCTACCGTGCACTCGCCGCAGGCGTAGCTCCCACAATGGGGACACGTGATCGACGCGCGCTTCTCCGGGTGATGAGCGCAGACGGCGCTAGCGATGCGCTGCGCCTCCGCGCTTTCGGCGACGGCCTCCGTTGCGCCCGATTCGGCCACGTGGAAGAACTTAACACAGGCTGTGGAGAGCGACGCGACCAGGCTACGGGGCCGCTCGGCGGCCATCACGATCAGCCTGGTCATCGTGTCCCTGCTCTTCCTGTCGGTCGGCATCCGCCTCGCTGGCAGCGGTAGGGCGTCCACGCACCGCGTGGTGGTGGGCGCGCGCGGCTGTGGTCCCGAGTGCGACCGGGCCCTTGCCAAACGCTTCGCGCGCGAGCTCAGCGCCCTGGGTTTCGACGCGGTGGCCCCCGGAAGCAAGGATGGCAAGCTGGGTGGACCGGAGGCAGTGCGCGCCTTCGCGCGCGACCACGGTGCCCGCTTCGGCGTGATGCTCATGCTCGCAGTGGAGGACTCGAACGAGCTCGAGGACCAGAGCGGACGCCGAGTCAACGCCAACGCGACCCTCTACGTGATGGACTCGGCACGCGACGACACTCCGACCCCCGCGTTCCACCTACGCAGCGTGGAGGAGGGCGCCGACGAACTCACCGCACTGACGATGCTGGCGCGGCGCTTTCTCGAGGGCCTGTTTCCGATCACGGCCAGCACGCTGATCTCCAGCGAACCGGTGGCACGCCTGCTGCAAGAGACCGCATCGATGGAAGAGCAGGCCGCGGCGATGGCGATCAAAAAGCGCGAGCGCGACCTGCTCGCGCGCGACGACGCCATTCGCGACTACCGGCTCCAATGCGAGGCCAACGACGAGCTGCTTGCATCGGTAAGCACGGCGCGCTGTGTGAGCGGCGGCTGCGCCGAGGAATACCTGGTCGGCGTGCTGCCCGACGGCAGCGCGGCAGTCGTGCACGACAGCAGCAATACCGCGGTCTTTCCACTCGAGCCCAACTCCACCGCGCGCAGCTTCCTCACCTCGGAACGGCTGTGGCTCGCTCCGAGGGAAGGCGAGCGCACTTTGCTCGCGGAAGCCGCCAACTTCTATTCCCGTCCGGACCTGGCGCGCGACGGCGGTACCCTCGCCTTCATCGAGCGACGCCACGGGCAGAGTCGCCTCTACACTATGGCGCTGTCGGACAAGCCCCGCACCCGCGGCCTGGTGGCGAGCGCGACGCCGCCCGGACATCTGAGCCAACCCCACCTGAACGCGGACGGGACGCGAGTGCTCTACTATGCGCTGGCGCGCCCCAGCGGCGAGGCAGCGCTGATGGTCGTCCCGAGCGACGGCAGCGAGCCTGGCGTGCAGTTGCTTCGCCACGCGCTCGACGTCCGTTGGGCGAAGCTGGCCTTGAGCGAAGGGGAGCCGCCGCGGGAATGGGTTGCGGCGCTCGTCCCGGGAGAGCGCGACGCGAGCCCGGATGGGGCCGAGCCCGGCCTCACCATCCTGGATGCGACCACAGGCGAGATCTTGACGGAAGAGAAGATCATCCTGCCCGAGGTGTGGCTGCTCGACCCGGACACCGGAGAGATCGCGGCCAAGCTCGACGCGCCCGAGCACCGCGTGCGCGCAGTCGGCGACGTCCACAACGGCGCCCTGTTGCTCAGCTGGGAGGACGAGCGCTGCGGCTTTGCCAGCTATCGCCCCGGCCAACCGGTCGACTGGCGCGCCACCGAGCTGTGTCCCAAGCACCTGGCCGTGAGCGACGACGCGGTATTCGCCCACGCCAAGCACAGCAGCGAGCGCGGGGTGCGGCAGGTGGTGCGTGTCGACGCGAAGACTGGCAGGCTCAAGCGGCTGACCCACGGCGCCCACGATGCCCAACGTCCCAAGCCAGCCACGGGTGGCAAGACGTTCGCCTTCGAGCGCGTGTTGCCCCGCAGGTTCGGGGAGTTCCAACACGTCGCAGTGTGCTTCAGCGATTGATCCGCCCGGCCGGTCGGCACGCCGGAGCGTCCCGGAAGCAGCGGCGGCTTGCACGCCCGCGCAGATGGCGCCACCCTCCCGCGGGGCCAGCGCGAACGGATAGAGCCGTGACCGACATTTCCATCGTCGTCCCTTGCTACAACGAAGAAGCCCGCATCGACTCCCAGCAGATCGATCGCTACCTGGTCTCGGACAAGAGCGCGGGCGTCGAGCTCACGCTCGTCAACGACGGCAGCACCGACAGGACCCTCGAGGTGCTGCGCGCCATCGAGGCGAAACATCCGGGCCGCGTGCGTGTGCTCGATCAGCAGCCCAATCAGGGCAAGGCCGAAGCGGTCCGCCTCGGCATGCTGGACAGCATCGACCGCGGTGCGCGCTACGCAGGCTACTGGGACGCCGACCTGGCCACACCGCTGGAGGCCATCGCCGAGTTTGCAGCCGTGCTCGACGACCGCCGTGACATCGACCTGGTCATGGGCGCCCGGGTCGCCCTGCTCGGACGCCATATCGACCGCAGCCGCGTCCGCCACTACCTGGGGCGCGTCTTCGCGACCGCGGCGAGCATGGCGCTCGCGCTGCCCGTCTACGACACCCAGTGTGGAGCCAAGCTGCTGAGGGTCACCGCCATCTCCCGAAGCCTGTTCGAGGAGCCCTTCGCCTCCCGGTGGATCTTCGATGTGGAGCTGATCGCGCGCTACCTCCGGGTGGGTCGGGGACCGGGTGCCGTGTTCGAGCTCCCGCTGCAGCAATGGACCGATGTGGGCGATTCCAAGGTCAACGCGCGCGACTTCGTGCGTGCAATCGGCGAGATGATCACGACCTACCGGACCTACCCGCCCCGCTCGCGCGGCGAGTAGGCGCAAGGCGCGTGCACGGACGGCCTACTTGTCCTTCTTCTTGCGCTTGCTCCCAAACAGGCGCCTGAAGGCCTTGCGGTCCGTCTTGACGACCTGGGGGGGCTTTCCGGGGCCCAGCACGACGATGGCCAGGTCATCCTTGATCGTCACGGAGTCCCTGTGCGGCCATGGCTTGCGCTTGCGTGCGTGCCGCTTCGCCGCCTTCCATTGCTTCTTGGACGGCTCCTCCAGCTCCAGGCCCAGCGTCCGGAAGATCGCGTACTTGGAGTGCTCTGCCTGAAAGACCGAGCGGTGGAGGCTGCTGTGGCTCTTTCCCTCGGGCACCGTGGAATAGCCCGCCGGCTTGGCCTTGTTGGGAAGGAGCCCAACCAGAGCCACGTGGAGCCCCTTGAAGTCCGTGAACTCGGGGTGGTTCTCGATTCGCGTGACGATGCGTGACGCCAGGGCCGCATCGAACTCGTTCAGCCTTTGCTGATTGAACGACCAGACGTTGTCGGCCAGCACGAACCGGGCGACGATCCAGACCCCCAACAGAAGGTAGGCGTGGCGCGCGAGCACCGGGCGCAGCAACAGCACGCCGACCATGAAGAAGCCGGCGTAGAGGATGCCCATCGGATAGGTGTGGCGATAGCCGGTGCCCAGCACGCTGCGCGTGGTCGCCAGGTCGGTCCCGTAGACGCAGACGAACGAGGCGACGGTCAAAAGCGCGACCGTGAGCACCCGCGCCACGATCTGACGGGCCCTGCCCGGTCCTTGCGCGCGCGACGCGAGCACCGAGCTGACGAGCGCAGCGAGCACCGCGACCAGGACGACCGCGAAGATGGCGAGCTTCAGCGACGTCGGCAGGAGCAGGTCGCGGGCGAGCAGGTGGTGGCCGGCGTATTGCCAGATGCGCACGAGCTTGTCAGCCGCGTCGGCGGGCGAGTCCACGAAGTGGCTGTCGGAAAACGAGCTCCAGCGGGAGTTGCGCTCCGGAAGGTAGGAGAAGGCCACCTTGAGCGAGCCGCCATACAGCGCGACGCCCAGGGGCAAGGCGAGCATCTTGAGCAACAGCTCGGTGCGGACGCGCTCGACGAACTGGCGGAAGGACTCGCTCGCGACGAGATGCAGCAAGAGCTGCACGACCACCGCCACCGCGATGAAGTTGAACGACACCTGATAGAGCGCGAGGCCCAGCATGATCAGCCCCGCTCCCGCCACGGTGAAGCGTAGCTTCCTGCCGGCGACGGCATAGCCCGTAGCCGCCAGCAGGTTGGCCAGGGGGATCTGCACCTGGCCGGTGTTGAAGCTGTAGGCATCGCAGAAATACGGGAAGGTCAGGAAGAGGGAACAGGCGACGATCACCGGCGTGGTGCTGCGCGCGCGCTCCAGGCACCACATCCGCGCCACCACCATGACCGCGGCGACGTTGAGTACGAGGCCCACCAGCAGGTGCACCCACGGGGCGAACCAGCCGCCGAGGATCCCGTAGTAGACGACGTCGGCGGCCCACCGCCCGAGCTTGGTCCAGTGGGGCGCCTCGTGGCGCAGGCTGTGGCCGTAGTCGTCGACGTTGAACGTGGGCGCGGCCACCTCGGCGCCCCACGCAAGCAGCGAGACGACGAACAGGATCAGGAAGGTGTGCTTGGTGCGGCGGTCGATCCGATCCCAACGGGACCGGACCCCCAACTCGAGATGCGCCGCGAGAGCACCGGCGCGCTCGCCGCTGCCGCCGTCTGGAAGCATAGCGCCTCATATCGGCCCGCCCCCACACGGTCAACCGAGCCCGACGGGACTCCGCTGCGGCACCTGCCGTGGGGGCGCTGGCCCTGGGTCCAGACGGCGCCGGCGCAGCCGCGCGAACGTGTGGTGCTGGCCAGCTACTCCGCGAGGCGCAGTCCGCTGAACTGCCAGCGTGCGTCCGGTGGGAAGAAGTTTCGGTAGGTGGGCCGCAGATGGCCATCCGGCGTGGCGCAGGAGCCGCCGCGCAGCACCATCTGACCGGACATGAACTTGCCATTGTACTCGCCGACGGCACCCGGTGCCGGACGGTAGCCCGGGTATGCGACGTAGGGGCTGGCCGTCCACTCCCACACGCCACCGAAGAGCGCATCGGTCTGTGTCCCGGCGGGCGTGCCGATCGCGCGCGGGTGCAGATGCGAGAGGTCGACGAAGTCGGGGGGCGCGATGTCGGTGGCGTCGCGCAGGGCCATCGCCGCGACCTCCCACTCGGCCTCGGTGGGCAGGCGCTTGCCCGACCAGCGCGCAAAGGCGTCGGCCTCGTAGTAGCTCAGGTGACAGACGGGACCAGCCAGATCGAGCGGAAGTGCACCGCCGAGCGTGTAGACGCTCGGCGCGGCCCCGTCCTCGCCGAGCTCCCAGTAGAGCGGGGCACCCAGGCCGTGCTCGCGTGCGAAGGCCCAGCCATCGCTCAGCCAGAGGGCCGGATCCTGGTAGCCACCGTCGCGCACGAAGGCCAGGTACTCCGCGTTGATCACGGGTCGGGCGGCGACGCGGAAGGCCTCCAGGTAGACCTTGTGGCGCGGCGTCTCGTTGTCGAAGCAAAAGCCGGCCCGGTCCTGCACCGGCTGCCCGATCGTGTAGAGCCCCTCTTCGAAGGCGACGAAGCGGGGCGGCGGCGCGGGCTCCGGATCGCCCGCGGGCGGCGACGTGATGCGCGGTCCGAGCGGATTCTCGGACAGGGCGTGCTTGATGTCGGTGACGATCAGCTCCTGGTGCTGCTGCTCGTGGTGGAGCCCGATCTCGAGCAACCCGGCAACGGCCGGCGCGTGCTCGCCCCCGAGCAGCGCGACCATGGCGTCGTCGACCACGGCCCGATAGGCGCGTACCTCGGCCGCCGAGGGACGTGAGAGCATGCCGCGGCGCGGGCGCGGGAACTGGGCGCCGATCGCGTTGTAGTAGCTGTTGAAGAGGTAGCGGTACTCGGGCTGGTGGGGCCGATAGTCGTGCGCGTGCTCGCATAGCACGAAGGTCTCGAAGAACCAGGTGGTGTGGGCCAGGTGCCACTTGGTGGGGCTGGCGTCCGGCATCGACTGCAGGGCCTGGTCCTCGACCGTGAAGATATCGGCCAGCTCGACGGTGCGCTCGCGCACCGCGCGATAGCGCTCGGCCGCGCTCGGGGCCATGGTTCGGGGCTCGGGAGCGCGGGCGGGGTCGTTCATGGGGGCGTCACTCTGCCAGAAAAGCGCGGGTGATGCGCAAGAACTCGTCGAGCTGGTCGTGGTGGACCCAGTGCCCGGCGTCGTCGATCGTCACGGCTCTGGCGTCCTGGAAGTGCTGCAGCCGCCCATCGCGCTCGGGATCGCCGACCCAGCTGTCGGTGCCGCGAATCAGCAGCGTCGGACAGCTGATCTTGGACCAGAGCTCGTACATCTCCTGGGCGTTGAAGGAGAAGGGCGAGAAGGCGCGCACGTAGTTGTCGAACTTCCAGCTGAAGCTGCCGTCTTCGTTCTGATTGACCCCGTGGACGGTCAGGTGCCTCGCCTGCTCATCGGAGAGGTGCGGGTTGGCGTCGTGCATGCGTGCGACCGCCTCGTCCACGCTCTGATACTTCCGCGGCAGCCGCCCCGCGAGCCCGCGCAGCTGATCGATCCACTCGTGCATGCGCCGCTGCGGCGGCGTCTCGGCGCGCTTGGCCAGCATCTTGGGGGGTGGGCCGAAGCCCTCGACCGAGACCAGCTTCTTCACGCTCTCGGGGTATACGCCCGCGAACTGCAGGCTGATGTGACCACCCAGTGAATGTCCGATGACGGTCAGGGGCGCCAGCCTGAGCTGGTGCACGAGCTGCGCCACGTCATAGACGTAGTCGACCATGCTGTAGTTGCCGCCGACCATCCACTGGGAGTCGCCGTGCCCACGCAGGTCGGGCGCGATGATGTGGTAGTCGTCGCGCAAGGCCTGGGCCACCCAGTCCCAGTTGCGGCAGTGGTCGCGCCCCCCGTGCACCAGCAGCAGCGGCGGCGCCTCCTCGTTGCCCCAGTCCACATAGTGGAGCCGCAGGCGCTGACTGAAATAGGAATGCGAAGCGGGCCCAGTCGGAGCAGCCATCGCGCAGAGGATAGCAGTCCGGGACACAGCCCGCCCCGTGAACGACCCGCGCGGCCCGACTTCGTCGAGGTTCGTTCAGGGGCGAGCGCGCCCGGAGGGCCACACCGGAGGCGTAGCGGAGCTACGTCGAGGATTGGCCCGAGGACGCTGAGCCGAGCAATCGCCTTGGCCGCGATCGAGCGGACGAGAACGCAGGCGAAGCCGGCCCTGGGCGAACCTCGGCGAAGTCCTAGTACCGATAATAGTCGGGCTTATAGGGACCCTCGATCGGCACGCCCAGGTACTCGGCCTGGCTGCCGCTGAGCTTGTCGAGCTTCACGCCCAGCTTGTCCAGGTGCAATCGCGCGACCTTCTCGTCGAGCAGCTTCGGCAGCACGTAGAGCTTGCCGGTCTCGTACTTCTCGCCCTCATTGAAGAGCGTCATCTGGGCCAGCACCTGGTTGGTGAAGGAGGCGCTCATCACGAAGCTCGGGTGACCGGTAGCGCAGCCCAGGTTCACCAGGCGGCCGCGGGCCAGCACGATCAGGCGCTTGCCATCCGGGAAGATGAAGTGGTCGACCTGGTCCTTGATCGCCTCTTCCTTGATCTCCGGATTGTTCTCCATCCAGGCCATGTCGATCTCGCAGTCGAAGTGACCGATGTTGCAGACGATCGCCTGGTCCTTCATCGCCGTCAGGTGACGGTCGACGATGATGTCCTTGCAGCCGGTCGTGGTCACGAAGATGTCGCCGACCTTGGCGGCCTCGTCCATGGTGGTGACCTCGTAGCCCTCCATGCTCGCCTGCAGCGCGCAGATCGGGTCGATCTCGGTCACCAGCACGCGCGCGCCCAGGCCGCGCAGGGACTGGGCGCAGCCCTTGCCCACGTCGCCGTAGCCCGCGACCACCGCGATCTTGCCGGCGAACATCACGTCGGTGGCGCGCTTGATGCCGTCACCCAGGGACTCGCGGCAACCGTAGAGGTTGTCGAACTTGCTCTTGGTGACCGAGTCGTTGACGTTGATCGCCGGGCACAGGAGCTTGCCGGCGGCTTCCATGCGCTCGAGGGCGTGGACACCGGTGGTGGTCTCCTCGGACAGGCCGCGGATCGGGTCGTCCCCCTGGAAGAACTGGGGGTACTTGTCGTGGACGACCTGGGTCAGGTCGCCGCCGTCGTCGAGCAGCATGTTCGGGGCCTTGCCATCCTTGAAGGCCTCCAGCTGGCGGTCGATGCACCAGTAGTACTCCTCCTCGGTCTCGCCCTTCCAGGCGAAGACCGGCACGCCGGTCTTGGCGATGGCCGCCGCGGCGTGGTCCTGGGTCGAGTAGATGTTGCAGCTGGTCCAGGTGACCTCGGCCCCGAGCTCGGTCAGGGTCTCGATCAGGACTGCAGTCTGAATGGTCATGTGCAGGCAGCCTGCAATTCGGGCTCCCTTCAGCGGCTTGTGAGCGCCGTACTCCTCGCGCAGCGCCATGAGCCCGGGCATCTCGGTCTCGGCGATCGCAATCTCCTTCCGGCCCCAATCGGCCAGATCCATGTTCGCCACCTTGAAGTTCTCAGCCATCGCCTGTTTCTCCGTCGTCAACTGGGTGCCGGGCCCGATCGGGGCCCGGGAATCGAGCTCGGACGCGCCGCGCCATCGCGCCGCGCCGTGAACAGCTGCCAGCTCAGGTGCCGGTCCGGCCCCGTGCCGCAGAAGCTTCGTGGGATCGTGCGCAGCCCCACGTCGCACAGACCGGCTTGCGTGGCAAACCGCCCCAGCTCCTCGGGGGCGAAGCCGAGCCAGAGGTCGGCCTGCTGCTCGCGCATGGACTCGTCGTCGTGGGGCGCGTAGTCGAGCACGACGAGCGTGCCGCCCGGTCGCACCAAACGCGTCAGGCGTCGCACGGTGTCGGCGGGACGCGGGGCGTGGTGGAGCACGCGCGATGCGAAGACCGCATCCGCCAACCCCGCCACGGTGACCGCCGCGCGCACGGCCGGGTCGAGCAGGTCGCCGGCCAGGAACTGAACGTTCTGGTACCCGCGAACCTTCGCGCGCTCCTTCGCGACCGCCAACTGTGCGGGCTCGCGGTCGATGGCGATGACCTGCTTGAAGACCGGCGCCAGCACATCGAGCAGCCGACCCTCACCAGTGCCTACATCGACCGCCAGCTCTCGACGCGTGATCAGTGGTGCCATCGCGCTCAGGTAGGCAGGCAGCTCGTTCGGGTAGGCCATCGCGTTGGCGTCGGGCGACTGGGCGCGCGCGAAGAACTCGCGCGCGGGTTGATCGCGACGCTTGATCAGGTCTGCGATGCGCTCGAGCGTGCCCTCGGGCTCGCACAACGTTCGGCCTGCGGTGATGGCATCGGCGACCACCGCATCTTCGCGCGCGTCATCCGCGAGACGCACCAGAACACGTGTCCCCTGCTTGCGCTCCGCCAGCAGACCCAGCTTCCGCAGGAGCGATACATGGCGAGAGACGTTGGGCTGACTCTCCCCCAAGAGATCGGCGAGCTCTCCGATCGCGAGCTCCTCAACAGCCGCAACGGCGAGCAGCTGCAGGCGCAGCGGATCACCGAGAACTCTGTATAATTCCCAGCGCTTACCTGCAGGTTCGGCGAGGCGCATGCCCATGTTCTATGCGATAATGCGCATGAATACAAGTATCATATGTGACTATGCAGGCGTAGCAAATCCCATCACCTGTCCTACATTCACCTTCACGTAGGGCTGGTGTTGGGGCCGCACCTGTGTACCCTCTCCCCTTCCCGAGCCCTGGGGGGCCCGGCACAGGGACGCAGTGACATGTACCGAGTTCGCTTCACTATCTTGGCTTTCATCGCAGTGCTTTCGAGCACCACCGTGGTGCACTCCGAAGGCCTGAAGAAGTCGCAGACGGTCGAGCTTCTGCAGAGCGCAATCCGCGCGCGCATCGCCGTCAGCTTTAACCACCGCACAGGCGAGGCCGTGCCCGCCGCGCACTGTCGACATGCCGCCGAAGGCTGCGAACGACGCCTGCACGAGTTTGCAGGCTACATCGCAAAGTCGGGGGCTCGCTTCGGCGTCGACCCGTGGCTGATGGCGGCGATGGCCTTCCGCGAGAGCGGCTTCAACCCCTTCGCCCTCGGCGCGGTCGGCGAGATGGGCATCCTCCAGATCAACCCCGGGCGTCGCGACGCCAAGGAAGTCCGCTTCATCCAGGACGAGTGGTACCGCAAGCGCTGCCGCAAGTCGCCGGGCGCCTGCCAGGCCGAGGTGGTGGATCACGCCGCCCGGGTCTTGGCCCGCTG
The DNA here is from genome assembly GCA_028817855.1 of Myxococcales bacterium. Taxonomy (GTDB): domain Bacteria; phylum Myxococcota_A; class Polyangia; order Polyangiales; family JAFGIB01; genus JAOUOP01. The sequence continues at coordinate 16,747 of JAPPOT010000525.1, forward strand.
CATGGAGCGCTGTGACGGCAACGTCATCGATGCCCTCGGCGCCTACAACACGGGCCGCTGCGGCGGCAACGACCGCTACGCCAAGCGCGTCATCGGTGAGCGGGCAAACCTGCGGCGCAGCGTCGGCCTCGACCCCCCCAATATCAAAGGCAAGCAGCTCGCCAATCAGAGCTAGCTCGCGCCCAGGAGCACCCAGGGCCGGCTTTCGTCCTCGCCGAAATCCTCGACGTGGCGCTGCCACGCCTCCGGTTTCGGCTCCGGGCGCGCTCGCCCCTGGGCACTCCTGGACGCGAGCTCCCCACCGAAGCCCGCTCAAACGGTGGCGAAGGCGCCGTCTGGGATCTCCAGGGGGCTGCGGTCGGCGGTGGCGATGATGTCGGCCTTGGAGCGGACACCGGGCAGGACGTTCAGGGCGTAGTAGAGTGCGGCCTGCACCTTGCCTTCATAGAAGGTGTGCTCGGCGCTGCCCGCCTCGAGGCTCCCCATCTCCTCGTGGGCGATGGCCGCGCCCTCCAGCAGGAGCCGGGCGACGGCGGTCTCGGCGAACATCTCCAGGACCCGATTCGCCATGAGCGGCGGCAGCTCCACCTCCCGGGACTGCCCCCAACCCCCCAGAACCTGCAGGGTCTTGCCCAGGGCGGCCTGGGCCGCCGCCAGCTCGGCCACCCCGGCCGACAGGCGCGGGTGCTCCGCCTGGGCGCCCGCCAGGCCTTCCACCTCCGCCAGGAAGTCGGCCACGAGCTGGCCGCCGTGGAGCCGGAGCTTGCGGCCGACCAGGTCGAGGGCCTGGATGTGGTTGGTGCCCTCGTAGATGGAGAAGATCTTGGCATCCCGGCAGTACTGCTCGGCCGGGTGGTCGCGCAGAAAGCCAGCGCCTCCGTAGGTCTGGATCGCGGTGGCAGCCACCTGGAAGCCCTGGTCGGTGGCGTAGGACTTGAACAGGGGCACCAAGAAGTCGACCTGGCCCTGGTGGTAGGCCGCCCGCTGGTCGTCCTTGCCGGCCAGGGCCCGGGCCCGATCCATGTGCATGGTCAGGCACACCCCCAGCGCGCGGACGCCCTCGATGCGCGCCTTCATGTCGAGCAGCATCCGCCGCACGTCCGGGTGCTCGATGATCGGGACGCGCGGTGCGTCCGGGTCGCGGCCCGCCTTCACCGAGGAGCCCTGCTTGCGCTCGCGGGCGTACTCGAGGGCGCTCAGGTAGGCGCCGGCGCCGGCAGCGACGCCCTGCGTGCCCACCAGGATCCGCGCCCGGTTCATCATCTGGAACATCTGGCGGATGCCCTGGTGCTCCTCGCTGCCGCAGAGCAGCCCCCGGCAGCCGTCGTTGTCGCCGAAGTTGAGCTGGCAGGTCGCCGAGCCGTTGATGCCCATCTTGTGCTCGATGGCGGCGGTCTCCACGTCGTTGGGCTCGCCCAGGCTGCCGTCCTCGTTGAGCCGGACCTTCGGCACGATGAAGAGGCTCAGCCCCTTGGTCCCCTTGGGGGCGCCGTCGATCCGGGCCAGCACCATGTGCACGACGTTCTCCGCCATGTCGTGGTCGCCGCCGGAGATGAAGATCTTGGCGCCTTTGATCGAGTAGGTGCCGTCGCCATTGGGGGTGGCGGCGGTGGTGCAGTCGCCCACGTCGCTGCCGGCGTGGGGCTCGGTCAGGCACATGGTCCCGGCCCAGGTGCCGCAGATCATCTTCTCGCAGAAGCGCGCGCGCTGGGCGTCGGTGCCGAAGCTCACGATCAACTCGGCGGCCCCGGTGGTCAGGCTCGGGTACATCTGGAAGCTGGTGTTGCTGCCGCTGATCAGCTCGTCGGCCAGGTTCTGGAGCGTGAGCGGCGCGCCCTGGCCGCCGAACTCGGCCTCGGAGCTGAGCTGCTGCCAGCCGGCCTCGTAGAGCTTGGCCCAGGCGTCGGCGAACCCGGCGGGGGCCTTCACCTGGCCGTCGACCAGCCGGGCACCCTGGCTGTCGCCGATCGCATTGAGGGGGCCGCTCACCTCGCAGGCGTAGCGGTAGACCTCGTCCAGCACGAGCTTGACCTCGTCCGGCCCCCAGTCCGCAAAGGGCGGCTGCCCCAGCAGGTCGCCAAGCCCGAACTGCTCGAAGAGCAGGAACTGGAGCTCCCGCAGATCCGCCCGATACCGATTCACCGCCTGCGACACTGTCGCACCTCCCGACCCAGGGTTCCGCAGGGCATATCGCAAGTGCCCCCGCGGCGGTCAAGCGGGCGAGAGATCGGTGTGGATCTGACTGACAGGGAATCGCCGAGGTTCGCCTCGACGATTCGAGTGCGGGCGGCGGGTGGTGCTGCTCGGGGTGGTGCCACCGGCGCGGTCCCCCAGCGCCTGCCGGAGGGGAGCGAAGGAATGTGCTAAGACCGCCGCCATGCGACTGGCCCCCTACCTGGACCAGCTGGCGGAGAAGGCCCTCCGCGACGCCCTCGGCCCCGATGCGGAGGGTGCGAAGGCCCTGCTGCGTCCGGCCGACCCCGCCCACGGCGACTATCAGATCACCGGCGCCATGCCGCTGGCCAAGCGCCTGAAGCGCCCGCCCCGCGAGCTGGCGGCGCCGGTGGCCGAGGC
>JAPPOT010000525.1:19330-22446 GCA_028817855.1 Myxococcales bacterium
AGGCGGTCGCCTCGGCCGAGGTGGCCGGCCCGGGCTTCATCAACCTGCGCCTGGACCCCGCCTGGGTGGCCCAGCAGCTGGCGACGGTCGCCGCGGACACGGAGCGCGACGGCGTGCCGGCCGCCGAGCCGGCGCAGCGCATCGTGGTGGACTACTCGGCCCCGAACATCGCCAAGGAGATGCATGTCGGCCACATTCGCTCGACGATCATCGGCGACGCCATCTGCCGCACGCTGGCCTTCGCCGGGCACGAGGTGATCCGCGACAACCACATCGGCGACTGGGGCACCTCCTTCGGGCTGCTGATCGTGGGCATGCGGCGCCACGTCGACGAGCAGGCCCTGGCCAAGCGCCCGATCGCCGAGCTCGAGCGGCTCTACAAGCTCGCCAGCGAGGAAGCCAAGGCGGACGAGGCCACGGCCGACGAGGCGCGGGCGGAGCTGGCCAAGCTGCAGAAGCGCGACCCGGAGAACTACGCCCAGTGGGAGAAGATCGTGGCGGCCACGCGGGTCGAGCTCGATCGGATCTACGCGCGGCTGAACATCGAGTTCGATCTCTGGCGGGGCGAGAGCGCCTACGAGGACGCGCTTCCGGGCGTGGTCGAGGACCTGCTCGAGCGCGGCATCGCGGTCGAGGACCAGGGCGCGATCTGCATCTTCTTCGACGACCACCCGCAGCTGAAGAAGGTCAAGACGCCGCTGATCATCCGCAAGAAGGACGGCGCCTTCCTCTACTCCACGACGGACATCGCCACCGTCCTCTACCGGCGCGACGTGCTGAAGGCCGACCGGGCGATCTACGTGGTGGGCCAGCCCCAGGCGCTGCACTTCAAGCAGCTCTTCGCGACGATGGAGAAGCTCGGCGTGGAGATGGTGCTCGAGCACGTGCCCTTCGGCTCGATCGTGGGCAAGGACGGCAAGATGTTCCGCACCCGCGGCGGCGGCACCGTCAAGCTCTCGGAGCTGCTCGACGAGGCCGAGGAGCGGGCCGAGAAGCTGATGCTCGACGAACTGGAGATGGACCCGGAGGGCGCGCGGGCGATGGCCAAGCCCGTCGGCATCGGCGCGGTCAAGTACGCCGACCTCTCCCAGAACCGAACCAGCGACTACAAGTTCGACTGGGAGAAGATGATCTCCCTGAAGGGCGATGCGAGCCCGTACCTCCAGTACGCTCACGCCCGCACCTGCTCGATCTTCCGGAAGGGCGAGATCGACCCCTCCACGCTGGGCGCCGTGACACCACAACTGGAGCACGAGGCCGAGCTGGGGCTGGCGCGCCTGCTGCTTCGCTTCGCGGACGTCGTGCACCAGGCGGCGGAGACCAACCAACCGCACCTGATCTGCGAGCACCTCTATGGCGTGGCTCGGGCGCTCAGCGTCTTCTGGGAGAAGTGCCCGGTGCTGAAGTCCGAGGGGGCCACGCGCGAGTCCCGTCTGCTGCTGTGCTGGCTGACCGCGCGGCAGCTGGCCCGCGGCCTGGGTCTGCTCGGAATCGAGGCGCCCCAGCGGATGTAGTAGGCTCGCCGCCATGCGATTCGCGGGACGCATCGACCGCCACCGCCACGACAGCGCGCTTCTGAAGGGCAACCCGCTCGGCGATCCCCACGAGCGGGAGCTGCTGGTCTACGTGCCACCGGGCGCAGACGACGCGGGGCGACTGCCGGTGGTGATGCTGCTGGGCGGCTACGGCAGCAGCGGCGAGAACTTCGTCAACTACAGCTACTTCGAGGAGAACGTCGTCGACCGCTTCGACCGGCTGGTGCGCACCGGCGCGTGTCCGCCAGCGCTGCTGGTGATGCCGGACGCGATCAACCGCTGGGGCGGCAGCCAGTTCGTGGACTCCAGCGCCACGGGGCCGTACCAGCGCTACCTCTGCGACGAGATCGTGCCCTTCGTCGACCGCCACTACAGCACGCTGGCCGCACCCGAGGGACGCGCGGTGGTGGGCCGCAGCAGCGGCGGCTTCGGCGCCCTGCGCCTCGGCATCGACCGGCCCGAGGTCTTCGGCGTGATCGGGAGCCACGCGGGCGACAGCGCCTTCGAGATCAGCGTCCTGCCGGAGCTGCGCACAGCGGCGATCGCCTTCGACCGAGCGGGTGGCGTGGCCGGCTTCCTCGAGCGCTTCGCGCAGGGGCCGACCAATGTGCCGTTCGGTGGGCTGATCATCCTGGCCTACTCGGCGGCCTACTGCCCGGAGCCCGACGCACCCCTACCCCACTGCGAGCTGCCCTTCGAGATGGCCACCGGCGAGCTCAAGCGGCAGCCGTGGGCGCGTTTCATGGCACACGACCCGCTCGAGCGCATCCGCGAGGACGACAGCGCTCTGTCGAAGGCGGCCGCCATCTTCCTCGACGCGGGCGATCACGACGAGCACGGCCTTCACTTTGGGACGCGCATGATCGCCGACTGCCTGCGCGCACGCGGGATCGCGGTCACCGCAGAGGAGTTCGAGGGCAGCCACCGCGGCACCGGCTACCGCTACGAGCGCTCGCTGCCCTGGTTGGTCCAGGCCTGCCTCGATGCAAGCCGCTGAGCTGGCGAAGGCGAGGCCCGTGGCCTATCCTTCAAGGGCATGGGCGACGGTGCCAAGAAGGGCGGGGCGGCGGCGCTGGCAGCGGCGATCGTGGACGGCAGCTCCGATCGTACCCTCGCCAGCTACATCGACGATCTCGAGGGCGACAACAAGAACGCGGCGGTCACCGCGGCGCGCGTCGTCGACGAGTTGGTCGCGCTGCAGGCCAACCTGGGCGCGCCCTTCATCGCACGCCTGGTTGCGCTGCTCACCTCGCCACAGCCGCGCGTGGTGCAGACCGCCCAGCACTGCCTGCCCGAGCTCGCGCGCGTCGCGCCGGCCAAGGTGGCCAAGCAGATGGACAAGATCCGCGCCGCCTACGACGATGCCGGCGATGACGGCCGCGACGGCGTGGTGCGCACCTTCGTCGCACTGTGCGTGGCGTCGGTGGCGTACCAGCGACGTGTGATCGACCTGCTCGAGCGCGCGCTGGGTGACGCCGAGCCGAAGACTCTCGTGGCCTGGAGCGATGTGGTGTTGCCCGCGTTGAAGGGCGAACCCCACGCGACGGCCCGGGCGGTGGTCGAGGGCCGACTGCCCACCCT
>JAPPOT010000591.1 GCA_028817855.1 Myxococcales bacterium
CGAGGAACAGGGTTCCCCCGTCGGCGACCTCGAAGAGCCCCAGCTTGTTGGTCGACGCGCCCGTGAAGGCGCCCTTCACGTGGCCGAAGAGCTCGCTCTCGAGCAGGTTCTCGGGGATGGCGCCGCAGTTGACCACCACGAAGGGCCCGTCCTTGCGCGCGCTTCCGGAGTGGACCGCGCGCGCGACCAGCTCCTTGCCGGTGCCGGTCTCGCCCGTGACAAGCACGCTGATGTCGGTGCTGGCGACGCGCTCTACGGTCTTGAAGACCTCGAGCATGCTGGCGCAGGAGCCGATGATCTCGCCGAAGCGGTCGGCGTCGCGCTGCTGCTTGAGGGCGTCGAAGTCGGTCTTGAGGCTGTCGAGAAGCAGCGCGTTTTGCAGGATGAGCGAGGCCTGGCCGGCGAAGATCGACAGCACGTCCAGGGAGCTCTCCTCGAAGAGGTTCACCACGTTGTCGTTGCCGACGTAGAGGATGCCGAGCATTTCGCCCTGGGCCATCAGCGGCGCGCACATGACCGAGCAGAGCTTGAGGTTCATCACGCTCTCGCTGGCCTTGAAGTGCTCGTCGTGCAGCGCGTCGCTCACGATCAGCGGGCGCTTGGTGGTGACCACGCTCTGGAGGATGCTGTCCGAGAGGTGGCGTACTCCGTCGGGCAGGTTCTGCTGATTGAGGTTGCGGGCCACCGCCACGCGCGGGTTGTCGGCGTCCATCAGCACGACGAAGCCCTTGACGGCGTTGGTCACCTCGATCACGGCGTCCATCAGCGCCTCGAGCAGGTCGCCCACGCTCTTGAGCTCCATCAGTCGCTGACTGAACTCGTAGAGCTTGCGCAGACCGCCGAGCTCGGTCGTGCCCTCGCCCTCGGTGTCCGCCGCCGCCTCGTCGTAGAGCGAGAACTGCAGCTCCACGTCCCCGAGGGAGACCCGGTCGTTGTGGATCAGCTTGCCGCGCCGCTTGCGCTTGCCGTTGATCAGGATCTTGCCGCGGGTATCGACCTCCGAGAGGTTGAAGTCTCGCCCATCGAAGATCACCTGCGCGTGGTAGTCGGCCAGGGTCTCCGACTCGATGCAGACATCGTTCCCCCCCGAGCTGCCGATCGACGTGATCTTCTTGAAGATCGGAAAGACCTTAGGCCGCCCACTTGCAACGATCCATTTCAGACAAGGCATGGGCCCTGAGCATAGCAGACGGCACAGGCCGAGCGAGGGTGCTCAAGAGCAGCCGACAGCGACTACGTCTGCTGCCGCCCGGCCCGCCAAGCCGCCCGCCAGTCTGAGCAGGATGCGCTCGGCAAGCACCCCGGACTGGTAGCGAAAGACGTCGTGATCGGCGGAGGTTTGCTCAGGGGCGAGCGCGCCCGCAGGGCCCACCGCAGGCGTAGCAGCGCTACGTCGAGGATGGGACCGAGGACGTAAGCCGGCCCTGGGCGAACCTCCGCCGATCGCTCTCAGCTGCAACCCATGCTGGAGCCGCAGTTCAGGCACTTGTAGCAGCTGCCGTTTCTGACAGTGATGTGCCCGCACTGGTCGCACATCGGGGCGTCGCCCATCATCTCGCCGAGCTGATTGTCGAGGCTGGCGGCCGAGGCGACGGACTCGAAGAGCTCGGTCTGGCGCTCCGGACCGGGGTTGCCAGAGGCCGGGGCGGCCTGGGCCGCTTGCTGGGCCTGCTTCTCCGCACCCACGTCCGTCGGGTTGGTGATCTCCTCCTGGAGCTCCTCCGGCGGCACGTGCGCGAGGTCGTAGCGCTTCAGGTACTCGACGCCAAGTATGCGGAAGACGTAGTCGATCATGGACGTGGCGAACTTCACGTTCGGGTGACCCATGACCGGGCCCTGGGGCTCGAAGCGCGTGAAAGTGAACTGCTCGACGAAGCTGTCGAGCGGCACGCCGTGCTGCAGGCCCATCGAGACGCTGATCGCGAAGCAGTTCATCAGCGAGCGGAAGGCGGCGCCCTCCTTGTGCATGTCGATGAAGATCTCGCCGATCGCGCCGTCGTCGTACTCGCCGGTGCGCAGGAAGACCTTGTTGCCGCCCACCGTGGCTTCCTGGGTGAAGCCGCGGCGCTTCTTGGGCAGGCGGTGGCGGATCGACGGGGGCGGCTGGGCGCCTTCGGCGATGTGCGGCGCGGGCATCGACGGCGTCGAGCGCAGCTCCGCCTCGGCGGGCGCCTCGATCGAGCCGGCCGCCGACTCGCGCTCCTCTTCCTCATCCTTGCCGCCGTCGTTGGTGTTCAACGGCTGGGAGGACTTGCAGCCATCACGGTAGAGGGCCACGGCCTTGAGGCCGAGCTTCCAGCCCTCCATGTAGATCTCGGCGATGTCCTCGACGGTGGACTCGTTGGGCAGGTTCACCGTCTTGGAGATGGCGCCCGAGAGGAAGGGCTGGGCCGCACCCATCATGCGGATGTGCGACAGCGGCGACAGGAAGCGCTGCCCGATCGTGCCGCAGCGGTTGGCGCAGTCGAACACCGGCAGGTGCTCTTCCTTGAGGTGCGGCGCGCCCTCGACCGTCATGCGGCCGATCACCCAGTCGTTGACCTCGTCGATCTCCTTCTTGGAGAGCCCGAGCTTGGTCAGCAGGTTGAAGCCGGGTTGGGCGTACTCCTCGGCGTCGATGCCGAGGCGCTTGTAGGCGGCCGCGCCGATGATGTGCGGCGCCAGCGCCTGACCCACGGTGAAGACGCCCGGCAGGGCCTCCTCGGCGCGCGTGATCTCCTCGGCGCTCAGGCCCTTCTCGAGCAGCCACGGGCGCGGCGCGTAGGGCGCGGCCGTGAAGGTGTTGGTGCCGCTCACGTAGGAGACGATCTCGCCGATCTGGGCCTCGTTGTAGCCCAGCTTGCGCAGGGCCGCGGGCACGCTCTGGTTGACGATCTTGAAGTAGCCGCCGCCGGCCAGCTTCTTGAACTTCACCAGCGAGAAGTCCGGTTCGATGCCGGTGGTGTCGCAGTCCATCAGCAAGCCGATGGTGCCGGTCGGCGCCAGCACGGTGGCCTGCGCGTTGCGGTAGCCGTGCTGCTGGCCGAGCTCGAGCGCGTCGTCCCAGGCCTGCTGGGCGGCGGCGAAGAGCTCAGTCGGCACGTGGGTCTTCTCGCCGTCCGCGTAGCTGGAGCGCGGGATGATCTCGGTGACCGCGTCGCGGTGCTTGCCGATCACGCGCAGCATCGGCTGCGCGTTCTTCTTGTAGCCGGGGAAGGCGCCTTTGGAAGCCGCGATCTCGGCGCTCGCCTTGTAGGCCTCACCGGTGAGGATGGACGTCAGCGCACCGCAATAGGCGCGGCCGTCGGCGCTGTCGTAGGAGATGCCCTCGCGCATCAGCAGCGTGCCCAGGTTGGCATAGCCCAGGCCCAGGGGGCGGTAGTCGTGGCTGTTCTGGGCGATCGGCTTGGTCGGGTAGGCCGAGAAGTCGACCAGGATCTCCTGTGCCTGGATCAGCACGCGGATCGTGTGCTTGTAGGCCTCGATGTCGAAGTTGCCGTCTTCGTCGAGATACTTGGTCAGGTTGATCGACGACAGGTTGCAGGCCGTGTCGTCGAGAAACATGTACTCGGAGCAGGGATTGCTGGCGTTGATGCGGTCGGTGTTGCTGCTGGTGTGCCAGTCGTTGATCGTGGTGTCGTACTGGACGCCCGGATCGGCGCAGCCCCAGGCGCTCTCGCACAGCATGCGCCACAGGTCGCGGGCCTTGTGGGTGTCACAGACCTGACCGGTGGTGCGGAAATAGGTGCGCCACTCGCCGTCCTGCTCGACGGCGCGCATGAAGGCGTCGGTGACGCGCACCGAGTTGTTGGAGTTCTGGCCGCTGACGGTGTGATAGGCCTCGCCGTTGAAGTCGGAGCTGTAGCCGGCGCTGATCAGGGCCGCCGCCTTGTTTTCCTCCTTCACCTTCCACTGGATGAAGTCGACGATCTCCGGGTGGTCCATGTCGAGGCAGACCATCTTGGCGGCGCGCCGCGTGGTGCCGCCGCTCTTGGTCGCGCCCGCGGCCCGATCTAGCACCTCCAGGAAGCTCATCAGGCCCGAGGAGGTGCCGCCGCCGGAGAGCTTCTCTTGGTGGCCGCGGATGGCGCTGAAGTTGCTGCCGGTACCGGAGCCGTACTTGAAGAGGCGGGCCTCGTTCTTGACCAGGTCGTAGATGCTCATCAGGTCGTCGTCGACGCTCTGGATGAAGCAGGCCGAGCACTGGGGGCTCTCGTAGGCGTTCTTGGTCTCGACCACCGCGCTGTGCTCGGTGGACCAGGTGTAGTTGCCGCCGCTGCCCTCGATGCCGTAGCGGTGGAAGAGGCCGCAGTTGAACCAGACCGGGCTGTTGAAAGCGGCGTGCTGGTTGATCAGCAGGTAGCTGAGCTCGGCCTCGAAGTTCTCCGCGTCGCTGACCGAGGCGAAGTAGCCGCCGAGGCGCTCACCGGCCTCGCGGATGGTGTGAGCCACCCGGTAGACCAGCTCCTTGACGCTGCGCTCCCCGCGGGAGGGGTCGCCATTGATACCGGCCTTGCGGAAGTACTTGGAGACGGCGATGTCGGTCGCGAGCTGGGACCAGCTGACCGGGACCTCGGCGCCGCGCAGCTCGAAGACCACCGACCCGTCCGGGTTGGTGATCACGCTGTCGCGCGTCGTGTACTCGGGCATGTCGAGGGGGTCGATGCCCGGGTGCGTATAGTGGCGTAAAAAATTCAGACCTTTCGGGTTTTCCGTACTCTGTTTGCTCTTTGCACCCAGATTCAAGACAGCCCCCGCCGAATCCGCTTCTACCCGTGTCTCTACGCTCACTTAGGACCTCCCGCCATCTCGAATTCGGGACAGTTGTGCACCGCCAGTCCCCTCGTTATCCACGCTGAATCCCCTACGTACGCACAACATGTAGTACGGGGTGACCCTCCGAACCACAATAGATTGTGGTGAGTCCCGTTCTTAAGCCCGGGCCGGTGGATGCGTCAACAAAAAAGCAGGCCGAAGATCAACTGCGTGTCGGGAGCTTGACTTCGTGCCCTGCTTGGCCTGCGTCGTCGCCCTGCATCACATGCTGTGACGGTCGGTGACATGACACATAGCGTCAGGGTATTCAGAGTAGCGGCTGTACCCGTCAGCGCAAGTGCTTCGCGCACTTCTGGTGGCGTTTGGTTGATGAAAACAGGTGCAGAGGACGGATCGCCGCACCGCCGGGCCGATCGCCCTGCGGGCGCGCCGATCGCCCCTCGGCCAGGTGGAAGATCCGTCCTCTGTAGGGAGCCAGGAAGATCCGTCGCCGCCGTTCGGTCACGTGCGCGTCACGCGAGCGTGCGCGGCGCCGTCCATCCCTAGTGGGTCGCGGGCCCGCGAGCCCCCAGATATCGCGGGGCTCTGTTGTCACCTCGGACGACGGTCGTCTACTCGTCGTCGCCCTCGTCCGCGACCACACCGAACTGCAGACGCAGTCCGCCGGTGGATTGCAGGCGGGCGACGAGTCGCTTCGCGTTCGCGTCGTACTCGGCGTCGTGGAGCTCGAAGCCGGAGCACAGCCCTCCCTTGAGCTTGTGCTTCTTGTTCGGTCCCTCGCAGAAGGTGCCGATCTCCATGGCCACAACCAGCCGCTTGTTGCCCTTGGCCGGATTCCGCTTCATCGGCATCGACAGGATGATGGGCCGGCCGGAGGTATTGAAGGCGCCGTTGAAGTCCAGGACCTTGCCCAGCGGCTTCCAGCCCTTGCCGATCAGCTTGCCGGGCAGCCGGCCGCGCCCCTTCTTGAGCGTGACCAGGCGCGACTCGCCCACGGGCAGGCCGCGCGGAAAGAGCATCGTGACGCCGCCGCCCAGGTCGAAGATCGCTCCCAGCTTGGAGTTGATAGCATCGGTGACCTTCCCGCCCTTGGCCTTGGCCGTCGGCATGCCGCCCCCGCCCTCATCCTGGGCGTAGAGCGCGGGCGCAGCGGTGAGCAGTAGGGCGATGACGGCGGGAATCCAGAGC
>JAPPOT010000780.1 GCA_028817855.1 Myxococcales bacterium
CAGGTTCATCACCTTGTTCCAGACCGCCACGAAGTCACCCACGAACTTGGCCTTCGCGTCGTCGCCCGCGTAGACCTCCGCGATGGCGCGCAGCTGCGAGTTGGAGCCGATCACCAGGTCGACGGCGGTTCCGGTCCAGCGGACCTGGCCCGTCTTGAGGTCGCGCGCCTCGTAGACCCGGGCATCGCCCGCGGACTTCTGCCACTGCACGCCGTGGTCCAGCAGGTTCACGAAGAAGTCGTTGGTGAGCGTGCCGGGCTGCGCCGTGAACACGCCGTGCTGGGAATCCCCGTGGTTGGTCCCGAGCACGCGCATGCCCGCGACCAGCACCGTCATCTCCGGCGCCGTCAGCGTCAGCAGGTCGGCCCGGTCCACGAGCTGCTCGGCTGCCGTACGGTCGCTGCCGGAGCCGAGGTAGTTGCGGAAGCCGTCCGCGCCGGGCTCGAGCACCCCGAAGGACTCCACGTCGGTCATCTCCTGCGAGGCGTCGGTGCGCCCCGGCGCGAACGGCACCTCGACGGGGTTGCCGCCGCGCTTGGCCGCCTCCTCCACCGCGGCACAGCCGCCGAGCACGATCAGGTCCGCGAGCGAGATCTTCTTGCCGCCGGACTTGCCGTTGAACTCCTGCTGGACCTTCTCCAGCGCCGGCAGGACCTTCCCGAGCAGCGCCGGCTGGTTGACCGCCCAGTCCTTCTGCGGCGCCAGGCGGATGCGCGCGCCGTTGGCGCCGCCGCGCATGTCCGTGTCGCGGTAGCTGGAGGCCGACGCCCAGGCCACCGAGACCAGCTCCGGGATCGACAGTCCGGAGGCGAGGATCTTTTGCTTGAGCGCCGCGATGTCCGTCTTGTCGACCAGCTTGTGGTCGACGGCCGGCACCGGGTCCTGCCACAGCTGGGGCGCGGGGACCTCGGGCCCGAGCAAGCGGCCGTGGGGCCCCATGTCGCGGTGCGTGAGCTTGAACCACGCCCGCGCGAACGCGGCGTCGAACTCCTTCGGGTTGTCGTGGAAGCGCTGCGAGATCGCGCGGTACTTCGGATCCTTGATCAGCGCGAGGTCGGTCGTGAGCATCATGAGCGAGCGGCGCTTGGACGGGTCGTGGGCGTCGAGGACGGTCGGCTTCACGCCGACCGGCGCCCACTGCTGCGCGCCGCCGGGGCTCTTGACCAGCTCCCAGTCGTACTTGAAGAGGTTGGTGAAGAACTCGTTGGACCACTGGGTGGGCGTGCTGGTCCAGGCCCCCTCGAGGCCGCTGGTGACGGTGTCGGCGCCCTTGCCGGTGCCGCAGCGGTTCTTCCATCCCAGGCCCTGCTCCTCGAGCGGCGCTGCCTCCGGCTCCGGGCCGACGCAGTCGCCGGGCTTGTGCGCGCCGTGGGCCTTGCCCAGGGTGTGGCCGCCCGCGATCAGCGCGACGGTCTCCTCGTCGTTCATCGCCATGCGTCCGAAGGCGATACGGATGTGCTGGGCGGCCGCGAGCGGGTCGGCGTTGCCGCCGGGGCCTTCGGGGTTGACGTAGATCAGGCCCATCTGGGTGGCGCCAAAGCGCTTGTCGAGCTCGCCCTCCTTGGAGAAGCGCTGATCCGCCAGCCACTGGGTCTCCGGGCCCCAGTTGATGTCGGTCGGCTCGTAGACGTCCTCGCGGCCGCCGCCGAATCCGAGGGTCTTGAAGCCCATCGACTCGAGCGAGACGTTGCCGGCGAGGATCATCAGGTCGGCCCACGAGAGGCTGCGGCCGTACTTCTTCTTGACCGGCCACAGCAGGCGGCGGGCCTTGTCCAGGTTGGCGTTGTCGGGCCAGCTGTTGAGGGGCGCGAAGCGGATCGTGCCGGAGGCGGCGCCGCCGCGACCGTCGCTGACGCGGTAGGTGCCCGCGCTGTGCCAGGCCAGCCGGATCATCAGGCCGCCGTAGTGGCCCCAGTCCGCAGGCCACCACTCCTTGGAGGTCTTCAGCGTCGTCTCGATGTCCTTCTTCACGGCGGCCAGGTCGAGCTTGGAGAACGCGGCGCCGTAGTCGAAGCCGTCCTCCATGGGATCGCCGGCGGGCGCGTGCGCCTTGAGCACGCGCAAGTCCAGGCGGTTCGGCCACCAGTCGTCGACCGTGTAGTGGCCGTGCTGCGCTGGCGCTGCCGCCTCACCACCCGCGGCGGGGGCGGCTGTCGGCTCCTGCGCGGCGGGGCGCGAGCAGCCGAGCGACGATGCGGTCAGACCGAGCGCAAGAGCGAGCGGCCAGATCACACCCGTTCGGGGAATGCTCCCCGCGTCATTCGTTCCAAGTTGGCGATACATTGATTCTCTCCATGCCCAGTGAGCGCCCCCAAGGGAGCGCGGGGGAACCATATGCACGTCACGTGCAATTCCCAATCGAACAACCTGATGCTCCGTTCACTTGAACTGATGGGTCCGCTAGCCTCCCAGCGATGGACCTGGATCAAGTGACCCTCACGCAGATGCGCTACGCCGTTGCGGTCGGCGAGACCCGCAACTTTCGGCTAGCCGCCGAGGGCTGCCACGTTTCCCAATCCGGCCTCAGCATGCAGATCCAGCGGCTGGAGGAGCTGCTTGCAGTCGTGCTCTTCGATCGCAGCAAGAAGCCCGTGCTGGTGACGCAGGAAGGTGAGGCCGCCCTTGCACAGATGCGCGTCGTGCTCCGCGAGACCGAGCGGCTCGGGCAGGTCGCCGCCGAGCAGGAGGAGCCGGCGGGGCCCTATCGTCTGGGGGTGATCCCGACGCTGTCGGCGAGCGTGCTGCCGATCTTTCTCGGCGACTTCATCGTGCGCTACCCACGGGTCGAGCTGACGATCGAGGAGCTGAAGACCGAGGATGTGATCGCACGCCTGCAGTCCGACACGCTCGAGGCGGGCATTGCGGCGACGCCGCTGTCGGTGAGCGGCCTGACCGAAGCGGTGCTGGGTCGCGAGGCGCTGCTCGCCTACTTGCCGCCGGGCGACCCGCTGCTGCGCAAGAAGTCGGTCGCCCAGGGCGATCTGGAGCGGCGTGACCTCTGGGTCATGCCCGAGGGTCACTGCTTTCGGACGCAGGTCTTGAGCTACTGCCGCTCGGACGATCCGCGCTGCCCCGCGAACGTGCGGTTCGAGAGCGGCAGCTTCGAGACCCTCATCCGGCTGGTGGACGAGGGCATGGGCGCCACGGTCCTGCCCGCGCTGGTCGCCGAGCGGTTGCCGAAGAGGCGTCGCGACGGGCAGCTGCGGCCGCTGGTGTCGCCGCGTCCCGTGCGCGAGATCGGGCTGGTGACGGCGCGCTCCGACCTGAGACGGCGGGTGGGTGAGGCGCTGGTGGACGTCATCCGCGCGAGTCTCCACAAGGCGCTCGGTCCCCAGCCACGGCGCTCGCTCGTGCTCGACCCCCTCACCTAGGCCGGCCCAAGGTGGCGGTAGATCATCACTGGTATCGAACGTACGTTCGATACGTTCGTCTGGCATGAACCTGGCCAGGGGCCAAGACTGATCCGTGGGCGCCGATGCCCGGACCGCCGCGGTGGGAGCCGCCGCGACAGGAGACATCCATGAACATCCAGCACGGAGTCCGTGTTGGGAAGGGGAACGCATCATGAGCGGAGACAAGAGCAGCGGGGGCAAGTGCCCATTCACGCACGGTGGCAGCACGAACGTCAGCACGGCGCGTCCGGACTTCTGGCCCAACGCGCTGAACCTGGACATCCTGCACCAGCACGACCGCAAGACGGATCCGCTCGGTGCCGACTTCGACTACCGCCAGGAGCTGAAGAAGCTCGACGTGGAGGCCCTGAAAGAGGATCTGCACGCCCTGATGACCGACAGCCAGGCCTGGTGGCCGGCGGACTGGGGCCACTACGGCGGGCTGATGATCCGCATGGCCTGGCACGCGGCCGGGACCTATCGCACCGCCGATGGCCGCGGTGGTGGCGCGACGGGCAACCAGCGCTTTGCCCCGCTCAATTCATGGCCGGACAACGGCAACCTGGACAAGGCCCGCCGCCTGCTGTGGCCGATCAAGAAGAAGTACGGCAACCGGGTCAGCTGGGCGGATCTGATCATTCTGGCGGGCACGGTCGCCTACGAGTCCATGGGGCTGCGGACCTACGGCTTCGCGTTTGGCCGCGACGACATCTGGCACCCCGAGAAGGACATCTACTGGGGCTCCGAGAAGGAGTGGCTCGACTCGATGCGCCATGGGGGCGAGGCGCGCGAGACGCTGGAAGACCCCCTCGCCGCCGTCCAGATGGGCCTGATCTACGTCAATCCCGAGGGCGTCGATGGCAAGCCGGACCCGCTCAGGACCGCCCAGGACGTGCGTTTGACCTTCGCGCGCATGGCGATGGACGACGAGGAAACGGTCGCGCTCACGGCCGGCGGCCATACCGTCGGCAAGGCCCACGGCAACGGGGATGCGAGCGCGCTCGGGCCGGACCCGGAGGCGGCGGACGTCGCGGAGCAGGGCCTGGGATGGAGCAACCCGAAGGGCAAGGGCTGCGGCCGCGACACCGTCACCAGCGGCCTCGAGGGTGCCTGGACGAGCCATCCGACGCGCTGGGACAACGGCTACTTCGAGATGCTCCTGAACCACGAGTGGGAGCTGAAGAAGAGCCCCGCGGGCGCGTGGCAGTGGGAGCCCGTCGACATCGCCGATGAAGACCGGCCCGTCGACGTGGAGGATCCGTCGGTCCGCCACAACCCCATCATGACGGATGCCGACATGGCGATGGCGCGAGACCCCGCCTATCGCAAGATCTCGGAGCGCTTCCACGCGGATCCGGATTACTTCTCGGAGGTCTTCGCGCGCGCCTGGTTCAAGCTGACGCACCGCGACATGGGTCCGAAGAGCCGCTACGTCGGACCCGACGTGCCGGCCGAGGACCTGATCTGGCAGGACGCGGTGCCCGCAGGTCCCACGGACTACGACGTGGAGGCGGTCAAGGCACGCATCGCGGATGCCGGGCTGACGATCGGTGAGCTGGTCTCGACCGCCTGGGACAGCGCGCGGACCTTCCGCGGCTCGGACATGCGCGGGGGCGCCAACGGCGCGCGCATTAGGCTGGCTCCCCAGAAGGACTGGGAGGGAAACGAGCCCGAGCGGCTCGCGCGTGTGCTCGAGGTGCTCGGCGGCATCGCGCGGGAGACGGGCGCGAGCCTGGCGGACGTGATCGTGCTCGCGGGCAACGTCGGCGTCGAGCAGGCGGCCGCGGCGGCCGGCTTCGAGGTCCGCGTGCCGTTTGCGCCGGGGCGCGGCGACGCCAGCGAGGCGATGACCGATGCGGCTTCGTTCGAGGTGCTCGAGCCGATCCACGATGGCTACCGCAACTGGCTCAAGCAGGACTACGCGGTGAGCGCCGAGGAGCTGATGCTCGACCGCACGCAGCTGATGGGCCTCAGCGCGCCGGAGATGACCGTGCTGGTTGGCGGCATGCGCGTGCTCGGCACCAACCACGGCGGCAGTCGCGAGGGTGTGCTCACCGAGCGGGTGGGCGTGCTCAGCAACGACTTCTTCGTGAACCTGACCGACATGCGCTACGCGTGGCGGCCGGCTGCCGACGGAAGCTACGAGCTGCGCGATCGTGGCACGGGCGAGGTGAAGTGGACGGCCTCGCGGGTGGACCTGGTCTTCGGGTCCAACTCGGTGCTGCGCGCGTACGCGGAGCTCTACGCCCAGGATGACAACCGGGAGCGGTTCGTCCAGGACTTCGTCGCGGCGTGGACGAAGGTCATGAACGCGGACCGCTTCGACCTGGCCTGAGTAGCGTGCGGATCCAGGCAGGCAGGGTGGGCGGAAGCGCGGTCGCGTGGTCCATCCTGTCGCCTGGACGACCGCGCCGAAGCGCGCGCTACTTCAGCGTGATGGATCGGGGGGGAATCGTGCAGTGGGCAGGGCTGGGGGCGCACTGGGTGATCGCGTGCGCCACGCGCAACGAGCAGGAGCCCGAGCCCCCCCACATCGTG
>JAPPOT010000849.1 GCA_028817855.1 Myxococcales bacterium
CAAGAGCCAGTTCTGGGGCCGGGGCGCCGTCCCTGCGGCCAGCGTGATGTCGCCCGTGCGCGGCGCGCGCTTTGAAAGGGGTGGCGGCGCGACCGAAGGGGCCCGGACCTGCGCCTGGGTGGCGTCGGGTCCGCGCATGCCGGAGCTACGCTCCGTGGCATCGGGGAAGCGCGCGGCAAGCGGCAGCGGCAGCTCGAGGACCGCACCGGCGTGTAGGCTCGGTGCCACCGTAGAGGGCTCGCGCGGGGGCTCCTCCGACTCACTGATCTGGACCGCTGCGCCGCACTCCTCGAGGGCGGTGCGATAGGCGGACAGGAAGGCCTGCGGCAGCGCGCTCACCACCACGCACGGCGCCGACAGCTCGATCACCTCGGCGACCGTGCGGTCCAGGCCGAACTTCTCCACCAGGGCCGCGGCCACGCCGCTGTCCCCCTCCCGGAAGCCGTGCACGAAGACGTCGAAGCTGCTCACGAGCGAGGCCCTCAGGGTACCAGCCGCGGTGACCGCACTGCGAGGGTGGGCGCAGAGCCTACATGGAGGCTGCGGCGATCTCGTCCTGCTCCCGCATGCGGCGCTCTGCCTCCGCGGCGAACTGGGCGTAGCGACGCTCGGCGATTGCGTGACGTGCCTCACGCATCAGTGAGGCATAGAAGTGCAGGTTGTGCTGCGTGAGCAGCCGCCCGCCGAGCATCTCGCCTGCCTGCACCAGGTGACGCAGGTAGGCGCGGCTGTGGGTCGTGCACACGGGGCAATCGCAGCGCGGATCGAGCGGGTCCGCATCGTCCCGGTGACGGCTCTGCTTGAGGTTGACCCTCCCCTGCCACGTCAGCGCCTGACCGTTGCGCGCGTTGCGCGTGGGCAGCACGCAGTCGAACATGTCGATGCCCGCGGCCACGGCTCGCAGCAGATCGATCGGCTTGCCCACTCCCATCAGGTAGCGCGGTCGGCTGGCGGGCATGCGCGGGGCGAGCTCCTCGAGCAGCCGATACATCTCCGCGATCGGCTCGCCCACCGAGAAGCCACCCAGGGCCAGGCCGTCGAAGCCCAACGCAGACAGCTCCTCGAGGTGAGCGATCCGCAGGTCGTCGAAGGTCCCGCCCTGCACGATCCCGAAGCACGCCTGGCCGGGCGCGCGCGGCGCCTCCAGGCAGCGTCGGGCCCACGCACTGCTGCGGCGCACGGCCTGCTCCACGTCTGCGCGCGGGGCGCCCCCCTGGGGGCACTCGTCGAGCACCATCGCGATGTCCGAGCCGAGCTCGGCCTGGACCTGCATCGCCCGCTCCGGCGACAACAGGTGCTTGCTGCCGTCCAGGTGGGAGCGAAAGGTGACCCCCCCGTCCTCGATCTTGCGGAGCTTGGCGAGCGAGAAGACTTGATAGCCACCGCTGTCGGTGAGCATGGCGTGGCGCCAGCCCATGAAGCACTGCAGACCACCGAGCTGCGCGATCAGCTCGGACCCCGGTCGCAGCATCAGGTGGTAGGTGTTGCCGAGAATCAGGCGCGCGCCGGTGTCGGCCACCTCGTCGCAGCTCAGCGTCTTGACGGTCGCCTGGGTGCCCACCGGCATGAAGACCGGCGTCTCGATCTCCGCGCGCGTCGTGGTGAGCCGGCCCGCGCGCGCGGAGCCGTCGCTCGCCAGCACCTCGAAGCCGAAGCCCTCGGTCACGGCGTCCCTCCGATCAACATCGCGTCTCCGTAGCTGTAGAACCTATAGCCTCGATCGATCGCCTCGCGGTAGGCGCCGCGCATCGCCTCGCTGCCACCGAGCGCCATCACCAGTGCCAGTAGCGTCGCGCGGGGCAGGTGGAAGTTGGTCATCAGCGCCTCGACCACGCGAAAGCGGTAGGGCGGATAGATGAAGATCGAGGTGCTCGCCGGCCCGGCGCGGACGGCCCCGTTCGGGTCCGCGGCCGCCTCGAGCGCGCGCACCACGGTGGTCCCGACCGCCAGCACGCGGCGCCCTTCCCTACGCGCGGCCGCGATCGCCTCCACGGTGGCATCCGGGACCTCGAAGCGCTCCGGATGCATCTCGTGGTCCGCCAGGTCGTCGCTGCGCAGCGGTGCGAACGTCCCGGGCCCCACGTGCAACGTGACGCGCGCGATGCGATGCCCGGCGTGCTCGATGCGCTCGAGCAGCTCGGGCGTGAAGTGCAGCCCGGCGGTCGGCGCCGCCACCGCCCCCTGCTCCCGGGCGTAGACGGTCTGGTAGCGCCGCGCATCCTCCGAATCGGCGTCGCGACGGATGTAGGGCGGCAACGGGACGCGGCCCACACTCGCGAGGGCCTGCTCGACTCCGCCCTCGGCCTGCAGCGTGACCTCGAGCTCGCGCCCTTGGCAGGACTCCACCTCCGCCTCGATCACCGCGCCCACATCCCCGAAGCGCAGCAAATCGCCGGGACGTAGGCTCTTGTTCGCCCGGCCCAGGGAGCGCCACCGCTCGCGCACGCCTGGCGGCCCCACTCGCTCGACGAGCAGCAGCTCCACCCGACCGCCGCTCGGCCGCTGGCCCAGCAGGCGCGCGGGCATCACGCGCGTGTCGTTGAGCACCAGCAGCGACGGGGCGAGCAGCTCCGGGAGGTCGCGCACCTGGGCGTGCCGCGCCGAGAGCTCACCGCGCGGCGTGCACAGCAGCCGAGCCGCGTCGCGCTCCGGCAAGGGCGCCTGGGCGATGCATTGTTCGGGCAGCTCATAGTCGAGCTCCCGTGCGTCGAAGGACGGTGCCCCCATCACCGCACCGCCTTCACGAGGCCATCACGGCCGACCAGGTAGATCGTTCCATCCGCACCCAGCACCGGACGGCTGCCCTGGTGCACCCCCACGCGCACGCGCCACAGCAGCTCCCCCCGGGCATCGATCGCGTAGAGTGAGCCGCGCGCCGAGAGCACGAGCAGGGTGTCGTCCGCATCGAGTAGCGGTGCGCTGGGACGGCCGTCGATGCCACGTCGCCAGCGCTCGCGGCCGTCGGCGCCGATGCACACGACCTCGCGCGTCGGCAGCCCGAGCCTGAGCGCGCCGTCGCGACCGATCGCCACCGGCGTCGAGCCGCGGTCACCGAGCGGAATGGTGGCTCGGAAGCGCCCATCGGCGCCCACGCCGAAGAGTGTGCCCTGGTCGCCGATCAGCCAGACTGTCGAACGGTCGTCGACCGCGAGCCCCTGGGTCACGCGCTCGGGAAGCTTGACAACGCGCTCGCGCCCGGCGTGCAACGACAGCAGCACGAGCTCACGCTCCGGTCCCGCCACCGCCAACAGGCCGCCTCCCACACTGGCGGTCCAGAATGGCTCGCGCGCTCCGGTCGGCACGCGCAGCAACTCCGTTCCCTCCAGGTCGAGCACGTGGACCTGGCTGTCGCGCGCGCCGATCACGACCGAGCCGCCATCGAGCACGAGCGGCAGCCCGGAGAGCGCCACCCTGCTCTCGAGCCGCCGCTGCCGGCCGCCCCTTTCGACCAGCCACAGCTTTCCTTCATACGTCGCCACGAGCAGCTCGCCCGCAGGGGTCACCGAGGGCGTGAAGCGCACCTGCCCGAGCCGCACCTTCCACAGCGGCTTGCCGTTGGTGTCGAACGCCGACACGCCGCTGGCCGAACCGATCGCGAGCGTGCCGTCCGCCAGGATCGCCGGCGGAAGCAAGCGGCGCTCGGACAGGCGGGTCGCCCAGCGCTCGCGCGGCGCAGCGCGAGGCGCACGCGCGAGCGAGCGGCTGGAGCGCCGGCCGTCGGCGCCCGTCATGCCGTAGGGGTGACCGCGCCCCACGCCGTATGGCAGCTCGACGTAGCGGCCGATCTCCACGCTCTGCGCGGCCGCAAGCCCGGCGCAGGCGATCGACAGCACGAGTGCTCCGACATAGGCATAGCGACCCATCCTGGATTGCTCCGACCGCGCGTGGCGGCGTTGCGAGTACTCGACGTACCGGCGGGTCCCCCTGCCCTTCGCGCCTTGCCACGCACGCCCGGCGCAGCGCCATCGCGGAGCACCTTGCCTGTGCCGGAGCACTGGCGCTGCAGTCGCGGCACTCCGACGCATCCCGGCTCCGCCTCTCCGGCTCACGGCTCCGCGGGCAGCAGGAAGGTCGCCTCCAGCTTCGGCACCGTCCGGATCTCGTCGTTCTCGGCACGGAACTGCTGCTCGCCCGCGAGCACGCCCAACGCCCGCACCCAGCTGTTCGTGGTGAACTCGGTGGCCGCGGGATAGGTCACCCAGAGCGGGCAGCGCAGCCCGTCCGGGCAATCGCGCGCGAGCATCTGCAGCACGCTGCGCCCCTTCTCGACCCCGACGTGATAGACGCGCCCGTCGAAGGCTGCCTTCTGGCCACGGTAGATCTCGGGGTTCTGTGAGATCTTCGCGTAGGTCAGGGACGCGTCGGCTGCGAACCCGGCGGCGGCACGCGCGAGGTTGGCGACGCGCTCCACCCGCACCGAGACCAGCTTGGGCGCTCGCCCATCCGAGGTAGCCATCACGCGCGCCTGGTGCACGCCCTCGTGTCCGAGCTTGAACCGGTGAAGAAAGCGTCCGCCCTGCACCGCGACGGCGTGACCGTCGATCGAGACCTGGGTGTCACGCCCCACCGCGCCCGCGATCTCGATCGAGTCCTCGTCGGTCACGACGGCCTGCCCGGGGCGATCGATCTGCATCGAGGCGACCGGGATGCGAGTGCGCAGCTCACCCACCTGGGCCTCGCCCGTCGGCGGCTCCACCCGGTACTCCACCACGTGCTCCAGGCTACCGTCCTCCGCGGCCGCGCTCGGGTCCAGCGGGTCGGTCCGCATGCCGCGGCCCTGCAGGTCCAGGTCCAGAGGCTTGCCGTCGAGCATCACCTTGGAACCCGGCATGGCGGCCACGACCACGTCGACCGCGGTGCGACCCGCGCGCAGGGGTGAGGTGTCGAGGGTCACGCGGTGCTGCAGCTCGAGCGTGATGCGCTCGGAGCTCACGCTGCCGTTCGGGCCCACCACCTCGACCAGCACGGCGTTCTTGCCGACCGAGAGCGAGTCGGCGCTCAGTCGAAAGCGTGTCTGCCCCGCCTCGAGCACCTTCTCCTGCCCGCCGAAGCGCAGCTTCGCGCCGGGTGCAGCGCCCGTCACCGTGAACTGCATGTACTCGACTGCGCCCTCGCGCACGACGCTGGCCTCCACCGCCGAGCGCGCGCCACCGCCGTTGCGCAACGCGAAGAAGGCACCGGCCGCGGCCAGCACGAGCAGCACGATCACCAGGATGGTGGGCGCCATGCTGCGCTTGACCGGCGTGATGGGCTCGGTCACCGAGGTGCGCAACGTCGTTGCAGACGGCGCCGCGGGCTCCTTCGCGTCGCCCATGCCGACACCGAGCATCGTGCGACCACGGCTGTCGCCGGCAGCGGTCTTTCGCGGCAACGGCGCGGAGGTATCCGCATCCTCGACGTCGCCCCGCTCCGCGCCGCCCTGACCGCGCTCGATCGCCGCGCGAACCTCCGGCGGCAGGTCCGCCGTGTCGAAGCCAACGACTGTGTTCTCCAGCTGCGGCTTGGTTCCCCCGGGCCCCGGCTCCGGGGTCGACGCTGCGGACTGCGGGGCGGGCGCGTCACCCGGCGCGATGCCCATCACAGTGCCCTTGGGCACGCCCCCATCGGCCTTGGCCTCTTTGGCTTGGGCCGCGGTCGCCTGCTTGAGCTCCTCCACGTTCGGCATCCCGAGCATGGTGCGCCCGGCGGCACCGAGATTGGGGCCGGGGGTGGGCTTGTCGCTGGTCGGTCCCACACTGGCGGTGGAGTCACCTCCACCGCCATCCTGGGCAGCCTCCACCGGCCGCGGTGCGACCACCGCATCGCTGTCCCCGCTGCGCTTTGGGGGTGAGGAATGGGGCAGCCCCATGGCGGTGCGGCCCGCGGCGCCCGCGGGTGGGCTGGCGACGCCCGGATCGGTGACG
>JAPPOT010000837.1 GCA_028817855.1 Myxococcales bacterium
GCGCCGCTGTCGAGGCGTTCGCCGCCGCGGGCGGCGACGCGGTCGGGTGCGGGGCCGGCGCTGGTGGCGACGACTTCGTCGTGGACGCGCAGGAGGGTCTTGACGCGGGCGGGGCCGGCCAGCGCGTAGGCGCGGACGCAGCGCGCGGACTCCGCGCCGAAGAGGACCGAGCGGGGATCCTTCTTGCCGAGGGGGATGCGGCGCGGGCCCTTCTCGAAGGCGCCGTGGAGGCGGTAGCCGGCATCGCGCGCCTTGCGCATGGCCTGCAGGAAGTGGGCGCGTACCTGCTCGTCGGCCTCGCGCGGTGGAACGGTGCCGAAGCGGGCGCCGTGGGTCACCAGGGCGAAGCGCCCTCCCCCGCCCTTGGCGTGGACCGTGAATGCGACCTCACGGGGCTTCTTCGCGCACACGTGCACGTAGGTGGTCTGGGCGCCGCCGCGCGTGCTCGTCAGCACGTTGCCCTCCTCGTCGCGCGCTTCGAGCGCCAGGGCGCGCACCCCGCGGCCACCGACGGCGTGCACGCGCGCGCAGCGCTTGGCGCCCAGGGCGAGCTGCGCGTGTGCCACCTCGCCGGTTGCCAGGTAGCCCTCGTGGATCAGCCGCGGTCGCCTGAAGCCGTCGCGCCCGGCCTCGGCCGCGACCGCCCCGCGCGCCTCGGGCAATGGCATGGTGGCGGCGCGCACCACGGGCCGCTCGCCAAGCCACAGCCCGCTGTGGCCGCCGATCGCAGCGGCCTCGACGCGGAAGATCTCGAGCAACGCCTGGCCTTCGCCCAGGCTGGCGTGGACCTCGGTCGTGTACTCGGCGCGGCGATCGGCGCAGAACTGCGTGGAGGCGTCGCGCTCGGGAGACTCGTCGCGTCCCACCTCCACGCCCTCCTCGTCGAGCACGCGCAGGTTCACGTCGCCGATGCCGTCGAGCGCGAAGGCGCCCGCCGTGTAGCAGGCACCGGGCTGCACGGGCAGCGCCACCCGCATCCGTTGGTTGCGCGATAGCGGCATGGGCAGCGGCGAGCCGTGCGCCTCGAAGCCACGCCGCAGCACGCCGTCGCGGAACGCCGCCACACGATCCAGGTTGTCGGCCTGCTGTCGCCCCAGGCGCGCGATCGCGGGGCGTCCGCCAAGCAAGCGTGCACCCGCTTCCAGACGCCCCGGCGGACCCTCGAAGGGCACCATCAGGTAGGCGCCGGCCCCCTCGTAGATGTGCACCACGTAGTAGAGCGCCGCCGCCTCGTCGCCGCTGCACACCTGGATGGTCGGGTGCGCGTCGGGTTGGGAGTCGGCCGCCAACATCTCGCCCGCAGGGCTGTAGACCGCGGCGTCCATGTCGTGGACTCCGCGTGAGGCGATCGCCACCAGGGTCTGGCACGTGCGGGGAGGGATGCGCAGCGCGTGGGTCGAACGGGCGCCCGCGGTGAGGAAGCCGCGGTACTCGTGGCGGTCGGCGCGCAGCCCCGCCTCGTGCAGCTGGGCGGACAGGGCCCGCATCGAGACCGAGAGACGGTCGTCGCCGTCGCGGAAGGAGGTGCGCGGCGCTTGCGGGGCCTCGGAGGGGATCGAGCCGGAGGAAGCGGTCGTCGCGCAGGCGGCGAGCAGCGCTAGCATGCACGGGGCCAGCCCGCGCCGCAGTGGGCGCAGGACGGCCGGGCAGGCGCGCTGACCGGCGGCCTCGCGGAGGGCGCTCATTGGCTCACCTCCGCGACCTCCTGGGCGTCGTCGTGACCGACCACGAGTAGGAAGCGGCCCGGACGGCGCAGGTCGTGGCCGCGCAGGACGGCGCGCAGGATGCTCCCGCGCTCGGCGCAGTGGTAGACCAGCGGATGGGGGTTGGGGCCGATCTCGGCGGCGACCACGCGCCCGCCGGCATCGAGCAGGCTCAGGTCCAGGTCGGCGCCGGCGAAGTCCGGCGTCGCGATGGCGCTGATCGCGTAGCAGCGTCCACCCTCCACCTCGACCGGGATGGTCTGGCCCTGACCAGGGCGCAGCAGGCCCCAGGTCAGCGGCTGGGCGCGCAGGCCACGCCGCGCGATCTGCGCCGTCAGCTCGGCGTAGGGGATGCGTGTGCCGCCGCGCACGCCCTCGGCGAGTGCGTCCTTGGGTTCCTGCAGCCCGAAGCTCTGCACCACGTAGTTGCCGGCGCCACGGTACATGCGAACGTCGAGCAGGAAGGTGCCCGAACGCTCGGGGCACACCTTGACCACCGCCTCACGCCGCCGCGTCGAGTCCGACGCGACCACCGCCAGGTTCTCCTCCATGTGCAGGAGGCGCAGGTCGATGTCCTCGACGCCGCTGTCGCCGACCGCGGCCAGCGCGTAGCACGCGCCGCCCTCGAGCGCGATTCGGCGCGCTTCGTGGCGCCGCTCCGGCAGCCCGCCGAACAGGACGCCGCCCTCGAGGCGATAGCCCAGCTTGCCGAGGCGGCGCGCCACCGAGAGCAGCTCGGCGTCCACCGGCGGGCCGGTCGGCTCCGGTCCCACGTCGACGGGGCTCGGTCGCGGCGCGCCCGAGTGCATGCAGCGTTGCATGGTGCGCTCGAGCGTCTTCAGGCGCGGGGGCGCGTCCCAGAGAGGGATCAGATGCACCTCCCCTTCTCCGTCGAGCATGCGCACCTCCGCCACGAAGCGCCTGCCGCTCTTGCCGCAGAAGCGCGCGTAGGCGTGGGCGTTGCGCTCCGGATCGCGCGCCAGCAGTCGGCCGGTCTCGGCGTAGAGCGAGAGCCCCAGATGCTGCACCTGGCGATGGCCGATGGCCATGAAGCCGAAGCAGCCGTCGCGTGGCAGGCGGTACTCCCAGGTGCGCTGGTCCGAGACCAACAGGAACTCCACGTGGGGCTTGCCGTATGGACGCGCGCCCTCGGAGCGCACGCTCTTGAGCACCTCGTCGACGCAGCTCGACAGCGTGCTGGGCTGCTCGGCGGCGACGGCCGGCGCGAGCAGCAGCGCGATGGCGGCGGTGACCAAGCCGTGCAGCGCGCGATGGGGTGGCCGTGCGGTCATGCCATCAGCGCCGCCCGCTCACCGGGTCGGTCCCCTCGTCGCGCATGCGCAGCGCCTTGTCGATGCCGATGGCGGCGTTGATCAGCCCCAGGTGCGAGAAGGCCTGGGGGAAGTTGCCGAGGAGCGTGCCCCGGTCCGGGTCGATCTCCTCGCTCAGCAGCCCCAGGTGGTTGGAGGCCTCGGCGTGGGCGACGAAGACCTCCTGCGCCTCCTCCACCCGTCCTGCGTCGGCCAGCGCCTCCGCCAGCCAGAAGCCGCACAGGATGAAGGCGCCCTCCGGGCCGCCTACCCCGTCCTCGGCGCGGTAGCGGTGCAGGAAGGGACCGGTGCCGAGCTGGCTGCGGATCGCCTCGATCGTCGCTTGCATGCGCGCATCGGTCGGATCGAGCAGCTCGAAGATCGGCAACAGCAGCAGCGCGCCGTCGACCTTGTCGGTGCCGTAGTTGCGCACGAAGTGCTTGCCGCTCGGATCGAGGCCGTTGTCGAGCAGGTCCCGGCGCACCGCGGTCGCGGCATGGGCCCACCGCTCGGCGTGGTCGTGATCGTGAAAGCGCTGGGCGAGCGTGTGACCGCGATCGAGCGCCACCCAGCTCATCAGCTTGGAGTGGACGTTGTGCTGCACCCCGCTGCGCGGCTCCCAGATGCCGTGGTCGGGCTTGTGCCAGTCGCGCGTCACCTGGTCGGTCACCGTGCGCAGCTGGCGCCACGCGCGCACGCCCAGGGCGCCGCCCGACTTCTCGTACATGAAGGCCGCGTCGATCAGCGCACCGGCGGTGTCGAGCTGGAGCTGGTCCTTGGCGCCGTTGCCGATGCGCACGGGCTTGCTGTCGGCGTAGCCGGACAGGTGCGGCAGCTCCTCCTCGGTGGGCACTCGCGCGCCGTCGATCGTGTACATCACCTCGAGCTGCGGGCTCTCTTCGAGGGCGTCGCGCACGAAGTGGAAGAACTCGCGCGCCTCGTGGCGGTAGCCGATGCGGTTGGCGGCGTGGATCGCCATCGCGGTGTCGCGCGTCCAGGCGTAGCGGTAGTCCCAGTTGCGTCCGCCGCCGAGCCACTCGGGCAGGGACGTGGTCGGCGCCGCGACCATCGCGCCGGTCGGCCCGTAGATCATCAGCTTGAGCGCCAGCGCCGAGCGCATCACGTGGTGGCGAAACGGCCCCTCGTATTCCAGGCCGCGCGCCCAGTCGCGCCAGTGGGCGCGCGTGGTGCGCAGCTGATCGAAGGGGCGGTAGGTGCCGATCGTCTCCGGGGTTGGCGCGTTCCAGGAGAGGATCATCCAACGTCTCTCATCGCGCTTGAGCCGTAGCCGCGCGCGCACGCCTCCCTGCTCCCGGGTCTCCCACTGCACACGGCCCCCCGTGGCTGCCACCAGGCGTTGGTCGCCACTGCGCGCCAGGACGCCGTGCTCGCCGATCTCGAACGTGGGCGCGGTGCGCCCGTAGTCGAAGCGCGGGTCGAAGACCATGTCGAGCTCGACCTCGCCGTCGCGGCACTCCACGCGGCGATGGACCTCGTGGATGGTGGCGCGCGGATCGTCGGTCCAGGGCATGTAGTCCGTCACGCGCACCGTGCCCTGGCCCGGGATCTCGTGCAGGGTCTCGAGCACGTTGGTGTCGGGGTCGTAGGCCTGCAGGCTCTCGAACGGATAGCAGGCGGGCGTGATCGACGTGAAGCCGCCGCGCTCGGCGTCGAGGATCCCGCTGAAGATGCTGGGGCTGTCGAACTGGGGCAGGCAGAGCCAGTCGATGGCTCCGTCCACGCGCACGAGCGCGGCGGTGTGACCGTCGCCGATGATCCCGCGTGCGGCGATCGGCAACGCCGCGCGATCGGAGTCGCTCGTGAAGGTGAAGGGGCGAGTGTATCGGCGTGAGGCGCTGTAGAGGTCCATCCGGTGCGGCCGTCCGCCCGATAGATTAGCGCGGAAGCAGGCCTGGAAGCACGCCTCGAAGAGGCCTACTGGGCCGCGAAGTCCGGCAGCGGGCCCCCGGCCTCGATCGGGGCGGACAGCTCGATCCCCGCAGTGCCGCCGTAGAGCAGGCACATCTCGCCGGTGAAGGCCTGGTTGGCGAAGCGCAGGGTGCCGATCTCGCTCGGCGAGGGCGCGCCCTCGGCCTGGGCCCGCGCCTCGGTGTAGTCGATGTGACAGCTGAAGTGCAGCCGCTCACCGGGCTGCACGGTCAGGACGCCCGAGGCCCCGCCATCGATGCGCGCCTCGTGGTCCGCCACCGGGTTGTCGATCTCGCTGTTGTAGCGATAGGTGGGCTGATCGAACCAGTCGAAGGACTGGTAGACGACGGAGGTCTCGCCGTCCTCGTGCTCCACCCAGGAGCTGAAGCTCGTCGTCCAGGCGTGGCGGTGCCCGGTCATGTAGACCACGCGCGTGGGCGCGTCGACCTCCCACAGGTAGTGCAGGTCGGCGCTCTCTCCGGGCTCGAGAGCCAGGCTGCCGGTCTGGCCAAACTCGAGTCCCACGAGCGAGAAGATGCGTGTCTCGGCCTGCTCCGAGAACCAGATGTTGATCCACATCTCCTTCATGATGGCGTGGTCGCTGCTGTTGAAGTGGTGCAGGTTGAAGGTCACGCCGGCGCCGGCGGGCAGCACGGCGTACAGGCCCGCGTCTTCCTCCGGCGCGTCCAGCGTGTCGGGCGTGTTCTGGTCGACCCGCTGCACGCTCGGCAGCTGGGTGCCCTGGAACAGGCCGACCGGTGACGCCGGCGCCCACACCTCCTGCTCCACGCCGCCCTCGTCGTGGGAGACGATGGCGTGGTGCGAGCCGGCGCGCATGCGCACGTAGTTGCGGTAGTAGTCGTGGTCCTCGTCGGTCTCGAGGCCGGTGAGGTAGTTGGCGTCCTCCTCTTCGCCCGGCTCCATCGTCCAGTCGTCGTCGAGGCCCTCGTAACCGCTCATGTCGCCGCTAGAGACCTCGGCGTGCCATTCCTTGCCCTGCGGGTGCACGCCCACCTGCAGACCCTGGTCGGGTGGCGGTGGCAGGATGCAGAGCTCGTCGCCCGGAAAGCCGCTGTCGTACCAGGGCCAGACATCGACGCAGCGCACGGCGTAGGGGTTGTTGAGGGTGGCGTGGAAGGGCTCGCAGGTGTTTGGCAGCACGTCGCCGCCAGGACTGTAGAGCAGGCCCTCGAAGTCGAAGCCACGGCAGTCCTCCGGGATCAGCTCGCGCGTGCCTGTCGCCGTGGGGCGCGGATCGGCGTCGGCGGCGGTCGCACGGTCGCCATCGCCGTCTCCATCCCCTGCACCGTCCCCGGCGCTGGCGGTGTCGTCGCCATCGCCCATCCCGGTGCTGCCGTCATCCGAGTCGCCGCACGCTGTGAGCAGCACAGCCAGCAGGCAGATCCATCTCGCTACGTTCATCGCGCGTCCCTCTCCATCTCGACGTGGCAAACCTTGAACCGAGATGGTGCGGTGGACAACCGCTCACGTCCGCGCGCGGCGGCTGGCGAAGGCCTCCAGGGCGATCACGCCGACCATGCCGGCCACGAAGAGCGCCACGACGCCGAGCTCGAGCTGTGCGGGCATGTAGGGCTCGGCGCCGATCACGCGCGGGTTCTCCCTCACGATGATCGTCGTGAGCTTTTGGTAGGGCCAGATCCGCCACAGGCTGCCGATCAGCAGACCGGTGAGAGCGGCGATCACCGTGTCGTGCCAGCGCGACAGCGCCCAGCCGACCACGCGCGAGAAGGCGATCACGCCGACGAGACAGCCCAGCGCGAAGGGCGCGATGACGCCGAGGTCCAGGTTGCCGAGGGCGTTGAGCACATAGGCGTACTTGCCGAGGATCAGCAGGATGAAGGAGCCGGAGATGCCCGGCAGCAGCATCGCGGAGATCGCGATCGTCCCGCTGAAGAACACGAACCAACTGGCTTCGGGTGTGTCGACCGGAACCAGGTTCACGACCGCGAAGCCGAGCCCGGCGCCGCCGAGCAGCGCGCCCACGCGCCCGCCGCTCCACACCGGGATGCGGCGCGCGAGGATGAAGGCGGAGGACAGGACCAACCCGAAGAAGGTGGCGTAGACCGGCGTGGGGTTGGTCTTGATGAGCTCGGGAAGCCCCACGACCTTGACCATCGTGCCGATGCCGAGGCCGACGCCGGTGACGAGCATCAGCAGGAAGCGCCAGTGGACGCGCGCCAGCAGCTCCGGGATGCGGAAGCGCAGTAGAGCCCGGATCGCCTCGGTGTCGGCCGAGGTGATGGCCGCCAGGAGCTGGCGGTAGATGCCCATCGCGACGGCCATGGTGCCGCCGCTGACCCCCGGCACCACGTCGGCGGTGCCCATGCAGAAGCCGCTACCGACGATGTACGGAGCCTGGGCCCACTGGATGTCCTCCACGGGCGGCAGGGTGTCGTCGTCCTGCTGGGCGGTCTTGGGTGCGTCCATCGCGGCCGGAGCCTACCCGTGCTGCCGGGGCATTTCGAGCTTCCGGCGGCTATTCTTGCAGTTCCCGATGGGGTTATGTATGTTTTGCTCGCGCTGCCCCGCGGGGGCTGGTGCGTCGTGAGCCATGAAGCTGTCCAACAAGGGGCGCTACGCCATCCAGGCGGTCTTCGACCTGGCCTACCACGCCGGGGAGCGAGGCGCACAGATCAAGGAGATCAGCGAGCGTCAGGGCATCCCCTCGCGCTTCCTCGAGCAGGTCTTCCAGGACCTGAAGAAGGCCGAGATGGTGCGCAGCAAGCGCGGCCCCAGGGGCGGCTACCACCTGAACGTCGATCCAGGTTCCCTGCGCGTGGGCGACGTGGTGCGCGCCATCGAGGGCCCGGTTCTGCTGGCCGAGCCCGCATCCGCGGACGCGAGCACGAGCGAGCAGGTCCTGGGCGCCGCCCTGGGTGAGCTGGGCGATCAGCTCGAGGCCTGTTTCGATGCGCTCACTTTTGCGGACCTATGCGCGCGTGCCGATTCGCTGGGCCTTTCGCGCCAGCCCCGGGGCCGCTACGTCTACGCCATCTGAGGCCGCCCCACCCCGTGAAGTCATGACCGCACCCGTCGTAGAAACCGTCCTCGAGCTCGTCGGCAACACGCCGCTCGTGCGCGTGCCGTGCCTCGAGAGCGCCGGCTCGGCCGCCATCTGGGCCAAGGCCGAGCAGCTCAACCCCGGGGGGTCGGTCAAGGACCGCATCTGCCTGTCGATGCTGGAGACCGCGGAGCGTGAGGGCCGCATCGGCCCGGGCTCGGTGATCGTCGAGCCGACCTCCGGCAACACCGGTATCGGCCTTGCTCTGGTCTGCGCGGTGAAGGGCTACAAGCTGGTCCTGACGATGCCCGAGAGCATGTCACTCGAGCGCCGCGCCCTGCTCGAGGCCTACGGGGCCGAGATCGTGCTCACCCCCGCCGAGCAGGTGATGGAGGGCGCGATTGCCGCGGCCCAGGACATCGTCGAGACCCGCGGGGCTTTCATGCCGATGCAGTTCGACAACGGCGCCAACCCGGAGGCCCACCGGCAGCACACGGCCGTGGAGATCCTGGAGGCGATGGGCGATGACCCGGTGGACGCCTTCGTGTCGGCCGTGGGGACCGGCGGCACCGTGAGCGGGGCCGGTGCGCGCCTCAAGCAGCACAGCGCCGCCACGCGCGTGATCGCGGTCGAGCCCGAGAGCAGCCCCGTGCTGAGCGGCGGGGAGCCCGGTCCGACCAAGATCCAGGGCATCGGCGCCGGCTTCGTTCCGAGCAACTACGACGCCTCCGTCGTCGACGAGATTCGCCATGTAAGCGACCGGGACGCCTACCAAACCAAGCAGCGCCTCGCGCGCGAGGCGGGGCTGCTGGTGGGCTTCAGCGCGGGCGCCAACGCCTTCGTCGCGGCCCAGGTCGCCGCCGAGTTCGGGGCTGGCAAGCACGTGGTCACCCTGCTGTGCGACACGGGCGAGCGCTACTTCAGCCTCGAAGAGTACTTCTGATGGCGGACCTCGCGGACAGCCGGGTGCTGCTGGTGGGCGCCGGAGGCCTGGGCTCGGCGGCGGGTCAGGTGCTCGCCCGGGCGGGCGTGGGGCACCTGACGGTGGCCGACGACGATGTCGTGGACCTGAGCAACCTGCAGCGTCAGACCCTCTACCGGGAGGCGGACGCGGGCCAGCCCAAGGCCCCGCTGGCCGCCCGCCGGCTGCAGGCCCTGGCCGCCGAGGTTGGGCACGAGGTCGAGGTTGTTGCACGTGAAATGCGTGTGCTGCCGGACGGTGCCCGCGAGCTGGCTGGCCGGTTCGACCTGGTAGTCGAGGGCGGCGACAACTTCGCCACCAAGTTCCTGGTCGCCGATGCCTGCGCCCTGGCCGGCGTGCCGGTGGTCCAGGCCGGCGCCGTGCGCTGGGTGGGCTGGGCCCTGGCCAGCATTCCCGGCGAGAGCGCCTGCCTGCGCTGCGTGTTCGAGGACGTGCCCTCGGGGCCCCAGGACACCTGTGCCGCTGCGGGTGTGATTGGCCCCGTGGTCGGCGTGCTCGGCGCCATCCAGGGGGCGCTGGCGCTCTCCCTGCTCGTGGGGCGAAGCGCCGCGGCCGGCGTGCTGCACAGCTATCGCGGCCTGTCCGGGCAGCTGCGGCGCAGCGCCGTGCCGCGCCAACAACCCTGCCCCCTGTGTCGCGGGGATATTGAGGACACCGACGTTTCGCGCTACCTGCCGCCCGACTGCGCGGCCTAGCGCCACGCCTTTTGAAGGAGAAGAGCAACCGATGGCCATCACAGTTCGCATTCCCACGCCCCTGCGCACCCTCACCGAGGGCAAGGACGAGGTCGAGGCCAAGGGCAGCAACATCCGCGAGATCATCGACGACCTCGAGGGCAACTACCCCGGCCTGAAGGAGCGCCTGTGCGACGACAAGGGCGTGCGGCGCTTCGTCAACATCTACCAGAACGAGGAAGACATCCGCTTCCTGGACAGTCTGGACACTGCGGTGAAGGACGGAGACTCGATCAGCATCGTCCCGGCCATCGCCGGCGGCTGAGCGGCTCTCCTGATGCTCACCGCCGAACAGCGCACGCGCTACGCGCGCCACCTGTTGCTCGCCGAGCTCGGCGAGGCGGGCCAGGAGCGCCTGTGCGCAGCGCGCATGCGATTGCCCGAGGGGGCGGATGCACGCGCGGCGGCGGCGGCCGGTGACTATCTGGCGCGCGCCGGCGTGACGGTCGCCGAGGATGGCGCCGAGCTGGCCGCCCTGCCCCCGTCCGATGACGTCGCACGGCTGGCCGGCGATGCGCTGCTGGAAGACGCGGCTGCGATCCTGGCGGGTGCGTTCGTGGCGGTGGAAGCGATCAAGCGCGCGGCCGGCGTCGGCACGGCGGGCACCCTACCCGCGCGCTACGCGCTGCAATCGGAGGAAGTGAAGTGAGCCGCAGTCGTCGTATGGGCTCGATCGTGGACGCGGTGGGCAACACCCCACTGCTGCGCCTGCGCAAGGTGACGGCCGACACCCCCGACGTGAAGGTCTACCTGAAGCTCGAGTACACCAACCCCGGCGGATCGGTGAAGGACCGCCCCGCGCTGCAGATCATGCGCGACGCCATCGCCGACGGGCGCCTGACCAAGGACAAGATCCTGCTCGACGCCACCAGCGGCAACACCGGGGTGGCCTACTCGATCTACGGCGCCGCCCTCGGATACCGGGTGGCGCTGGTGATGCCGAGCAACGTCTCCCAGGCGCGCAAGGACATCACGCAGGCCTTCGGCACGGAGCTGATCCCGAGCGACCCGATGGAGGGCTCCGATGGCGCCATCCGCCTCGCACGCGAGCTGATCGAGGAGGAGCCCGAGAAGTACTTCTACGCCGACCAGTACCGCAACCCGAGCAACCCGCGCGCGCACTACCTGGGCACGGGCGTCGAGATTCTGGAGCAGGTGGGCGACGAGATCACGCACTTCGTGGCGGGCCTCGGCACCAGCGGCACCTGCATGGGCACGACGCGCCGCCTGCACGACCACTCGCGGCCGATCCACTGCGTCGCGGTGGAGCCGGCCGAGGCGATGCACGGGCTCGAGGGCATGAAGCACATGGCCAGCTCGATCGTGCCCGAGATCTACGACCCGAAGCTGCCTGACGAGCACATGCCCGTCGGCACCGAGGACGGCTGGGACATGGCCGACCGTCTTGCCGAGGAAGAAGGTATCCATGTCGGGCACTCGACCGGCGCCAACGTCTTCGGCGCGCTGGAGGTGGCCAAGCGCATCGGCAAGGGTTGTGTGGTCACCATCGCCTGCGACCGCGGCGACCGCTACTTCGCGCCGATGCGCTGGGAGAAGCACTATGAGTGGTGAGCGTCCGTGGATCGAAGGCGAGCTGAGGATCGAGCGCGGGGTGCTCGACGACCTGCACGCCCACGCGCTCGAGTGCTACCCGAGCGAGAGCTGCGGCTTCGTCTCCGGGCCGCGCGGCGACGTGCCCCTGCTCGACGCCAGCGTTCGCGAGGACAACGAGGCCGACAAGTACCACAAGCTCGATCCCGAGACCTTCCCGCGGCCCTCCAAGACCTACTTCAAGATCAACGAGCTTCGCGCCGCTCGCGCCTTCGACGAGGGGGACGCGGGTGAACGACCGATCAAGGTCATCTACCACTCCCACTGCGACGCTGGCGCCTACTTCTCGGAGGAAGACGCCGCGACCTTCGCCGCCGAGGGGGAGCTGATGTGGCCGTGCGCGTTCATCGTCGTGAGCGTGATGGCGGGCGAGGTGAAGGACACCAAGCTCTGGGTGCACGTACCCGGCAGCAACGACTTCCGCGAGTCGTCCCTGACGATCAAATGACCGCATGAACGAGCGCGAGTGCGACCTCCTCATCGTCGGCGGTGGCGCGGCAGGATGTGTCGCCGC
The DNA here is from genome assembly GCA_028817855.1 of Myxococcales bacterium. GTDB lineage: Bacteria > Myxococcota_A > Polyangia > Polyangiales > JAFGIB01 > JAOUOP01. Next base: position 11,806 of record JAPPOT010000837.1, read on the forward strand.
GGTCGAGGCTCGCGAGCAGGCGCAGGACCTGGACGTGGTCGTCATGGAGAAGGCCCACGTCTACCGCAGCGGTTGTCTGGCGGCTGGCATCAGCGCGATCAACGCCTTCCTCCACGAGGGCGAGACCCCGGAGTCGTTCCTGCGCTATGTGGTGCGCGACACCCACGGCGTGGTGCGCGACGACCTCACACTCACGATGGCGGCCGAGCTCAACGCGCAGGTGCGACGCATCGAGGACTGGGGACTGCCGATCCCGAAGGACGAGCGTGGGCGACCGCTGCGGCGCGGGCGCGCGTCGATCAAGATCTTTGGTGAGCGCCTCAAGCCGATCCTCGGAAAGCGCGCGGAGGCGTCGGGCGCGACGATCCTCAATCGCGTCAACGCCACGGCGCTGGCGATCGGCGACGACGGACGGGTGGCGGGTGTCTTCGGCTTCTCCACACGCACTGGGGAGATGCTCCTGGTGCGCGCCAAATGCGTGCTGATCTGCACCGGTGGTGCGGCCGGTCTCTACCGGCCCAGCAATCCGGGCGTGGCCTCCCATCGAATGTGGTACTCGCCCTTCAACACCGGCGCGGGGCTCTCGATGGGCATTCGCGGCGGCGCGGAGATGACATCGTTCGAGTTCCGCTTCATCCCGCTGCGCATCAAGGACGCCGTCGCCCCGACGGGCGAGATCGCCCAGTGGCTGGGCGCGCAGCAGATCAACGCGCGCGGCGAGCCCTACCTCGAGAAGTACTACCAGCGCCTTGGCGGTCGCTCGATGACGACCCAAGACCGGCTCTACGCCACCTTGCTCGAGAAGCGCGCCGGGCGCGGGCCCTGCTATCTGGACCTGCGCGGCGTGAATCCGCGACGGCTGGAGGGCACGATCGCCTCGTATCTCTCGATGGCGCCCTCGAGCGCGATGATCATGAGCGACGAGGCCTACTACGCGCGCACCGGTGGTGAGATGGCGCCGGTGGAGATCACCGGGGGCGAGCCGCACGTGGTCGGCGGCCACGGGCTCAGCGGCTACTGGATCGATCCCCAGCGGCGCACGTCCTTACCGGGGCTGTGGGCCGCGGGCGACGTAGCGGGTGGCTCCCCGAAGAAGTACGCATCGGGCGCCTGGGCCGAGGCCGTGATCGCGGTGCGCGACATGATCGAGGCGGCCCGCGCGGTGGATCGCAGCCCGATCGACGCCGCCCAGATCGAAGCCGAGCGCAGGCGCGTGCAGCGCCCGCTGCGGGAGCCTGGAAGTGTGCCGCCGCGCGAGCTCGAGGAGCGCCTGCAGAAGGTGATGGACGAGTATGCCGGCGGTATCGGGCAGCACTATGCCTACGCCGAGGGCGAGCTCGCGCTGGCGCGCCTGCACCTCGAGCGCATCGAGGCCGAGGTCGGCGCCCTCACCGCGAGCACGCCCTTTGAGCTGATGCAGTGTCACGACGTGGTCGACCGCATCACGGTGGCGCGCCAGCTGGTCGAGCACATGTCGCACCGCAAGGAGACGCGCTGGCACTGCTACCAGGAGCGTCTCGACTTTCCGGAACGAGACGACACGCGCTGGCGCGTCTTCGTCAACAGTATTCGCAGCGCGGACGGCGCGGTGCGCATGGTCGAGCGCCCGGTGGAGCGCGCTCAGATCGACGTGCAGCTACCACCGCTGGCCGACGGCGCTGTGATCCGGCGGCGCCGCAATCGACGGCCCAGCGCACGCGCCAACAGTCGCGTCCCAAAGGCGCCGGGCTAGAACGGAGGTCGAGATGGGCATCTTCGTGGACGAGGAGCGATGCAACCGCTGCGGCACGGCCGACGAGCCAATGTGCGTGCGCGACTGCCCCGGCGACCTGATGTTCATCAAGGAAAACGGCAAGGCCGCCATCGTCGACAACCGCGAGTGCTGGGACTGCGCCGCCTGCGTCAAGGTCTGCCCCACCCAGGCGATCACCATGCAGCTACCCACCAGCCTGGTGGTACGCGGCGTGCAGCTGCGCGGTCGCGCCATGAAGCACAAGACCGAGTGGCGCATCCGCCTGCGGGACGGCGAGGTCAAGGGCTACGAGACGCCGAGCACCGGCAAGCCGCCGTTCGTGCCAAGCCTGTAGGCTCTCCGCGGAGAGTCAGCTGCGGGCCGAGAGGATCCGATCGAGATAGGCGACGGCGCCGCAGAAGCGGTCTTGGGCCTCCTCCTCGTCCAGGAAGCTGGCCAGTGCGCGCAGCTCCTGCGCGTTCATGTGTGTGGCTCCCGTTCACGGTCGCCACACAGACTCCTCTCCGTCATCGTACCCCCACAGGCGACAGCGGCGCCCGTGCGGTGTGTGTATGCCCAGCGGCCCTCGCGCGCAAGCGGGTCCGGCGCGGCCGCTTGACGTTTGCTTGTGGCGACACCACGTGTGCCAATTGGGCCCGCCTGGCGACGCCGTGCGCCCGGTGGTACACCGCCCATGGCCCCCATGAACAGCGAGAAGCTCGACCGCCTGAAGGGCATTTTGCGGGAGATGGACTCCGTGATCGTCGCCTACAGCGGCGGGCTCGACAGCGCCTTCATGTTGACGATCGCGCACGAGGTGCTGGGCGAGCGGGCCCTGGGGCTGACGGCGGTGAGCCCGTCCCTGCCGGCGCGCGAGAAGGAAGATGCGGCGCGCATCGCGCGCGACATCGGCGCGCGGCACGAGTTCGTGGAGAGCCAGGAGATCCACAACCCGAAGTACGCCGAGAACCCCAGCGACCGCTGCTTCTACTGCAAGAGCGAGCTGTACACGATCACCGAGGCCACGGCGCAGGAGCGCGGCTTCGCGTTCGTCATCAACGGCACCAACGTCGACGATCTGGGCGACTACCGACCTGGCATAGACGCCGCCAACAACGCCGGCGTGCGCAGCCCCCTGGTCGAGGCCGAGCTGCACAAGGACGAGGTTCGCGCGATCGCCAAGGAGATGGGCCTGGACTTCTGGGACAAGCCCGCCGCGGCCTGTCTCAGCTCACGCATCCCTTACGGCACTTCCGTGACCCCGGAGCGCCTCGCCCAGGTGGAGCAGCTCGAGGACGCCCTGCACGGGCTCGGTCTGCGCAAGGTGCGCGTGCGCTACCACGGCGAGCTCGCCCGCATCGAAGTCGGCAAGCCCGAGCTCGAGGCGGCCTTCGCGCACCGTGACGCGATCGTGAAAGCCGGCCGCGGCGCCGGCTTTACCTTCGTCACGCTCGACCTCGCGGGCTACAAGACCGGCTCACTCAACCAGCTGCTGCCGGTGCTGCAGTAGATCCGCGGCAGAGAGAAAGTGCGCCTGCAGCGCCCCTACCTGCGTACTGGGCACGGCGCTGGCTTCACGCGTGAGGCCTTGCAGGCCCTAGACGGTCCGGCGATCGGACTCGCGCAGCTCCTTGAGGCGGGCAGCCTTGCCCTGGCGCTCGCGGAGGTAGTAGAGACGCGCGCGGCGCACGCGGCCACTGCTGATGACCTCGAGCTTCTCGATGCGGGGGCTGTTGATCGGGAAGATTCGTTCCACGCCGACGCCGCCGGAGCGCTTGCGCACTGCGAAGGTGGCGCCGGTGCCACCGCCGGACTTGCGGATCACCACGCCCTGGAAGACCTGGACGCGCTCCTTGTCTCCCTCTCGGATGCGGTAGTGCACCTTGACGGTGTCGCCCGGCCGGAAGGGGGGCAGCTCTCGGGCCTGCGAGGCGGCCAGCTTTTCGATGAGGGGTGCGAAGCGACCCATGGGAAGACTCTCCAGGTGATTCCCCCGAAAGGGGTTGCGTGAGCTAGCACGGGGGCCGGGGCCCGTCAACGTTCCCGCGGGCGGCGGCCGGGGCCAACTACCCGGGATCAGCGGGCCGATTCCGGGTCCGGCGCGAGCAGTCGGTCGAGCACGATCGCGGCGGCCGAGCGCACGGAGAGGTGATTGTACTCGCCGGTGCCATGGATGGGAGCCAGCAAGACGTCGGCGTCCGCCAGGACCTGGTCCGTCAGCCCGTGCCCGGTTCCGAATAGTATCAATATTGGCTCGCCCGTGTTGCCCAGGGTCTCCCTCGCCTCCCGGAACGCGGTCAGGCTCCGTCCCACGCTTGGGCGGGCTGCCGTGGCCCAGAGTTGGGGCGCCCTGCCCTCCGCCTGCTCCACCGCCACCACCGCGTCCTCCAGGGTCGCCAGGGGCTGGCAGACGGAAAGCGCCTCCTGCCGCTCGGGCATGCGCTTGCGCCCTGCCCCGGAGTCCCAATGCTCCAGGATACGACGCACGAGCAGGTGCTGCGCCTCGATCGGCGTCACCACGTAGTAGCCAGAGACGCCGTAGGTGTGCGCGGAGCGCGCGATGTCATGCACGTCCAGGGTCGTCACCGCCGTGGTCACGGTCTCGCCAGCCCGGTCCTTCACGGGGTGATGCAACAGCGCGCAGTAGATTGGGGTCACTCTTCGTCCTCGTCGCGCTTGGGGAGCTCGCCGCGCAGGGCGTCCTCGTCCTCCGGGCTGAGCTTCAGCTCCTGCAGCAGGTCCGGGCGTCGGGCTGCGGTGCGGCGCAGGGCTTGCTTGCGGCGCCAGCGGCGGATGGCGCCGTGGTCGCCTGAGAGCAGCACTTCCGGGACCTCCCGGCTGCGGAAGCTGCGCGGGCGCGTGTAGTGCGGGTACTCGAGCAGGCCCAGCTCATGGGACTCCTCGCTCAGCGACTCGGCGTTGCCGAGCACACCCGGCACCAGGCGCGAGACCGCCTCGATGACCGCCATCGCCGCGACCTCGCCGCCGTTGAGCACGAAGTCACCCAGCGACAGGACCTCGTCGCAGAGCTCGGCCACGCGCTCGTCGATCCCCTCGTAGCGCCCACACACCAGTGTCACGCCCTCGACCTGTGCCAGCCGCCGCGCGGTGGCCTGGCTGAAGAGCGCGCCCTGGGGCGAGAGCACCACGCGGTGGTTGCGCTCGCGTCCCGCCGCGCGCGTCTCGGCGTCGACCGCCTCGATCGCTCCGATCAGCGGCTCCGCCATCATCACCATACCGCTGCCGCCGCCGTAGGGCGCGTCGTCGACCGTGCGGTGCCGGTCGTGGGTGAACTCGCGCGGCGAGCGCGCGTGGATCTCCAGCCGCTGCGCCTCGCGCCCCTTCGCGATCAGGCCGACGCCGGCGAAGGTCTCGATCAGCTGCGGAAAGATCGTGATCACGTCAAAGCGCATCGCGTCACCCTGTCCGACGCACCGTAGCACTCACCGCTTCGGTCTCCGCGGCAGCCGCGGCGGCTCGATCTCCAGATCGTCGAGCTCGTCGACCACCACCACGCCCTCGTCGATCCGGAGCTCCACCACGTAGGGCGGCAGGTGCGGCACCTCCAGCACGCCGCCCTCGACCGAGACCCGTAGGGCCTGGGCCGAGGGGTACTCGATCGCGTCCTCGATCGTGCCGACTGCGCTGCCGTCCGGGCGCTGCGCCTGCAGGCCGATCAGATCGATCAGGTAGTGCTCGCCCTCGGGCAGCTCCGGCAGCTGCGCGCGCGGGATGCACAGCTCGGTGCCGCGCAGCGCCTCAGCGTCCTCGCGGTTCTCGCAGCCGGCCAGGCGCAGTAGCAGCCCCTGGCGGTGCATCCGGGTGCCGGCGATCGCGGCCTCGCGCAGGCCACCATCGGGCGCGCGCAGGCTCACGCGCTCCAGCTCTTGGAGCAGCTCCGAGTCCGGGTTGTGGAGCTTCACGCGCAGGTCACCGCGGACGCCGTGGGCGCCGACCAGCACGCCCAGCGGCACCAGGCCGTCGCGCTCGCCAGCCACCCGCCCCCGCTACTCGAGGATCTCGAGCACCGCGCGCCTGCTCTGCTTGGCGCAGGTGGCCGACAGCAGCGTGCGCATGGCGCGGGCGGTGCGGCCGTCCTTGCCGATCACCTTGCCCAGGTCGCCGTCGCCGACGGTGAGCTCCAGGATGATGGTCTTGTCGCCCTCGATGGCTTCGACCTCGACGGCGTCGGGGTCGTCCACCAGGGCCTTCGCGATGAAGGAGACGAGGTCGCTGAGCTGATCCATTGCGGATCCCTCAGCTGGCGACAGCGGATGGGGCCGGCTCGGGCGGGTTTGGAGAACCCTTGGCCTGCTCGCGGATGACCTTCCTGAGCGACTCGGTGACCTGGGCGCCGGTGCCGACCCAGTAGTCGAGGCGGGCGCGGTCGATCTTGGCTTCGGTCATCGGCTTGGCGGGATCGTAGGTGCCGATCTGCTCGATGAAGCGGCCGTCGCGCGGGCTCTCGGAGTCGGCGACCACGATGTGGTAGTAGGGGTGCTTCTTCGCGCCGTGGCGCGCAAGGCGAATCTTTACCATGACTTAGGTATTCCTGTGGGGACTCGGTTCCGACCGGCGTGCAGCCCTTTCCGACGCCGGCCTACCGTCGGGGGTGCAGGAAGCTACTTTGAGCCCAGGGGGGCGTCAAGTCGCCGGCACCACACGGGATTGCGGAGTTGGCTCACCGGTGCAAGATCCCCGGCGATGCTGCGAATGCTCTGTTGTGGGCTGGCGCTCTCGCTGGCAACCCTGCCCGGCTGCACCGAGGTCAAGCGCCGGCCGTCCACCCAGAACGGCAACCAGGAGGCGACCGTCCCCAAGGGCCCGGCGCCCAAGCTGCGACTGATCGCGGTGACCGACCTGAGCGGCTACCTCGAGCCCTGTGGTTGCCAGAGCGTGCCCCTCGGCGGGATCGACAAGGCTGCGGCCGAGCTCGACCGACTCGCCGCGGACGGCGCGCCGGCGCTCTTCGTGTCGGTCGGGGACCTCTTCTTCGAGCCGGTGGGCGGCAACCACGCCACCACCCACGACGACGCTGGCGAGGCCGACGCCTCGACCCAGCAGCGCTGGCAGGCCGAGACCCTGGCCGGCGTGCTCAGGCGCATGGGGCTGGTGGCCGCGGTGCCGGGCCCGGCGGACTTCAACCACGGCCCCGAGGTGCTGGCCAAGCTGACCAAGCACTCCGGTGCCACACTGCTCTCCGCCACGACGGGCGAGGTGAAGGGGCTGAGCTTCGTCGCCAAGCGCATGGTGGAGCGCGGCGGGCTGAAGGTGGGCCTCTGGGGCCTGTCCGACTTCGGCGGCGACACGGCTCCCGACGGGTTGCCGAAGCCGGCCGAGGACCTGGTGGCGGAGGCCCAGCGCCTTACGGCCGAGCTGCGGGCCGAGGGCGCCCAGGTGGTGGTCGGCCTGCTGCGCGCCGACGCGCGCTCTGCGCGCCGCCTGGCGGGCAAGGTGGAGAAGCTCGACTTCCTGGTGCACGGCGGGCTGAGCACCCACGAGGTGCCCGTCCCCGAGCGCATCGGCAGCCCCACCTTCCTGCGCGCGGGCTACCATGGCCAGGGCCTGCTGGTGGTCGACCTGCATCCGGCGGCCCAGCCGCGCGAGCCGGCCTACGAGGATGCCAGTCAGTGGACGCGCGAGGCGAAGCGCGATGGGCTCGGACGCGAGATCGAGACCCTCACCGCCCGCATCGCGACCTGGGAAAAGGAGGGCCAGGACGCCAAGCTGATCGCGGAGCAGAAGGCCCGCATGGAGGCGATGCGTGGGCAGCGCGCGGCGCTCGAGAAGCCGGTGAGCCTCGAGGCCGGCGGTGTCTTCGACGCGCGCTACGTGAAGCTCACGCCGAAGGTCGGGGGCGCGGCCACCATTCGCACCGTGCTCGAAGCGCACGATGCGCGGGTCAACGAGCACAACCGCACTGCGCTCGCCCACGTCGCGCCGCCGCCCGTGCCGGAGGGCAAGGCAGGCTACGTCGGCAGCGAGCGCTGCGGCGACTGTCACGCGGCCGCGCTGAGCTGGTGGGAGGGGCACCGCCACGGCAACGCCTACGCCACGCTCGAGATGCGCAACAAGCAGTTCAACCTCAGCTGCGTCGGCTGCCACGTGACCGGCTACCACAAGCCGGGCGGCGCCACCGTGGTGCAGAACGAGGGGCTGACCGACGTCGGCTGTGAGAGCTGTCACGGCCCGGGCAGCCTGCACGTGAAGGACCGCAAGGCGCCCGCCGAGGTGAACGTCGTGCGCACGGTGCCGGAGTCGACCTGCCTCGAGTGCCACGTCCCGGAGCACAGCGACCGCTTCGAGTACAACGCCTACAAGGCGATGCTGATGGCACCCGGCCACGGCCTGCCTGCCAAGGGTGGCACGTGAGGCTGCGCTGGCTGGCGTGGGCTGCGCTGCTGGCGCTGCTCACGGGAGCCTGCGGCGGTGGCGCGATGATGCGCGCCCAGGGCGGCCACCTCAGCCCGATCGACGATCCCGACCCGGACGACTACGCCGGCAAGGAGGCGGTGGTCGTGCTCGAGGGCAAGGCCACCTACTACGCGGACTCGCTGGCCGGCAATCACACGGCCAATGGCGACATCTACGACCCCACGCGACTGACTGCCGCCAGCCGCGACCTGCCCTTCGGCAGCATCGTGCGCGTGACCCGCCGCGATACCGGCCGACACGTGCTTGTGCGCATCAACGACCGTGGTCCCTTCCGGGACAAGCGGCGCATCCTGGACCTCTCGCGCGCGGCGGCAGCGGAGCTCGAGATGCTCGAGCGGGGAGTGGTGGACATTCGGGCGGAGGTGCTGGTGCTCGGGGACGGCAGGCGGCGGCGCTCGCGGTAGGGGCGACTCAACGGTTGGGCACGGGCGCGCGCTGCGCGCTGGCAGCGGGAGGCGGAGGTCTACTCGTCTCGCAGTAGGTTGCGAGCGATCACCAACCGCTGCACTTCGCTGGTGCCTTCGCCGATGCGGGTCACGCGGATGTCGCGGTTGTGGCGCTCGACCGGGAACTCGTTGATGTAGCCGTAGCCGCCGTGGATCTGCAGCGCCCGGTCGCAGGCGCGGCTGCCGGCCTCGGAGGCGAAGAGCTTGGCCATCGCGGCCTCCTGGCCGAAGGGCTTGTCCGCGTCGGCCAGGGCGGCGGCGCGCCAGATCAGCAGGCGGGCGGCATCGAGCTCGGTGCGCGAGTCGGCCAGCATCCACTGGATCGCCTGGAAGTCGCCGAGGGGGCGCCCGAACTGGCGCCGCTCCTTGGCGTAGGCGAGCGCCGCCTCGAGCGCCGCCTCGCCCAGCCCCAGGGCCATCGCCGCGATGCTGATGCGGCCCTTGTCGAGGATGCTCATGGCGTCGGTGAAGCCAGAGCCCTCGCGGCCGACCAGCTGGCCCGCCTCCAGGCTCACGTTCTCCAGGTGCAGCTCGGCCGTGTCGCTCGCGCGGCAGCCCATCTTGCCGGTCAGCTTGCGCGCGCTGAAGCCCGGGGTGCCGCGCTCGACCGCGAACGCGCTGATGCCATGGTGGCGCTTCGCCAGATCGCTGCTTGCGAGCACCACGCAGATCCCGCCCACGGTGCCCTGCGTGATGAAGTTCTTGCTGCCGTCGAGCACCCAGCGATCGCCGTCGCGCCGCGCGCGGGTGCGCAGGGCCGCCGAGTCGGAGCCCGAGCCGGGTTCGGTCAGGGCCCAGGCGCCCAGCCACTCTCCCGTAGCTAGCTTGGGCAGGTAACGATCCTTGAGCGCGTCGCTACCGAAGCGCGCGAGGTGGCAGGAGCCGAGCCCGTTGTGGGACGCGACCGTCAGTCCCATGGCGCCGTCGGCGCGGGAGACCTCCTCGACGATGATCGCGTAGGCAAGGGTGTCGAGCTCGGAGCCGCCGTAGTCCGCCCCGATGTTGATGCCGAGGAAGCCCAGCTCACCGAGCTTGGGGATGAGCTCCTGTGGGAAGCGCTCCTCCTCGTCCCAGGCCTTGGCGTGCGGGGCGATCTCTTCGCGCGAGAATGCACGCGCCGTGTCGCGGATCGCGCGGTGGGTCGCATCGAGGTCGAACGTCATGGACTCCTTCGATCGTAGCACGGCCGCACGGCCCTTCCCGGCCGTTGTTCGGTCGTGATGTGGGCGCGCGTGCTACGTTTGATGCATGGGTGACGCCTCGAGCGCGACGGTCGAGCAAGCCCGCCAGCTGCTTGCGGCGCTGGCAGGAACCCGCCCTGACGACGATGTGTCGATCGACGCCGCTGTGCGGCTCGCGGGCCTGTTGCTCGAGGAGTCGGAGCGCCAGAAGAATCGACAGGACCGGCAGCGCGAGGCCCTGCTGGGTCAGCTGATGATCGATGACGCGGGCCAGGCCTTCACCACGCTGCTCACCGACCGCGCCTACCGGAGTCGCGAGCCACAAAGAATCGTGGACGTCGCGCGGCAGCTGATCCGTCGCCTGGGCATTCCCGACTACCTGCCGCGCTTTGCACGCGTGCAGATGCAGGCGCTGCTGCGCCTGGGGCCGTTCGCTGCGGCGCGCGCGGCCGAGGGCCTGCACGAGCGGTTGCGCAGCGAGTCCAGTCACGTGGTGCTTGCCGCCGAGGAGCCCGCCCTGTCCGACCACCTCGCCGCGCGCGCGGCCGAGCATACGCGCGTCAACCTCAACCACCTGGGCGAGGCGGTGCTGGGCGAGGAGGAAGCCACTGCGCGCATCGCCCAGTACGTCTCGATGATCGAGCGCGCCGACG
>JAPPOT010000084.1 GCA_028817855.1 Myxococcales bacterium
CCTCTGCAACGCCTTCGACCCCCTGACCTAGCGAATCATCGTGGCCAAGTTCGAGTTCAAGTTGCCGGACATCGGCGAGGGTGTGACCGAGGGCGAGGTGGTCGCCTGGCACGTCAAGGAGGGGGACCGGGTCGCCGAGGACCAGGTCATGGTCGAGGTGATGACCGACAAGGCGACGGTCACGATCGGCGCGCCCAAGGAGGGCAAGATCGAGCGCCTGATGGCCGACCCGGGCGCGATGGTGCAGGTGGGCGACGTGCTGGTCGTCATCCACACCGGCAACGGCTCGCGCGCCCACGGCGGGCAGCCGGCGGCGACGGCGGTGGGCGACATCAAGGAATCGCTGCCCGGCACGAGTTACTTCGGCGAGAAGCGCGCGGCGGCCTCGGCAGCGCGTGACAGCTCGCCGGGTGTGGCGGCGAGTGCCGCGGGTGCGGCGACGGCCAGCGACCACTACGATCCCAAGCCGCTGGCGACCCCGGCCACGCGCAAGCTCGCGCGCGACCTGCACGTGGACCTGCGGCGCGTGCAGGGCAGCGGCCCGGGCGGGCGCGTGACCAAGCAGGACGTCAAGCTCCACAGCAGCTCCGGCACCGTCGCCGCGCCGAGCGTCGCGACATCCGGTGGCCAGCTGCTCGAGTCCGGTCCGGCGCCGGCGCGCCTGCGCTCGCAGCCGGTGGCGCGCAGCAAGGCGCACGAGCTGGGTGCCGGCCAGCGCGTGCCCTTCGTTGGGATGCGGCGACGCATCGCCGAGAACATGTCGCTGTCGAAGAACACCGCGGCCCACTTCACCTTCGTCGAGGAGTGCGAGGTGGACCGGCTGGTGGCCCTGCGCAAGGACCTGCAGGAAGACGCGCGCGAGCGCGGCGTGGAGCTGACCTACCTGCCCTTCGTGATCAAGGCCGTGGTGGCTGCCCTGCGCAAGCACCCCGGGCTCAACAGCTCGCTCGACACCGAGAAGAATGAGCTCGTGATGCACGAGCACTGCCACATCGGCATCGCCGCGGCGACCGATCAGGGGCTCGTGGTCCCGGTCATCCACCACGCCGAGTCCATGTCGCTGCTGGAGCTGGCGCGTGAGGTGCAGCGGCTGGGCGAGGCGGCGCGCGACGGCCAGCTCACGGTGCAGGAGCTGCAGGGCTCGACCTTCACCGTGACCAGCCTCGGCAAGCAGGCGGGCCTGTTCGCCGTGCCGATCATCAACTACCCGAACGTGGGCATTCTCGGCATCCACCGGATGAAGGAGCGTCCCGTCGTGCGCGACGGCGAGATCGTCATCGGCCGCGTGATGCTGCTGTCGCTCTCGCTCGACCACCGCATCGTCGATGGCCATCACGGCGCGGCCTTCGCCTACGACGTGATCCGCTATCTAGAAGAGCCGGCGCGGCTTCTGCTCGACTGATGTCCGACGCGCCCGAGCGGGAGTCGAGCCCGCAGGCCCAGGAGCCACCCTCGCCGCCGGAGGACCTGGAGCAGCCGGCGCCGCAGGGCGCTGTCTGCGGCGAGCATCCGGAGCGGCAGGCCTACTTCACCTGCCCGCGCTGCGGTGGCTACGCCTGCGTCTTCTGCTGGCACCCCTCGGTGAGGCGCTGCCACGCGTGCATCCGGCGCGACCCCACCGAGGCGGCGCCGCCGATCCCGTGGGAGAGCGAGGAGGCGCTGGGCGGCTTCGAGCGCTACTGGCGCACGCTTGCGACCGCCTTGCGCCCGATCAAGAGCGCGCCGGCCTTCGCGCGGCGCGGTGTCGGGCCGGCGTTGCGCTTCATGTTGCTGTCGGCGCTGCCGCTGGTGGTGGTCTCCGGCATCATCCCCCACACGCGCACGCTGCTGTTCTCGGGCCAGATGCAGGTGCAGCTGATCGGCCAGCCCAGCGTGCTCGAGATCGTGCTCGACGTGCTGCGCGCCATCGCGGTGGAGGTCGGTAGCCATGGGGTCGAGCTGGCCTGCCTCTACCTCCCCTTCACCAGCTTGATCCGCGCTTACGCGCCGCCCGAGAAGCGCCACGCGGCGGCCAAGGTGGTTCTCTACCGCCTGTGGTTGATGGTGCTGATTTCCGGTGTGGCTCACGTCGGCTCGTGGGCGCTGCTACCACCGGAACCTGGGCCGCTCGTCACAGGCGTGCTGCAAGACGCGTTCCTGATTCTGAGCGCGCTGATGCCCGCCCTGATGTTCATCTCGATGGGCGGCGTGGCTCGCCTTGCCTGCGGCCTGTCCCTGGGGATGACGCTGCTGGTGGTGCTCGTGCCGATGGTGCTCTGGACCGTGGTCCTGCCCCTGACCGGAGTCGCTGTGGAGGTCATTCTCCCGCCCGTGCCGCAGCTGGAGTAGCTGGTAGATAGGGCCCGATGGTCGCCGAACGGAGTCGCCCCCCCTCCCTATTACAGGATCGGTCCTCCTCGAATGCCTGCACAGCCGGCCGAGCTCGAGCGGCGCCTGCACGACATCGCCAGCGAGCAGATCCGCTTCGAGTGCGTCGACTGCCCGCCGCGGTCGCCGCCGGCGCCGGAATGAGCGCTACAGGAGCTCCTTGATCTTCGCGATCAGCTCTTCCTGCCGCCGCACGAACATCACGCCGAGCACGCCGCAACCGCCGATCACCAGCGTGCGGAAGAAGCCCAGCTCGAGCAGGGTCAGCCCCACCAGCGCGCCGCCGGCGAAGCCCACGAAGAGGTCCAGGTCGCTGCGGATGCGACGCTTGGCCGGCTGCGGCGGGCTCTGGGGCACGGGCTCGGCCGCGGGCTGCTCGGGGGGCTCGGGCGGAATGGAATCCATGTAGGGCATGGCTGGGCAGTTCCCAGCTTCCACAATAGCCTGCGGTCCGGGGTGGGTTGAAGCAACGCCGCAATGATCGGGACGCCGACCGGATGCGCGCGCCCACAGCCACCCACCCGCGCTTTGGGACGAAAATCCGCCTGGGGACCTCTCTCAAAGGTGCTCTCGGCGCCTTCCGGGCGGGATGAGGCCGCTCACCACCTCGCCTCACGCTCGACAATACTCGGCATTGCCTCGGTTCGACGACGCGGCGCCCGGCCCCATCGCGCCCCGATGTCCATCCGGAGCATTTTTGACAGGGGCTCCAATTCCCTTGCAACTGACCGGAGCACTGGCCGATACAGCTGCGGTGGGCGACGGACACCTGGACGAGCTCGATGGGGCGCTCAGCGCGCTCGGATACGAGGCCTTCCGGCCCGGCCAGCGCGAGGCGATCACGATGCTGCTGGCGGAGCGGCGCCTGCTGCTGGTGGCGCCCACCGGCGACGGCAAGAGCCTGAGCTACCAGCTGCCGGCGACCCTGCTCGAGGGCACCACGCTGGTGGTCTCACCGCTGATCTCGCTGATGGCCGACCAGGTTGCCGCGCTCGAGCAGCGCGGCGTGGCGGCGACCTACCTGGCCTCGACGCTGGACTCGGACGAGGCGCGCAGGCGCTGGGCCAAGGTCGCCGACGGCGAGTACAAGCTGGTCTACGTCGCGCCCGAGCGGCTTTCGCTCGGCAGCTTCCGCCGGCTGATCAGCGAGCTCGATTGCCCGCTGTTGGTGATCGACGAGGCGCACTGCATCAGCGAGTGGGGCCACGACTTCCGCCCGGACTACTTGCAGATCGGCGAGCTGGTGCGCGCGATGCCGCACACGCGTGTGCTGGCGTGTACCGCCACCGCGACGCCGATCGTGCGCGACGAGATCCTGGCGCGCCTGGGGCTGCCGGCCGAGACGCCGCAGCTGGTGCGCGGCTTCGCGCGGCCGAACCTGGCGCTGCGCGCGCGCGAGATCGGCACGCCCAAGCAGGGCGAGCGATTGGTGGACGACTTGCTCGCCGACGCCATCGGCTTTCCCGAGCCGTCCCAGCGCGGCGCGGTGATCATCTACTCGCCAACGCGCAACCGCGCCGAGCGCGAGGCCACGCGGCTGTCCCACAAGAGCAAGTTCGTCGGCGTCTACCACGCGGGGCTGAGCGCCCGCGAGCGCGACGACACCCAGCGGCGCTTCATGTCCGGCGAGCTCGACGTGGTGGTGGCGACCAATGCCTTCGGGATGGGCATCGATCGCGCCGACGTGCGCGCGGTGATCCATCTGGCGCCGCCCAGCTCCGTCGAGGCCTACTACCAAGAGGTGGGCCGCGCCGGTCGCGACGGCGAGCCCGCCTACGGCCTGCTGCTGTGCTCGGCCCAGGACATCCCCCTGCGCCGGCGCTTGATCGAGGGCGGCGGTCTGGACGGCATCGAGCCGCGGCCGGAGGTGGTCGAGCACAAGTGGGGACTCTTCCTGGAGCTGATGCGCTGGGTGGAGGGCGGCAGCTGCCGCCACGACGCGATCCTGCGCTACTTCGGCGACGAGGCCGAGACGCTCGACGGCTGCGGCCGCTGCGACGTGTGCGCGCGCCTGGACGAGGCGCCCGAGGTCGACCCGGAGGAGGGGGAGCGAATCGTGCGCACGGCCTTGAGCGCGGGGGCGCGGGTGCACGGGCGCTTCGGGATGAACCTGGCGGCGCGACTGCTGTCGGGCAAGGAGGACGCGCGCCTCGACCGCACGCGCCTGTCGCTCACCCGCACCTTCGGCGCCCTGCGCGACTGGCGTGAGGAGCGCATCGTGCGGCTGCTGCGCCGCTGCGTGACGGCGGGCTGGGTCACCTTCACCGGCGACGACCGCCCGATGGTGCTGCTGACGGAGGAAGGTGTCGCGACGATGCGCGGCGAGCGTCCAGCGCGGCTGCTCCTGCCCGAGGACGTGAGCGCGACCTCGCGCGGCGGCGGGGGCGAGCGGCGGCGGTCGCGCAAGGCGCGGGAGGGGGTCGACCCGACCCTGGACGCGCCGCTGGACGAGGATACGGCGGCGCTGTTCGAGGCCCTGCGCGCGCACCGCATGGAGGTCGCCCAGGAGCTGGGGGTGCCGCCCTACGTGGTGGCCAGCGACCGCACGCTGCGCGAGCTCGCCCGCATCCGCCCGTGCGATCGGGACCAGCTGATGATGGTTCACGGCATCGGCCCGGCCAAGGCGGAGCGCTACGGCAAGGGATTTCTGCGCGTCGTTGCGGCCGCCTCTCCGAGCTGATAGTGCCGGCTCCGGCTCCGGCTCCGCCGAGCCCAGCCGGACGAAACGCAGTGCGCCGTGAACATCGACCCCTGTATTTGAAGCGCGCGCGCGCCCAGGTCGAGGCGCGCTACGCCCGCCACTTCCTCGAGCCGCACTTCGATGCGGTGGGCGAGGGTTGCACCTACGAGCGGCCCTGGACGATCACGGTGCAGGGCCCTGGCATCGAGCTCGGCGAGCGCGTGCACATCGCCTCCACCCGTGACCAGGCGGTGCGCTTCGCCTTCTGGCCCGCGGTTCACGGCCAGGGCGGCATCCGCATCGGGGACTACTCGATGATCAACCCCGGCGTGCGCCTCAACGCCACGGCCGGCATCGAGATCGGCCGCAACGCCATCTTCGCCGCCAACATCTACGTCACCGACTGCGACTGGCACGGGATGTACGACCGGGTCTACTCCAGGGGCGAGCACGCACCGGTCGTGCTGCGCGACAACGTCTGGATCGGCGAGAACGCGATCGTCTGCAAGGGCGTCACGATCGGCGAAAACAGCGTCATCGGCGCCGGCTCGGTCGTGGTCAAGGACATCCCCGACAACCGCGTCGCCGCCGGCAATCCCGCTCGCGTGATCCGCGAGCTCGACCCGAACGAAAAGTTCATCTCCCGCGACCACGTCTTCGCCGAGCCCGAGCTCTACTTCGGCGAGCTCCGCCGCATCCAGGAGGAGCTCATGTCCCAGAACACGCTGCGGGACTTCCTGCGGTACATCCTAAAACCCACCCGCACCGACTGATGAAATCCGGCGAGGTTCGCCCAGGGCCGGCTTACGTCCTCGAAGAAATCCTCGACGTACTTCCAGTACGCC
>JAPPOT010000912.1:0-17826 GCA_028817855.1 Myxococcales bacterium
CTGTCGATGCGCAGCACGACCGCCTTGACCTCTTCGTCGTCGGCAAAGCCACGCATCGCTTCCACGAAGGGCACGGCGTGGGCACTCTGGACGCTGCTCTCGCTGCCGCTCATGATCGTGCCCTCGAGGTTGGCGAGGACCAGGCGCTCGCCGGACACCTCGTCCGGCGGCCGCTCACCCGACAGCGCCTCGAGCAACTCGAGTAGGCTCACCTCCTTGCGTTCTGGCTTGAGCGCGACCCGCACGACCGCCTTCACGTCGCTCGCCACGCGCGCGTGCTCACGCGCCTCGTCATCGAAGCCCACGTCGTCGATCAACCCGGCCATGTGCGCGTCGTGCGCCGTGTAGGGGCCGCCATCGATCAGATCCTGCACCTGTGCGGGCGTGAGCTTGCGGCCGGTCGCGATCGCCGCCACCAGGGCTCCGTGCAGGTCGTCGAGCATGCCATCGAGATTCTCGCGCACCTCATCCGGCATCGAGTCGCGCGTGAGGGGATCGGCCGCTCCCTTGAACTTGCCAACCTGCAGCAGCTCCGCCCGGAGCCCGACCGTCTCCAGCAACTCCCGCGCGTAGACAGCCTCGGCGGCCATACCGACCAGATTGAGCAGCCCGCTGGGTGTCATGCTGATGCGGTCGCAGGCTCCCGCCATGAGCGCGTAGCCCAGATTGTCGGTCATCTCGAAGTAGCAATGCACCGGCTTGCCGGCTTCCCGCACGGTCGCGAGCGCAGCGCGGAGGTCCGCCACGCGCGAGTGGGAGCCCCCCAGCATGGGCACGTGCACCAGCACACCCTTGGCGTGCTCATCCTCGACCAACTCCTCGATACGACGGAGCAGCTGGTGGTGCGTGATGAGGCCGCCCGAAAAGAGGCCGGCCTCCGGGGATTCCTGTAGCACGCCGGGCAGGCGCAGCTCGTGGACTGCGTCCTTGGGCTGCGCCCGGTCCTCGCCCCCGCAGGCGAGCAGCGCGCATGCGATCAACCCGAGGGTCGCTCGACGAGGGCTCATGGTTCCTCCGATCCCGCGGCGGCGGGCGTTCGCTGTTCGCTCAACAGCTCGATCTGGCGTCGGGCAATGCTCCGGCGGTCACCGCCGGGAAATCGAACCAGGTACGCTTCGTAGGCCTCCAGCGCGTCCTCGATGCGACCGAGCCGCCGATAGGCATCCCCCAGCCCGATGAAGGCCTCGGGGTGCCCGCGACGCTTGGCCTTGCGGAAGTGCTGCACCGCGCGCCGCGGCTGGCTCCTCTCGAGCGCCACGTATCCGAGCCCGGTGTGCGCGCGTTTGAGTCCGGGCGCCGCCTCCACCGCACGCTCGAATAGCGCTTTCGCCTGACCGACGCGGCCGCCCTCGAGCGCCGCCTCTCCCTGTGAGACGAGCTTCATCGCCTCCTCGGTGGTCAGCATCTTCTCCTCACCCGCGGGGTCGTCTTGCTGTTTGGCCGCGGTAGGGGTGGGCGCCGGCGCGGGTCGACGCTCCCCGAGCTGGGCGCGGCCGTCGAGCTCCGCGAGGGCGCTGAGCCCCGGGGCCACCCGGCGCACGGCGTCCACGTGCATCCTCGCGAGGCCTGGCTCACCGGCCGAGAGCAGGCAGCGGGCAAGCAGCAAACGGGCACGGATCATGGTCGAGTCCTGACCCACGGCGCGCTCGGCCAGCGCTCGGCCGGCCTCCGCCTTGCCCTGGGCTTCGTCGATCTCGAGCAACGCCGCCACCCGCAAGCTCTCCGCGGAGGGGTCGCCCTCGTGTGAGCGCGCGCGGTCCACCTCGGCCCGTGCCGCAACCAGGTTGCCCATCAAACGCAGGGCGTCGCCAAGCGCAAGCTCCGCCTCCTCGTTGCCCGGGTTGCGCCGCGCGGCATGCTCCGCGTGGCGCTTCGCCAGCTGCGCGAGACGCTTTCCCTCCCCACGGAGGTTGGCGACCTCCACCTCCTTCGCTTCACCGGTCGCTTCGAGGTACTCGAGCCGGAAGCGCAGCAGCTGAGCCCACACCGCGTAGGTGCGGGAGAGGGAGCTGAGAATGTGGGGGTCGTCCTCGTGGAAGGCCAGGGCCTTCTCGTAGTCGGCTACCGCGCTCTGCAGGCTGGCAGGTTCGTGTTTGGCGAGCGCAGCGTCGGCGCGTTGCAGCAGGTCGCGCGCGGGATTCCCGGCAGCCACGGGCGCGGGCTCGCTGCTGCGATGGAGCATCACGCCGGCCAGTGCCGCGCCGATCGCGAGCGGCAGCCCGATGAACAGCCAGACGGATCCGCGCCGGCGGCGTGGCTCGGCGAGGCTCGAGACAGGCAACGGGGCGGCCGCCGGCACGGTGACGTCGTCGGTGCCAGGCGGCGGTGGCGTCGCGACCGCGCTGGACACCGTGGCGGGACCCGCGGCGTCCAGCGGAGGTGGGTTCGAGTCCCGCTCGATCGCGACTTGGGGGGGCGACGACGGCGGCGCCGCGCGCTCCTGGTCGGCGACGCCCACTTCCTGGCCCATGCTTTCGAAGGTGTGTGGCCGCGGCGTGTGGCGCCGTGGTCGCGCAGGTGCGCGGGGCTCCGGCGCGCGCGCCCGGCCCGCCAGCCCGCGCTGGGGTGGCGGCGGATCACTCGGCGGCGCCTCCTCGAACAGCCCGGCGAGCTCCGCGATGCTGCCCAGACGCTTCCACGCATTTCCCGTGCGCGAGATCTCCGCGTCCGGCGAGAGCTCGCCCCGCTCGATCAGCGCCGTCAGCTCGGCGAGCGACCCGAGCACCTGGGTCTGCCCGTCGGGCCGGCGCACCTGCCAGCGCGCGGCCGCGTCCATACGCGCAGCCGGCGGCAGAGGGACCGGCACCGGGTCGGAATTGGGCTGCACCTTGAAGAGGTGACCGCAGTCCGTGCACTTGACCGTCATCCCCTTAGAGGCGACGGCCGAGTCATCGAACTCGTAGACGGTGCCGCAGCGATTGCACGTGACGTCCATGGACGGCGCTCGAAAAATGCGGGGCACATCCTGCGGCCTGGATTCTTGTCGGTCAATTCGGGTGGATACCGAGCAAATTCAGATCCCGTCACATGTAAGATGTTTCCCTACGCACGTCTTCGCGGCGTGGGAATGCGCGCCTGCTATGCTGCGCGCGCTCAGACGAACGGAGGTTCCCGACGATGCCGATCCCGATGGTTGCCGAGCAGGACTTCGAGGCCCAGGTCCTGCGCTCCGAGGTGCCCGTGTTGGTGGACCTGTACGCAGACTGGTGCCAGCCCTGCAAGCAGCTGGAGCCGATCCTGGAGGAGGTGGCGCGCGAGCTCGGTGAGAAGGCGAAGATCGTGCGCGTGGATGTGGAGGCGAGCCCCGGTCTGGCCCAGGCCTTCCGCGTCCAGTCGATCCCGATGATGGTGGTCATCGCCGGTGGCCGCCCGGTCGACCAGCAGGTGGGCCTGGTCGACAAGAAGACCATTGTCGGCATGCTCGAGCGCTACCTGCCGAAGGCAGCCGGCGAGGTGGCGCCGCCGGAGCTCGCGGAGCTGATGCAGCTGGGTCGCGTGGTGCCGGTGGACATCCGGGACGCCGCCAGCTTCAACCGCTACCGCATCCCAGGCGCCATCCACGTTCCGGTGGAGGAGCTGATGACGCGGGCCGCCGAGCTGCAACCCAGCGACGGTCGGCTGCGGGTGCTGTACGCGCGTAGCGGCGATGAGGCCAAGGAGGCTTTCGATCAACTCCGCGCCGCGGGCGTCCAGGCCGGCTATCTGGCAGGCGGCTTCCTGCACTGGGAGGCTGAAGGCCTCGAGGTGGAGCGAGGCTGATTCATCCGGGCGATCCACCGAATCTACTGTGATACAAGGACCGGTCCCGTCGGCGTTTTATGCCACAATTTCGCTTGTGGGGGACTGGGGCAGGCGGTAGCTTGCCGCGCAACCCCCACTGGCTGGACGCAGAATGACCGACCCGAGCGCGTACGTTCCCGGGCTGGCCAACGTACCGGCTGCAGAATCGAGCGTCTGCTATCTGGACGGCTCGATCGGCAAGCTTCAGTACCGCGGCTACCCCATCGAGGTTCTCTCCGACAACAGCACCTTCGAGGAGGTTTGTTACCTCCTGCTCTACGGCGAGCTGCCGACCCCGACGCAGCTGGCGGACTTCGACGCAGAGCTCAAGAAGGCGCGCAACGTCAAGTTCCGCATCATCGACCTGCTCAAGACGCTGCCCGAGAGCGGCCACCCGATGGATGCCCTTTCGGCGGCCGTCGCCGCTATGAGCATGTTCTACCCGGGCGACCACGTCGACGACGCGGACTATCGCAACCAGTGCGTGATTCGGCTGATCGCGAAGTTCCCGACCATCGTCGCGGCCTGGCAGCGGATCCGCAACGGCGATGATCCGATCAAGAGCCGCTCGGACCTCGGGCACGCCGCCAACTTCCTCTACATCCTCAGTGGAGAGGAACCGGATCCCCTGGTCGCGCGCACGCTCGATGTGGCGCTGATCCTTCACGCCGAGCACCAGATGAACGCGTCGACATTCAGCGCGCGCGTCACCGGCTCGGCCCTGGCCGATCCGTATGCGGTCGCGTCGGCGGCGATTGGCACGCTCTCGGGTCCTCTGCATGGGGGTGCGAACGAAGAGGTCCTGCGCATGCTGCAGACCATCCCGAGCAAGAACCCCGGCGCGGTGCGCGCCTGGGCGGAGGACCGGCTCGCGCGCAAGCAGAAGATCTCCGGCTTCGGTCACCGCGAGTACAAGGTGAAGGACCCGCGCGCGACGATCCTGCAGAAGCTCTCCCAGCAGGTCTTCGAGAAGTACGGGAGCACGCCGCTCTACGACGTCGCCGTCGAGCTCGAGACCCAGATGGAGGATCTGGTCGGCCAAAAGGGCATCTACCCGAACGTCGACTTCTACAGCGGCATCCTCTACGACAAGATGGCGATCCCGACCGACCTGTTCACGCCGATCTTCGCGATCGCGCGCATCTCAGGTTGGCTCGCCCACCTGCTGGAGCAGCTCGGCGGCAACCGCATCTTCCGGCCAAGCCAGATCTGGACCGGCGAGACCGACCGCAGCTGGATCCCCCCCAGCGACCGCCGGTAGGCGGACAAGACAAGCGGACAAGGCAAGGCCGCCGGTAGGCGGACAGGACAAGGCCGCCGGTGAGCGCGCTGCGCGAAGGCGCCCTAGGGCAGCCGTCCGTCGGTCAGCACCGTGCGCATCACGAGCTGCTCGGCCAGCTCGGGGCTCGAGTGTAGCTTCAGGTCGGCGTCCACGATCACCACTCGAGGATTGCCCGGGGCACTCGCGAGCCGGGCCATCGCCTTCTCCGAGCCCATCACGAAGACCGCCGTCGACAGGGCATCGGCGTAGAGCCCGGAGTCTGCGAGCACGGTCACCGACGATGTGTGCTCGACCGGCAGCCCGGTCGCGAGATCGATGATGTGGTGCCAGCGCTTGCCGTCCTTCTCGAAGGCATGCTCGTAGTCGCCCGAGGTGGAGATCGACCCCGCGGTCGCCTCGATGAAACCGAAGTAGTCCGGTCTACGCGGGTGCTGGATGCCAACGCGCCAGCCGCGCCCCTTGCGCTGCCCCGAGACTTGCACCTGCCCGCCACCGAACAGCATGAAGCGGTCGAGCCCCGCCTCCCTCAGGATGGCAGCCGCCCGATCGAGGGCGTGCCCCTTGGCGATGCCGCCGGTCCCTATCAGCATGCCATCCCGCCTGAGCTCGACCGTCTGCGCCTGCTCGTCGATGTGGATCTGTCGATAGTCGATCAGGGGAAGCCGCTTCTTCACATCGTCAAGCGCGGGGACCTTCTGCTCACCCGGCTGGAAGGTGTACATGCCGCGCAGCGCAGCCCAGCTCAGATCGAAGGCTCCCTCGCTCCAGCGCGAGATCTCGATGCCGGCGCGCACGACCTCCATCGTGTCAGCGCTGACCTTCACCGGGCCCTTGCCCGCGGTCGCGTTGATGCGGGAGATCTCGCTGTCCGGTCGCCACTCCGACAACACAGCCTCGAGCCGTGTCATCTCGTCGAAGGCCGCCTTCACGGCGGGAGCGGCACGCTCGTCCGGAGCTCCGACGACCGTGATCGCGATGATGGTTCCCATCATCTGACGCGTGCGGCGGTAGAGCGGCTCCTCCGCCGGCGCCTCCGGTGCCCGTGGCGCCGATGCAGTCGCAGTGGGTGGGTCCGCTTCCGCCGGCGGGGCCGTGGGCTGCTCCGCCTGGGGCTTCCCCGCGCTGCAGCCGGCAAGCAGGACGGCCACGGCAATGGCGGGCGAGAGGCGCGCGCGCTCCATGGCCGCGATAGTGGTGCACTCAACGCCCCGCCACAAGGTCCCGCGCACACGGCGGCGATCCGAGCTTCCGCTTGATGCCACCCCGGCCCTGTGCTCCCCTCCTGCCGTGAACGCTCCGCGCCCATGGCGCCGTGTGACCCTGTGGATGGTGGGGGCGAGCCTCGCCCTGCTGTGGGTCCACGCGCCCACCGCGGTGGCGATCGGGGAGGACACACTGCTCGATGTGCGGCGAGTCGTCATCGAGGGCGCGGGTGAGGCACCGCGCCCAACCGCCGCGCGCCGCCTGGCCTGGGAGGTCCGTCAGCGCACGAGCGTCGAGACACGTCTCGAGCCCACAACCGTACGCCTTGACGATCCCCAGCTCTTCGCGAGCCCGATGCTCTACTGGAGCGGCGACCAGACCTTCGGCCCCCTCTCCGAAGCCGAGGTGATCGGGCTGCGCCGCTTCGTCGAGTTCGGCGGCTTCGTCCTGATCGACGACGCCTCGCCCGACGCGGAGGGTTTCGACCGGTCCGTGCGCAACGCGCTGAAGGCAGTCTTTGGCGAGGGCGCGTTGCGGCCGCTCCCGGAGACGCACACCGTCTACCGATCGTTCTATCTACTCAAGCGCCCCTACGGCAGGGTCGAGGGCCCCGCCCAGCTCGAGGCGGTCGAGCGCGGCGGTCGGGCCGCGGTCGTGTACTCGCGTCACGACCTGGGTGGAGCCTGGGAGCGCGACAACCTGGGTAACTACCGCTACCAGGTCCAGCCCGGGCGCCGGGGTCAGCGCGAGATGGCGATCCGACTCGGCGTGAACCTGGTGCTCTACGCGCTTTGCCTCGACTACAAGGACGACCAGGTCCACTCCCCCTTCATCATGCGCCGCCGCGCGGGCCAGAAGTAGGCGATGGAAGAGGTCGCGAGCTGGAGCGTGAAGCTGGGCGTGCCGGGTGGCCCGGCGGTCGCCACTGTGGTCGCCATCCTGTTGCTCCTTCTAGCGCTGATGAGCGTGCGTCAGATCCTGGGCGTGCTCGGCTCGGGACGGCGGGCGGCCTTGATCGCATTGCGCGTGCTAACCCTCGTCATCGCCGGGCTCCTTGCGCTGCAGCCGCAGTGGGTCACGGAACGCGTGGAGAACGTGGAGGGGCGGCTCTCGGTGCTGCTCGACGTCTCGCGCAGCATGTCGATCAGGGACGGGGATACGACCCGCGCCGAGCGCGCGCGCCACGTCATCGGCCGCTGGCGCGAGCAGGGCAACGTGCCCTTCGACCTGCACGGCTTCGGCGAGCGCCTCAGGCCGCTCGAGTGGGATGCGATCGGCAGTACGGGCCTCGCCCGCGACGACGACACGCGGATCCAGCGTGCGCTCGAACAGGTGATCGACGAGCAGGGCGAAGAGCTCGGGGCCGTGGTGCTGCTCTCCGACGGGTCGGACATGGCCCACGGCTGGCTGCCCGAGCATGCGGCGAAGCTCGGCGTGCGTACGCACACGATCTCGTTCGCCTCGAGTCGCAGCATCACGGACGAAGGCATCGTGCGGGTCAACGCCGACCCTGTCGCATTCCTCCGTCAAGCCGCCGAGGTCGAGGTCAGCGTGCGGTCCACCCGGGTTGCGGGCGAGCCCCTGGTCGTCACGCTGCGACACGAGGGCGAGGTGGTCGCCGAGGCGACTGCGGAGCTCGACGAGAACGGCGAGGGCAAGGTGGTCCTGCCGTTCACACCTGCCGCGATCGGCCGCGCCGTCTACACCCTCTCGATCCCGCTATCCGCAGACGATGCCGTCCCGGAAAACAACGAGCGCGCGTTTCTGGTGCGGGTCACGCGCGACAAGCTGCGCGCCCTGCTCGTGTGCGGTGCGCCCAGCTGGGACACACGCTTCCTGCGTGCCTTCCTCAAGTCCGATCCGGCGATCGACCTGATCACCTTCTTCATCCTGCGCACGGAAAGCGACCTGACGATGGCCCCGGCCGAGGAGCTGTCGCTCATCCCATTCCCGACCGACGAGCTCTTCCGCGAGCACCTGGACAGCTTCGACATCGTCATCTTCCAGGACTTCAACTACGGCCCCTACCAGATGGCGCGCTACTTGCGGCGCATCCACGACTACGTGCAGAAGGGTGGGGCCTTCGCCATGGTGGGCGGCACCAAGTCCTTCGGCGCGGGCGGCTATGACCGCACGCCCCTGGCCCAGATCCTCCCGGTGAAGCTCGCGCCCGGCACCCACGCCCTGGTCGAGGGGGAGTTCTCGCCGATGATCGGGCCGGACGCGAGCCGCCATCCGCTCGTCGAGCTCGTCCCCGACGCCACGCGCAATCAAGAGGTGTGGCGCGACCTCGCGCCGCTGCTGGGCGCGAACCGCCTCACCGGCCTGCGCGAGGATGCGGTGGCGCTGCTCACGCACCCCACCTCCGTGATCGACGATGGCTCACCGATGCCCGTCCTGGCGGTCGGCGCCGCCGGAGAGGGGCGCGTGATGGCACTGGGCGTCGACACCAGCTGGCGCTGGGGCATCACCACGGCCGGCCTGCACGGCGACGCGTCGGCCTACGAGCGCTTCTGGGATCGCGCACTGCGTTGGCTTGCACGCGACCCGTTGTTGGATCCGGCGCGCATCCAGACCGACCGCAGCCACTATGGCACCGGCGCGGAGGTACGCGGTCACGCGCTACTGCGCGACGCCGCCTATGCGCCGATCACGGGCGCAAAGCTCGAGCTGCTGGTGCTCGACGCGAGCGGCGAGATCTTCGCCCAGCGCGAAGTCACGACCGACGGGGAGGGCCGCGCGGAGCTCGAGGCCCAGGCGCCCAACGAGCCCGGCGGCTACCGCCTGGTCGTACGCGATCCGCTCGGTGGCAAGGTTCTGGCCGAGGAGGGCTTTGTCGTCGAAGCCGGCGGCGACGAGCTGGCCGATCCCCGCGCTCGCCCCGAAGTGCTAGCTGAGCTCGCGGCCGTCACCGCCGGCAGCCACCACCGTGAGGACGCGCCCCCCGCCCTGGACGAGCTCGATCGCACGCGCGCCCGCGCCCTCGGCACCGCGCTCCATGCGCCCTTCACCTCACCCTGGTTCTTCCTCCTCGTCACCCTCGCCTTCGCCACCGAGTGGGCCCTGCGCCGAGCCTGGGGGCTCCGCTAGGATCCTCGTTCCGAGGATTCTAGGGGTGAGGGCGACGGCTCGGGCGGCAACCCAAGCCAGCACCAGCCCCGAGCCGCCTCATTAACGGGTGGTCGCGTTGGGGGGTGCGGGCCGCGGCTCGGGGATGGAAGCTAGGGAGGGCATACCTCTTCGCGACTCCGTCGCACCAGGGCGTTGAAGGTGCCCTGCACGATCTGCACCCCTGCGGTCGCTTCGTCACATGCCGTCAGATCGAGCTGGAAGCGCCCCTGCAGCTCGGTGCGCGGGTCCAGGTTCACGTCGCCCAACAGATCCAGATTGCCGACCACCAGGTCGCAGCTCCCCCACTCGCCCGCGGGGTCGAGTCCCTCCGGGCGGCGATGGCGGATGCGAATGCCCTGGGTGCCGGGCTCCTCGAGAATCGGGTTCTGGCCCATGCGGATCAGGCCACTCTCCACCGCCTCCGCATCCAGCCAGAAGACCAGCTCCTGGCCACGGCCGTCGGGGCAGCGCCCCTCGGACAGGGTGATGCGATAGCTCGGCTCGTCACAGCCCGGCGCCCAGGCGCTCTGGATGCGCGTCACCGAGAAGTCGTCCGGCAGGCTCACACCCGTGAAGAACCCACCCCCCACCGGCTGGTCCTCTCCCACGAAGTCGGCCGCATCGATCGTGTCGCACTCGTTCGGCAGCACGTCCTCCTCCGCGCCAGCATCCACGACATCGGGCGCGGCCGCATCGGTCGCGGGATCCGGGTCGTCGCCGTCGTCCGGGACCGCGGTGGGCTCGCGCATCGTGCCGCTCGAGCCGCCGGGCGCACGTGGCGCGTCGCTCGCGCTGCCGTCGCAGGCCAGGGCGAAGATCAGACAGCCACACCCCAAAAGGCCCAGGGTTCTGGAACTGGAGGGCATGACCAGAGCATAGCGCAAACGCTCGCATACCGCTCGACTCCGGCGCCTGCAGCGCCGGTCCGCTTGAGCTATGCTCCGCCCCCTTCCGTCCCCATGCATGCCATCCAGCTACGCGGCGCCCGCACCAACAACCTGCGCGGAATCGACCTGGACCTCGAGCCCGGTAGCCTGGTCGTGGTCTGCGGCCCCTCGGGCGCGGGCAAGTCGTCGCTGGCCTTCGAGACGCTCTACGCGGAGGGACAGCGGCGCTACGTGGAGAGCTTCAGCGCCTACGCGCGGCAATTCCTGGAGCGCATGGCGCGACCGCCCCTCGATGGCCTCGAGTGGATGCCGGCCTCGATCGCCGTCGACCGCGGCGGCACGGTCAAGACCAGCCGCTCCACAGTCGCCACGCTCACGGAGCTGAGCGACTACCTCAAGCAACTCTGGGCGCTGACCGCGGAGCTCGACTGTCCGGCCTGCGGCGAGCGGGTCCGCACCCTGTCGCCGACGACGGCCGCGGAGGCAGCCGTGGAGCGCTGGCCCGACGCGCGCGTCGTGGTGAGCTATCCGCTCAGCGTCCTGTCGGAGGAGGATTACCTCTCCGTTCGCGATTCGCTGCTGTCGAGCGGCTACCGCCGCCTGTGGATCGATGGCGAGGCTCGCGACCTCGATACCGTGCCACCCAGCGCAGCAGTGGGCGGCAATGGCCGCGGCAAGGGCTCGGCCACGTTGCAGGTGATCGCCGACCGCACGAGCACTCGCACGCGCGACCGCGCTCGCCTGACGGAGGCGCTCGAGATGGCCTTCGAGCGCGGCGGTGGCCAGGCGCGGATCAACCGCGCGCCGGGGGAGGGCGAACTCGACGTCTCCCGCGGGTTGCGCTGTGACGGCTGCGGCGCGACCTACCGCAAGCCGTCGCCCGGCCTGTTCTCCTACAACAATCCCGTCGGCGCCTGCGACACCTGCCGTGGCTTCGGGCGGACCATCGCCGTCGACTGGGACAAGGTCCTGCCCGACCCCGATCTGTCCCTCGCACACGGTGCCATCCGCCCCTGGAATGGTCGCTCCACCCAGGCCGAGCGACGCATCCTGGCGCGCCACTGCAAGCGCCACGGCATCCCGATGGACGCGCCCCTCGGCAGGCTGACGAAGGCCCAGCGCGACTCCCTGATCGAGGGCGACGGCGGCAGCTGGCGCTCGGGCTTCCCCGGCCTGCGGCGCTGGTTCGAATGGCTCGAGACCCGCACCTACAAAATGCACGTGCGCGTGCTGCTGGCGCGCTACCGCAAGTACGACCCTTGCGCCGATTGCGGTGGCTCGCGCTTCAAGCCCGAGGTCCACGCCTGGAAGGTAAACGGGCAGACGCTCCCGGAGTTGATGGCCGAGCCCGTGTCGAAGGCACGCCAGCGGATCGACACCCTGCGCGACGACGGCCACGACGTGGCGCGCGGACGGGTGATCGAGGAGACGCTCGGCCGCCTGACGACGCTTTGCGACGTGGGGCTCGGCTATCTGACCCTGGCCCGCACCGCGCGCAGTCTCTCCGGCGGGGAGCTGCAGCGCGTCGGCCTGATGAGCGGCCTCGGCTCCGGCCTGACCGGGACACTCTTCGTGCTCGACGAGCCTACCGTGGGACTGCATCCGGCCGACGTCGAGCGCCTGCTCCCAGCGGTGCGCCGGATCGCCTCTGGCGACAACATCGCGCTCGTGGTGGAGTCGGACGAGCGCTTCGTGCGCGCCGCCGATCGCGTGCTCGAGCTCGGGCCGGGGGCCGGCAACGCGGGCGGCGAGCTGGTCTTCGATGGCACCCCCGCCGCGCTCTCCAAGGCGGCCACGGCCACCGGCTCGGTGTTGCGACGCACGCGCGCCGACAGCCGTGGGCGCTCGCGGAAGCGCCGGAGCGTGCTGAAGCTCAAGGCCGCGCGCGGGCATAACCTGCAGCGCGTCGACCTCGAGGTCCCGCTCGGCCTCTTCAGCTGCGTGACCGGTGTGAGCGGGTCGGGCAAGAGCAGCCTGATCGCTCAGACCCTCGTGCCCGCTGTCGCGCGCGCTCTCAAACAGGAATCGCCGCAACCGCTCGCCCACGGGGGGCTCACGGGTCTGCGCGCGATCGAGCGCCTCGCGGTGGTGGACCAGACGCCCCTGGGGCGCACCTCGCGCGGCAATCCGGCCACCTACCTCGGCGTCTGGGACGTCTTCCGCAAGCAGCTGACGGCGCAGCCGCTCGCCAAGGAACGCGGCTACAAGCCCGGCGCCTTCTCGTTCAATGTCGCGGGCGGGCGCTGCGAGGCCTGCAAGGGCGAGGGCTCCGAGACGGTGGAGATGCAGTTCCTCGCCGATGTGCGGCTGTCGTGCCCGGAGTGCGGCGGCAAGCGCTTCGTGGGGCCAACCCTGGACGTGCAGCTCGACGGTCTCGACGTGGCCGAGCTGCTCGAGCTCACCGCGCACGACGCCCTGGAACGCTTCGGCCACATCAAGGGTGTGCGGACCGGCCTCGAGCCCCTCGTGCGCACCGGCGCCGGCTACCTGCGCCTGGGTCAGCCCCTCAACACCTTGAGCGGAGGCGAGGCCCAGCGCCTGAAGCTGGCTGAGGCACTGACGGGCGTGGACGGGCGCTCGCTGGTCGTGCTGGACGAGCCCACGGCAGGCCTGCACGCCAGTGACGTGGACCCGCTGCTCGAATGCCTGGACGAGCTGTGTGACCGGGGCGCTACCGTCCTCGTGGTCGAGCACGACATGCGCATCGCCGCCCACGCCGACCACGTGATCGATCTGGGCCCGGGGGCGGGCGAGCTGGGCGGGCAGGTCGTTGGCACCGGCACGCCTCCCGAGGTGGCCGCCTGCCACAGCTCGGCCACCGCGCCCTTCCTCGCGGCCGAGCTCGCCGGCCCGCGCCGTGTTGCGGGAGCGAAGCGGAGGCGCCGGAGCTCCAAGCGCAGCGACCACCTCGTTCAGGTTCGCGGCGCCCGCGAGCACAACCTCAAGGACGTGGACATCGACATTCCCCGCAATCGGCTCGTAGCCGTGACCGGCCCCAGCGGCAGCGGCAAGAGCACGCTCGCCTTCGATGTCGTCTTCGCCGAGTCCCAGCGCCGCTACCTGGAGACACTCTCGCCCTACGTCCGCCAGTACCTGCAGCAGCTGCCGCGACCGGACGTGGATCAGGTTCGCGGCATGCCGCCCGGTGTGTCCCTCGAGCAGCGCCAGACGGGCGGCGCCAAGAACTCCACCGTCGCGACCGTCACGGAGGTCGCACACTACCTGCGGCTGGCCTACGCACGCGCGGGACGGCTGAGCTGCCCCGACTGCGAGATCCCGATCGAGCCCCGCAGCCCGGGCGCCCTTGCGGGCGACGTGAAGAAGCGCTTCGGCAAGTCGAGCGTGAGCGTGCTCGCGCCTGTCATTCGCGCGCAGAAGGGCTCCCACCGGGATGTGCTCGAGCGCGCGCGCAGCCAGGGCGTCACGCGCGCGTGGATCGATGGCGAGCCGCGCGAGCTCGAGGCCGGCATGAAGCTCGACCGCTACAAGGAGCACGACATCGAGCTGGTGCTCGGCCGCCCGGCCGCCGGTGGCCCCGAGCTCGAGGCGCTGCTGGCCCGGGCTCTGACGATCGGGAAGGGTGGTGCGCGGGTTCTCGCGGGCACGCGCGAGCTGTGGCTCTCGGTCAAGCGCGCCTGTCCCGGCTGTGGCCAGGGCTTCGCGGACCCGGATCCGCGTTTCTTCTCGTTCAACACGCGCCAGGGCGCTTGCGAGACATGCGAGGGGCGTGGCGTGGTGGAGCACGGCAAGCGGCGCGGCAAGCGCGAGCCCGTGCTGCAAACCTGTGGCGACTGCGACGGCAAGCGCCTGGCGGGCCTGGCCCTGCACACGAGACTCGACGGCGATCTGATCACCGAGCTGCTGGGACGCTCGGTGGAGGCCGCCGCGGAGCGCCTGGTGTCGGTCGAGCTCGAGGGCCGCGACGGGGAGGTGGCTCGGGTGCCTCTGGCCGAAGCGTTGCTGCGCCTGCGCTTCCTGGAGCGCGTCGGCCTCGGCTATCTGGATCTGGACCGGCCAGCCTGGACCTTGAGTGGCGGCGAGATGCAGCGCGTCAGGCTGGCGGCGCAGCTCGGCAGCGGACTGACCGGCGTGCTCTACGTGCTCGACGAGCCCACCATCGGGCTACACCCGCGCGACACCGGCAGGCTGCTCGGCGCGTTGCGCGACCTGGTCGATCAGGGCAACTCCGTGCTCGTGGTGGAGCACGATGCGGACACGATTCGCGCCGCCGATCACATGATCGACGTGGGTCCCACCGGGGGCCACGATGGCGGCCGCGTCCTGGCCGAGGGGCCTCCCGCACGCATGCTCGGCAACCCCGACTCGATCACCGGGCGCTCGCTGGCGTCGCCGCTGCGCATGCCGGATGCCCGCAGACCAGTGAACGGCGTCTCCTTCGTGGAGGTGCTCGGCGCGCGTCAGCACAACTTGGCCAACGTGCATCTGCGCATCCCAGTTGGCCTGCTCACGGTCGTCACGGGGGTCAGCGGCTCGGGCAAGAGCACGCTGGTGCGCGAGGTCATGCTGCGCGGGGTGCGACGCGCTCTGGGTCTGCAGAGCGAGACCCCGGGTGCCCACGATCGCGTGCGCGGTGCAGGCGCGCTCAAGCGCGCGGTGGAAGTCGACCAGTCGCCGATCGGCCGCACGCCGCGCTCCGTGCCGGCGACCTACGTGGGCGCATGGGACGAGAT
Organism: Myxococcales bacterium; assembly: GCA_028817855.1. Taxonomy (GTDB): domain Bacteria; phylum Myxococcota_A; class Polyangia; order Polyangiales; family JAFGIB01; genus JAOUOP01. The sequence continues at coordinate 14,955 of JAPPOT010000912.1, forward strand.
CCGCAAGCTCTACGCGCGCACCCCACAGGCGCGGGCCCGCGGGTACGACCCCTCGCGCTTCTCCTTCAACGTGGCCAAGGGGCGCTGCCCGGACTGCGAGGGCCAGGGGACCATGCACGTGGAGATGTCCTTCCTGCCCGACGCCCACGTGCACTGCGAGAGCTGCGACGGCATGCGCTTCGATCCGGAGACCCTGGCGGTCCAGCTGCACGGCGCATCGGTGGGCGAGCTGCTCACGATGCACGTGGACGAGGTGGCGGACCTGCTCTCGGCATTCCCCAAGGTGCGGCGCCCGCTCGAGCTGATGGTGGATCTAGGGCTCGGCTACCTGAAGCTCGGGCAAGCCTCCAACACGCTCAGCGGCGGTGAAGCCCAGCGCCTCAAGCTCGTCTCCGAGCTGGCCGCCCGCAGCTCGGCCGGCACGCTCTACGTCATGGACGAACCCACCACGGGGCTCCATCGCGAGGATGTGGGACGCCTGCTTCAGGTCATCCAGCGCCTGGTCGACCGCGGGGAGACGGTGGTTGTGATCGAGCACCACCCCGATGTCATGGCCGCAGCAGACTGGATGGTCGACCTCGGCCCCGAGGGCGGCGCCGGCGGTGGCACCATCGTCGCCGAGGGCACCCCCGAGACGATCATGAACAACGGGGAGAGCCACACGGGCCGGGCCCTGCGCGAAGCCCTCGACTCCTGAAGCGAGGAACTCACAGACAAGTCGCCTCAGCCCGGCACAACGCCCCGAGCCGCTTCACGGACGGATGGGGTGCGGGCGGCGGCTCGGGGATGGCTACATCTGATCGGTGAAGCGCTTGAAGAGGTAGCGGGCATCGTGGGGCCCCGCCCCGGCTTCCGGGTGGTACTGCACGCTGAAGGCACCCGACTCCTTGTGACGGATGCCCTCGCAGGTGTCGTCGTTGAGGTGCACGTGGGTCACCTCGCACTTGCCCTGCAGCGAGTCCATGTCGACGCAGAAGCCGTGGTTCTGAGTGGTGACCTCGATGCGGCCGGTCGCGAGATCCTTGACCGGCTGGTTCAAGCCGCGGTGTCCGAACTTCAGCTTGTAAGTGGAGCCACCGAGCGCATGACAGAGGATCTGGTGCCCCAGGCAGATGCCGAAGATCGGGCGCTTGCCGATCAGCGCGCGGACGGTCTCGATGCCGTGCGTCACCGGTGCGGGATCGCCGGGCCCGTTGGACAGGAAGACGCCATCCGGATTCATCGCCAGGATCTCGTCGGCGCTCGTCGAGGCTGGCACCACCGTCACGCGACAGCCGGCGTCCACCAGGCAGCGCAGGATGTTCAGCTTCACGCCGAAGTCCACGGCGACGACGTGCCAGCGCATGTCCACCGGCTGCAGCGGGTTCCACACCCCGGTCCCCTCGGTCCACTCGTACACGCGCTTTGTGCTGACCTCGTCCGCCAGGTTGCGACCAGTCATGGGCGGCGCGTTCTTGGCGGCCGCCTGCAGCGCCTCGACACCTTCGGTGCCAATCGCGGCCATCTGCGCACCGTGGTCACGGATGTGCCGTGTGAGGGTGCGGGTGTCGACACCCGCGATGCCGACGATGCCGTGCTCCTTCAGGTAGTTGTCGAGGCTCTGGGTGGAGCGCCAGTTACTGGCGACCGCGGACAGCTCGTGGATCACGAAGCCCGCCACGAAAGGATCGACGCACTCCGGGTCCTCCGCGTTGACCCCGGTGTTGCCCATCTGCGGGGCGGTCATCGTCACGATCTGACCACAGTAGGAGGGATCGGTGAGCACTTCCTGGTAGCCGGTCATGCCGGTGGTGAAGACCGCCTCTCCGGTGGTCATGCCCGATGCACCGATCGCCTCACCGGCGAACGCCGTGCCGTCGGCGAGCACCAGGTGCGCCCGCGGTCGCGTCCCGTTCCCTGCTGTGCTGCTGCTCATGACTCGTATACGACCTCTCCGCCCACCACGGTCATGACCGTGCGCCCGCGCATGGGCTTGTCCAGGTAGGGCGTGTTGCTGGAGCGGGAGCATAGCGAAGCGACGTCCAGCGTCCACTCGGCATCCGGGTCGATCAGGGCCAGGTCCGCCGGCGCTCCCACCGCCAGACCTCCGGACTCGAAGCGCCCGATCTTGGCTGGCCGCGTGGAGAGCGCGTCGATCAGCCGCAGGGGCGACAGTAGCTCGTCGCGTACCAGGTCGAGCAGCACGGGAACCGCCGGTTCGAGCCCGATCAGCCCGGGCGAGGCGGCGGCGAATTCGCAGTCCTTTTCGAGTGCACTGTGGGGTGCGTGGTCGGTCGCGATGCAGTCGATGGTGCCATCGCGCAGGGCCTCGCGCAGGGCTTCCCGATCCTCGGCTTCGCGGATCGGCGGGTTCACCTTGCAGGCCGTGTCGTAGCCCAGCAAGGCCTCATGGGTGAGCATCAGGTGGTGGGGCGTGACCTCGGCCGTGACGTTCAACCCGCGGCTCTTGGCCTCGCGCACCAGCTGGACGGCACCCACGCTGGAGATGTGGGCCACGTGGTAGCGGGCCCCGGTCGCCTCCGCCAGGATCAGGTCACGGGCGACGATCACGTCCTCGGCTGCGCGCGGCCACCCGGTCAGCCCCAGCCGGGTGGAGACTTCCCCCTCGTGCATCTGGGCGCCTGCGGTGAGGTCGTGGTCCTCGCAGTGCTGCGAGAAGAGCAGATCGAAGGTCTTGGCGTACTCGAGCGCGCGGCGCATCACCCCCGCGTTCATCAGGCAGTGCCCATCGTCGCTCACGCCTACGGCGCCGGCCTCGCGTAGGTCGCCCATCTCGGTGAGCTGGTCACCCTTGGAGCCCATCGTGGCGGCCGCGAGCGGATGCAGGCGCGGGCCGCCGGCATCTCGCGCCAGAGCGACCATACTCTCGGTT
>JAPPOT010000912.1:17836-22247 GCA_028817855.1 Myxococcales bacterium
CGACGCCGCCGGCCTCGCGCGCCCGAGCGACCATCATCTCGGTGATGGCGCGCGTGTCGTTGACCGGCCGGGTGTTCGGCATCGCGCACACCGTCGTGTAGCCGCCGGCGGCCGCGGCTTGCAGGCCGCTGGCGATGTCCTCCTTGTACTCCTGACCCGGCTCGCGGAAGTGCACGTGGAGGTCGACGAAGCCCGGCACCACCCAGCATCCGCCGGCGTCCACGTCCCGGAAGCCCTCGGGGGACTTGGGGATGTCGCCAGCGGCGCCGGGGCCGATGGTCTTGATCCTCCCCCTTTCCACGATCACGTCGGCGACGCCGTCGAAACCCGTGGAAGGGTCGATTACGCGACCACCGCGCAGGATCAGCATGGAACGGGCAGGTACGCGAGCGGCCCGACCCTGTCAATAAGAACAGGCCCGGCGAGGCCGTCGCGCGCAGGCGGCCTAGAGGCCAGCCTCAGATGGCCTTGGCCAAGTCGTCGTCGGTGCCTGTCGCCGGCTGCGCAGGGGCGTCGGGGGAGGCGACGGTGCCTACGGACGACTGCTCCGGCGCCTCGCGCTCCTCGCTCGCCTTCTGCTTCTCGGCGACCTTCGCCTTCATGGCGATGACCTTGCGGCACAGGGAAGCGAATTCCTTGTGGCGGGTCGCCATCGAGGGCGTCCCTCCGCGCAGCAGGGTCTGCACGATGAAGTCCAAGACCTGGATTTCGCCTTCGGAAAAGCTGTTCGAGATCCTCATGAGCGCGACCATAGCAGGCGATCTGGTACGCGACAATGACTGACGAGCAGTGTAGTGCCACAGAATGTCATGTCATTTCTGTGGATCCAGTATAACTCCCCGAAATCACGAATGGATCACGAATGAATCAAAAGCGATCGCCAGGCCGAGATCGCCAGCGATCTGCCCCCGATCGGGCGCAGGAATGCCGCCGCGCGATCGTGCCGGTGCGGATCAGATCGCTTGCGTTTGGGCGCGGCTAGTGCCCGCCGCCGCCGTCGGAGGCCTCGCCGTCACCCATCGTCACGCGGAGCACCTCGTCGATGGTGGTGACGCCCTCGATCGCCTTCACGATGGCCGCCATGCGCAGCGTGTTGACCCCGTCCTGGATCATCTGCGCCTTGATCTCGGCGGTGGAGCAGCCCTGCAGGACCATCTCCTTGAGACGGTCGTTCATCGGCATGACCTCGTAGAGCGCGACTCGGCCTTTGTAGCCGGTGTCGCCGCAGGCGCGGCAGCCGGCGCCGCGGTAGAGCGGCTTGTTCGACTGCGCCTCGGTGAAGCCGCTGTCGACCAGGACCTGCTCGTCGACCTCGGTCTCGATCCGGCACTCACCACAGATCTTGCGTGCCAAACGCTGAGCGAGCACCAGGTTGACCGAGGCGGTGACCAGGAAGGGCTCGATGCCCATGTTGAGCAGACGCGAGATGGTGCTCGGCGCATCGTTGGTGTGCAGCGTCGACAGCACGAGGTGACCCGTCAGTGCCGCCTTGACGGCGATTTCCGCCGTCTCGAAGTCGCGAATCTCACCAACCATGATGATGTCCGGGTCCTGGCGCAGGAAGGCGCGCAGGGCGGCGGCGAAGTTTAGGCCGATGTCGTCGTGCATCTGGACCTGATTGATGCCCATCAGGTTGTACTCGACCGGATCCTCGGCGGTGGAGATGTTCGTGGAGACCTTGTTCAGGTCGCTGAGCGCGGAGTAGAGCGTCGTCGTCTTGCCCGAGCCTGTCGGCCCCGTCACCAGCACCATGCCGAAGGGCTTGTGGATCGAATCCTTGAAGTCCTCGAGCGCCTTCTGATCGAAGCCAAGCTTCGTCATGTCGAGCTGCAGGTTGCTCTTATCGAGCAGACGCATGCAGATCTTCTCGCCCCACAGCGTTGGCAGCGAGTTGACGCGGAAGTCCATCTCGCGGCCCTTGCCGAGCTTGAGCTTCATGCGGCCGTCCTGGGGCAAGCGGCGCTCGGCGATGTCGAGCGAAGACATGATCTTCAGACGCGAGGAGATCGCGTTCTTCAGCTTCATCGGCGGATGCATCTCGTCATGCAGCACGCCGTCGATGCGGTAGCGAACCCGCAGCTGCTTCTCGTAGGGCTCCACGTGGATGTCGGATGCGCCCTTCTTGATGGCGCTCAACAGGATCGCATTGCACAACCGGACGACCGGCGCGTCCTCCGACGCGCGTTCCAAGTCGATACCCTCGCCTTCGAGGTCGTCCTCGGCGAACTCGATCTCGTCCTCATCGAACCCCTCCATGATCTCGTCGTAGGAGATGTTCGTTTCTTGGTTGTAGTAGCGGTCGACCGCCTCCATGATCGACGCCTCGGACGAGACGACGGGCTCCACGTTGTAGCCAGTGGTGAACTTGATGTCGTCGATCGCGTGCAGGTTGCTCGGATCGGCCATCGCCACGATCAGCGAGGAACCCGCGCGCGAGACGGGGATGATCTTGTGCCGCTCGCAGACCTCGGAGGGCAGCAGCTTCAGGACCTCCGGATCGATCTCGTACTCGCCCAGATCGACTGCCTGGACGCGGTACTGTTGGCTCAAGAAGTCCGTGATCTGCTGATCGGAAACGAAGCCCATCTTGGCCAGGGCATAGCCCAGGCTCGTGCCGTCCTTGCGCTGCTCCTCCTGCGCCTTGCGGAGCTGCTGCAGGCTGATCAGCTTCTGCCGGACTAGGAGCTCGCCGATGCGGTCTGTGGACATGGAAATTCTGTGCTCGACGCTACGGGGAGGGCTACCGAACGCAGATTCCAGGGTCCGCGAGGGGCGCATCCTTGTCAAGCAAGATCCAATTTCATCGAATAAATCCTGATTCTCGACATGGAGCCACGGGTGTCGTACACCCACGCGGATGTGGCGCTCGGTGCGTCGGCGGATAGACACATGAGCCCTTCAGCGATCGCCAGCGGACGTATCTTGATGGTCGACCTGCTGCGCCTGCTCGCGACGGTGCAGATGGTCCAGGGCCACACGATCGACGCCGTGCTCGATCCTCTCCATCGCAGCGGCCCGGTCCACGATGGCTGGACCGTGGCCCGTGGGCTCACCTCGGTGGCCTTCCTCTTCGTGGCGGGGCTCTCCTTCCACATCGCGACCCTGCAGCGCTTCGAACGTCACCGCGGGGACCCGACCGCCATCGCCCAGCGCTTCCGCCGCGCCGGCACCCTGGTCCTGATCGGCTATGTGCTGCACTTCCCGGCGGCCTGGCTGCTGTCCTCCGACCCCGTGGTGCGCAGCGCGGCCCTGCACGAGGCGGCCATCGTCGACATCCTCCAGTGCATCGGACTCGTCCTGGCCGTCCTGGAGGTGCTGGTGCTGTGGCTGCCGTCCCGGCGGGCCGTGGAGCTGGCGTGCGGCGGGGTCGGCGCCGGAATCCTCGCCCTCTCGCCGCTCGGCGCCACCCTGGACCCCAGTGGAGCGCTGCGGCCGGTCCTCAACTACGTCACCCCCACCGGCGGCTCGATCTTCCCGCTGTTGCCCTGGGCGGCCCATATGTTCCTCGGCGTCGCCCTGGCACCGCTGCTGCTGGGCGGACGGCAGTGGGCACGCTGCGCCGGGACCGGCGCGGCCTTGCTCGCCGCGGCCTGGGCCGCGGGCGGCACCGAGCCCGTCTCGTCCGAGCACCTGGGCAGGCTGGGCTGGGTGCTGGTCGGCTGCGGCGGCCTCGCGCTGCTCGCGCCCGCGGCACGCAGCTGGCCGCCCTGGTTGCTCGGGCTCGCCGGGGAGACGCTCTTCATCTACGTGCTGCACATCGTGCTCGCCTACGGACAGGGTATCGGCCTGTCCGACCGGGTCGGCCCCGTGCTGGGGGTGGGCCAGTCCGTGTTGCTGGCCGCGGCCATGATCGTCCTGAGCTGCGGCGGCGCCCTCATCTACCGCCGCCTGGCGAGCGGCCTTGCCGCGCGCACGGCGACGAGCTAATTGGCCGCCAGGATGGCAAAGCCCAAGAAGAGCGGCCTGTCCATGGACCTGGGCGAGGCCATCGCCCAACAGGAGACCCCACGCTTCAAGTGGAAGCCGGTCCTCCAGATCGCGGCCGCCTTTGCCGTGCTGTGGGTGACGGCCTTCATCGTCTCGCCCTTCATCGGCATGTGGGGCGTCGGCGTCGTCGCGGTGCTGACGGTGGTCGCCATCGGATTCGGCATCTACGTCTGGCGCCTCACGTCCCGCTCGAAGGCGATCGTCGACATCATGAAGGGCGCCACCGACGAGTCGGGCCGCAAGAAGGCGATGGAGGAGCTGGCCGAGGGCAGCGGCAAGGACGCGATGAAGGCCCTGGCCCACGCCCAGCTGCTGTCCCAGACCGATCCCGGCGAAGCGCAGAGGGTGCTCGAGGGTGTCGACGTCGGCAAGGCTCCGGCGGTCCTGCAGGACGACATTCGCGCGCAGCTGGCTATGCTCTACC
>JAPPOT010000227.1 GCA_028817855.1 Myxococcales bacterium
CCAACCCCAACCCCGACGCCCATCATCTCCATCTGTCGGTTGCGAGGCTGGGTCCGGACGCGCGACACCACGGTGGACACGGCCGGCGCCACCGCGTCGCGGATGGCCGGCACCAGCGGCACCGTGGGGCGCGCGCCGCCCTCCGCAAGCGCCAGGCGTCGCAACTCGTCGCGCACCGTGCCCGCGTGGTCCGGCCGGTCGCCCGGCTCGCGCGCCAGCAGCTTCCGCAGCAGCGAGTCGAGGGCTGCCGGGATCGTCAGGTCCACTTCCTCCCGCAGCGATGGCACTGTCTCGGTCATCTGCCGCGTGATGGTCGAGGTGAGATCCGGCGCCTCCCACAGCTCGCGTCCGGCGATGCACTCCCAGAGCACGACGCCGAGCGAATAGAGGTCGGCCCGGTAGTCCACGGTGTCGCCGACAGCCTGCTCGGGCGGCATGTAGCCGGGCGTGCCCATGACCGTGCCCACGCGCGTCAGCTGGCGATCGGCCTGGGCTCCCTCCGGCGCGGGCGCATCCCTGGGCGCAACGTGCGCGATGCCGAAGTCGAGCACCTTGACCAGGTCGCTCCCGTCCTCGCGCTGTTGCACCAGGATGTTGTCCGGCTTCAGGTCGCGGTGAATGATCCCCGCCGCCTTGGCCGCCGAGAGCGCGTCGGCCACCTGGGCGGCCAGCATGCAGCCCCGTCGCCAGGGCACGTTGCGATGGCGCGCCAGCAGGTGTCGCAGACTGCGACCCCGGACCAGCTGCATCACGAAGTAGGCGCCGCCCTCGGGCAGGGTGCCGTAGTCGATCGCGCTGGCGACGTGGGGGTGCTCGAACTGGGCCGTGGCCATAGCCTCGCGCGCGAAGCGGGTCGCCACCTCGCCGTTGCCCGCCAGCTCCGCGCGGATGACCTTGAGCGCCACCTCCTTGTGGAGGGTCAGGTGCTCGGCCACGTAGACGGCGCCCATGCCGCCCTCGCCAAGGAGGCTGGTCACCTTGTAGCGCCCGTCCAGCACCCGCCCCATCCACTGGACAGGCTCGGGCGGGGTCTCGGCGTGGGCCGTCGCCTCGAGCCCCGCCGCGTCGGCGGCGTCGTCTCGGTCGCTCTGGGCCACGGCGCGACCTTACCAAAGGCGGCCCGGCCCGTCGCCGTTTCGCGGCGGGCGATGCGATGCCCTTGAAAAAGCTGCATTTATCCGAGAAGAGGCGGTTTCCGGTCGGCACCGCCGCCGGGGCCCGCCACCGGGGCCCTATGCATAGGCGCCCGGCGTGCTAAAAGCCTCGCACCTCACATTTCTTCGACCGTTCAGGGAGGGTCAGATGCCGGTGTACAAAGCCCCACTTCGAGACATCAAGTTCGTGCTGCACGAGCTGCTCGACATCGACACCCACTACAAGTCGATTCCCGGGGCCGACGAGCTCACGCCGGACCTGATCGACGCGATGATCGGCGAGACCGCCAAGTTCATCGAGAACGTCATCGCGCCCCTCAATCACCCGGGCGACGAGGAGGGCTGCCACTGGTCGCCGGAGGGTGTGAAGACGCCGAAGGGCTTCAAGGAAGCCTACGCGCAGTACTGCGAGCAGGGGATCCTCTCGATGGCTCACCACGAGGAGCACGGTGGCCAGGGGCTGCCGCCCTCGATGGGCATCGTGGCCTCCGAGCTGATGGGTGCCGCCAACACCTCCTTCTCGATGTACCCGGGCCTGAGCAGCGGCGCGATGGCCGCGATCGAGGCCCACGGCAGCGACGAGCAGAAGCAGGCCTACCTGCCGAAGATGAACTCGGGTGAGTGGTCCGGCACGATGTGCCTGACCGAGTCGCACTGCGGCACCGACCTGGGCCTGCTGCGCACCAAGGCGACGCCCCAGGACGACGGCACGTTCAAGGTCGACGGCGAGAAGATCTTCATCTCCGCTGGTGATCACGATCTGACCGACAACATCATCCACCTGGTGCTCGCGCGGCTGCCCGACGCCCCCGCGGGTACCAAGGGCATCAGCCTCTTCATCGTCCCGAAGGTGCTGATCAACGAGGACGGCTCGCTGGGCGAGCGCAACGGGGTCGTGTGCTCCTCGATCGAGCACAAGATGGGCATCAACGGCTCGGCCACCTGCGTGCTCAACTTCGAGGACGCGACCGGTTACTTGATCGGTCAGCCCAACAAGGGCCTACGCGCCATGTTCACGATGATGAACGTGGCGCGCCTCGGCACCGGCATGCAGGGCATGGCGATGGGCGAGCTCTCGCGTCAGGGCGCGCTCGAGTACGCGAAGGACCGCCTGCAGATGCGCGCCCTGACCGGACCGAAGTTCCCGGACAAGCCGGCCGACCCCATCATTGTGCACCCCGACGTGCGCCGCATGCTGCTCACCCAGAAGGCCTTCTCCGAGGGGGCGCGGGCGCTGGCCCACCACTGCGGGATGCTCGCGGACATCACGATGCGCAAGGCAGGCACGGACGAGGCCGAGGCGGCCGAGTCGGAGATGGAGCTGCTGACGCCGATTGCCAAGGCGTTCATGTCGGACTCCGGCAGCGAGTCCGCGAACCTCGGCATGCAGGTGTTCGGCGGGCATGGCTACGTCCGCGAGCACGGCATGGAGCAGATCGTGCGCGACGCCCGCATCATGCAGATCTACGAGGGTGCTAACGGCATCCAGGCCCTGGACCTGCTGGGCCGCAAGGTGCTCGCCACCGGCGGCGCGCGCCTCAAGGCCTTCACCGATCAGATCGACGCTTTCTGCGAAGCGCAGAAGGGCGACGACATGAAGGAATACGTCGACGCCCTGCGTCTGCACACCGAGGAGTGGAACGGCCTGGTCCAGAAGATCCTGGAGCGCGCCATGACCAACCCCGACGAGGCCGGCGCCGCCTCCTACGACTTTCTCAGCTACAGCGGTTACGTCGTGTACGCCTTCTTCTTCGCGCGCGCGGCCGCCATCTCGCAGAAGGCGCTCGCCGACGGCAAGGACGACGCGGCCTTCTACCGCTCGAAGCTGGCCACCGCCCGCTTCTACTTCCGCCGCCTGCTACCACGCACCCGCGGCCTGGTACAGACGATGCTCTCGGGCGCCGACGACCTGATGTCGCTGGACGCCGAGGACTTCGGCTACTAGGGCGTTGCTGTCGGAGCGCTCCCTCGAGCGCAGAATTGCGGACTCAGGACACTAGCGCCCATCACGATGGCGCGGCGGGTGTCAAGGTACGCGCATGGCCCCACCGGGGCTGGCTGGACGCCGCTTCAGTGGGTGGGCGCGACGCCGCCCGAGCGCACGTACTCGACGCGGGGATCATTGTCCTTGATCCAGATCGAGCGCGCCTGGCCGGAGTCGGTCGCGATCGCGTTGCGCGCGGCCGCGACGAGCACCGGCATCACCATCCGTAGATCACCGGTCGTGCCGGTGCTGGTGACGGTCACCCGCCAGACCTCGTGGACCTCGCCGGTGGTCAGGTAGCGCTTCACGTCCACCGCGGACAGCTGCAGGAAGCGCTCGTACTGGCGGTCGCTCTCGACCGTCCAACTGTTGTAGCCGGTCTTGCGGACCGTCGTGCGGTCCGTGGTCGTGGTGGCTTGCGCTGGCGGCGGCGCCTCCGTGGGTGGCGGCGCCACGCGTGCGAGACCGTCGGCGTTGGGCGCCGGGGCGTCAGCCACGCCGCCATCCGAGGCGGGTAGCGGCGCAGGCTCGGCGGGGGTGAGCCCGAAGCCCGGATGGCTCACGCTCTCGTACGAGACGCGCGGCTGGCCCAGGCCGTAGCCGACGAAGATGGCGAGCTGACCGTCGCGGGCTGCGCTCGCGCGCGTGTAGCCCTTGCTCGCCATCACCCGGTGCACCTGCTCGGCGTACTCGCGGAACTGTAGGTCGAGGGGCTCGACGCCGTCGACGCCGGGAAGCACGACGTAGCTGCCCTGCTGGGGCGCGGTGTGGTCGCGCAGCGCGTTGACGTGCACCAGGTACTCCGGCACCGACGAGCGGCGGCCGAGCCTGCCGTTGCATGCGGTGGCGGCGGCGAGCAGCAGCCCGGCGATCAGGGTAAGGCGAAGCAGCATGCCGACATCATGGCCCAATCTGGCCGCCGTTGCATGGGTGCATTTCTCGTCCCGCGACCGATCAGCGGATGCGGTACGGCACCGACCCCGTCGTCGCGGGCTGGCGCGGGCGCCTGCGCGCGCGCTGCTTGCGTTTGCGCTCGAAGGCCTGCTCGAAGAGCAGCACCTGATCGCCCTCGCCCAGCCGGAACGTCTGCACCGGGTCCTGCGGTCGCAGGGCGCCTTCGGAGCCGGTGTCGAGAGAGACCCGCAGGGGCGTACCCGGGCGGGTCTCGAGCAGCACGTGCGCCAGGCCGTGCTCGTCGGTGTGCCCCACGACCTCGCCGTGGGCACGCACCGGCAGGCCGGCGGGCGCGCCACTGGTGCGCACCACCAGGGCGCCGAGTTGTCGCAGGGGGGCACACTCGAAGCGCACCGCCAGTTCGCCGCCGTCGCCCGTGATCTGGACTCGGCGCTCCGGTGTCACGGCCTCGTGGGTCGGCGGGCACAGGGCGGTCAGCGTGGTGCTGCGCGCGAGCTCGGTCGAGAGTCGCCCCCGTGCATCGGTGGCACCCAGTGGCTGCCCGGACGCCCACAGGCGAACACCCTCGACCGCGCTTCCGTCGGGTGTCCGGGTCTCGACCGTCACCGAGCTCGATGGCGGTGGCGGGGGCTCGGAGCAGGCGCCGAGCGCGAGTAGAAGGATCGAAACGGTTCTCATGGCGTGACCTCGGGGCAGTCGTTGGGGCGTGGTGTGGTGCCGTGGCAGCGCGTGCGGAGTCGCTGCTCGAGCACGCGCGCGATGACCGCATAGATCTCCGCGTCGGGATGTTGGCTCGCGAGCTGCGCGTAGGCCGCGCGCGCGGCGGCGTAGTCGCCCGCAGCCAGATGGGCGGAGGCGGTGTTCGGATCGGTCGCGACCGCCTCGCCCTGCCGGGGTGTGGCCTCGCTCGGTGCGTGAGCCTTCCTGCGGCTCGCCTGCGGCGGGGGCGGCGCGATCGGAGGCTCCGCGGACTGGGCCGAGGTTTCAACGCTCTGCTCCGTCGATTCCGCGGTGGCCTCCGCGGGCAACCCGGCTCGGATCGCGATGAAGGCGACCGCGACGAGCAATGGCACGAGAAGCAGCGTCGTGCGAAGTCGGCTCGGCCGGGTGGGCACGTCCGCGTGACGCGCGGACGTGGGCTCGGGCCCGGCGGTGCTCTCGTCGCTGGCGTCGAGCGGCACCCCGATCTCCGTGGCCGTGAGCACAGGACTCCCCGCCCCGCCTGGCGGGGCAACGTCGGCCGTTGCCGCCCGGGGTCCGCGCGTCTCGTCCGCCATCGGGGTGGGTCGTGTCGGCGCCTGGTTCTGCGCGATCACGGCAAGCTCGCGGGGCCCGTAGGGCCGCGTGGGCTCGTCGTCCGCAGGCGAAGGGCGCACCTGGGTGCCACAGTGGTGCCGGCGCCGTGGCATTGCCACGGTGGGCGCGGGCTCGAGCTTGCGCGCGTTCATGAGTGGTCCTCGTCCTGGCTGCGGTACAGCTCGCGCAGCGCGTAGCCGTCGCCGTCGCCCCGCACCTCGGTGATCGAGAGGACAGCCCGCCGGCCATCGGCCAGGCGCGCGGTCTGCACGATCGCGCCGACCGCCGAGGCCAGCTGACGCCGCACGGCGATCAGGGGTAGGGCGAGGTCACTCATCATCGTCAGCGTCTCGAGCCGCGCCAGGGCGTCCTCCGGGGTGGTGGCGTGGACGGTGGAGAGGCAGCCCCCGTGGCCCGAGGTCATCGCCTGGATCATCTCCAGGGCTTCGGCGCCACGGATCTCGCCCACCACGATGCGATCCGGTCGCAGCCGCAGCGTGGCGCTGAAGAGCTCGCGCACCGTGACGGCGCCGC
>JAPPOT010000241.1 GCA_028817855.1 Myxococcales bacterium
GCTCATCGCTGCTCCAGGGCACGGGCGAGGGCTGCGATGCGGGTTTCGATGCGGGCGTCGATCGTGCCCATGTCGCTCTCGAGCACGCAGTCGCCACGCTCGAGGGTGGGGTCGCTCTCGAGCGTGAGCGCGCGCGTCTGGCCCTCGCGCTGGGCGTCGAGCGCGAGCGCCTGCCGGGCGGCGTCTTCGTCGTCGGGATGGATGCGGATCGTCACGCGCCGGGCGCGGCGCAGGCGCGCGAGCAGATCGGCGACCAGGTCGCGTACCGCCCCGTCGTCGCCCTCGAGGGCGTCGCCCACCAGGCGGCGCGCGGCCTGGAGCGCAACTTCAATCGCCTGCGGTTCGAGGGCGTCCAGCGCCTGCGCGCAGGCGTGGGCATGGGCGGTCAGCTCGGCCGCCAGCTCGGCCTTGGCCTCCTCGCGACCCTGCACGTGGCCGTCGAGGCGCGCCTGCTCGCGAAGCGCGCGGGCCTCCGTCCGGGCGCGCTCGAGGATGGCGCGAGCCTCCACGGTGGCGTTCACGACCTCGGCCTTCAGCAGCCTGGGGCCGCGCCGATCCGCTCTCAGGATCCGCACCATGCTGGCCTCAAGTCTCACCCTGTGAGGGGCGGGATGCGATGCGGTGGAGCAGCTCGACCAGCGCCGGGTCGGGCACGAAGCCGGGCCGCGGCATCGGTGCGGCCGCCAAGAAGACCTGGCCGACCTCGGCCGGCGCGCGGCTCGCCAGCAGGGATAGCGCCCTCGCCGACCGTCCGTCCTGGGACGCGGACAGGGTCTGCGCCGGTCGCAGGCGGGCACGCACCCAGCGGCGACGCTCCCGCCGCTCGCGCTTCCACAGGGCCTGCGCAGCGGCCAGGACGTGCTCGCGACAGCCCGCGTCGAGCCCGGCTTCGGCCCCGGCGGCACCCGCGTCCTCGCACACGGCGGCCGCAAGGGCGAAGCCCTCGCGCTGGCCCTCGCTCCATTCCACGGGGCCGGGATAGCACATGTGTGCTCCCGCGTCGGCCACGTGGGGGTATCCTCGGCCCGTGGGTTCCCCACTCCCGACCGCGAAGTGGCTCGTGCCGTGGCTCGCGGTCGCCCTGTGCGTGGCGGCCGCGTCGGCGTCGGCCCAGCAGGATGACGACGACATCTGCGAGGACCCGGCCCCGCTGGGCCAGAAGCACGACCTGCAGGTGAGGCCGCCCGATGGCGCCTCGAGGGTCGCCAGGGACGCTCCCATCGTGGTGCGCTACCAGGAGGCCGCCGATCTGGACACGCTGCTGTTGCTCCTCGAGGACGACACCAGCGCGGCGTGCGATGCGCTCCTCTGCCTCTTTCGCGACGACCGCGAGCAGGGCGGCAGCGACCGCGTGCCGATCGAGGGCACGGTGGAGCGGGTCGACGGCCGCACCCTCGTCTTCATGCCGGACGCCCTGCTGCAGGCCGAGGCGCATCACTATGCGCTGATCGCACGCGCGGGCTTCGAGCGCCTGACCCGTGGTGAGATCGAGTTCGAGACAGGCGACGCTCGCGACCGGGAGCCGCCCGAGCTCCACATCGACGAGCTGGGGCTGGAAGTCGAGACGCTGCCGCCCGAGTGCGAGTATCCGCCTGGCACGGTGCGCGTCGGAGTCGCCGCGCCCGAGGCGCAGGATGACGGCAACGAGGAGTCTGTCGAGATCCTGCTCTACCTGACGCGCGCACGTGGGCTGAAGGGGCCCGAGCTGCGCGCGCGGGCCCCGAATCTCGGCGCGGTGCCGATGAGCTTCATGCTCGCGCCGGAGGAGGCGCGCGAGACGGTCTGCCTCGCGCTTCGGGCGGTCGATGCGGTGGGCAAGGTCGCGGAGTACGACGAGGAGATCTGCTTCAATCCCGGCGAGGGGGGATTCTTCCAGGCCGCCTGCCACGCCGGCCGACCGGGAGCGCCTGCGCCAGGTCCGCTCGCCGCCCTCGCCATTCTGATACCCTTGGCAGCCATGAGGTTGGGTCGCCAGAGCCGACGTCGCGCCGGGCGCGCGCAGGAGGGCCCGTGAGCCAAGAGGACGGGAGCATCCGCTACTGGCCGCTGACCGACGTGGGGCGCGTGCGCGCCGCCAACGAGGACAGCTTCCTGGTCGACCCCAAGCTGCAGCTCTACGTGGTCGCCGACGGCATGGGCGGTCACGCGGCGGGCGAGGTGGCGAGCAGCCTGGCTGTGCACGCATTTCGCGACACCATCGACGGCGAGCAGGAGAGCCTCGCCCGCTTCGACGGCGTGATCGACGGCGCCGGCCGCAAGGAGGTGCTGCGCTTGATGGAGCTGGGCGTGCAGAACGCCTGCACGGCGGTCTACGAGGAAGCGCAACGGGATCCGGGCAAGCGCGGCATGGGCACCACCCTGGTTGCGCTGATGATCCTCGGCTCGCGCGGCTTCATCGCCCACGTCGGCGACTCGCGTATCTACGTCGTGCGTGGCGACTCCGTCCACCAGCTGACCCAGGACCACTCCCTGATCAACGAGCTGCTCAAGCGCGGTCGCCTCAAGCCCGACCAGATCGCCAAGCTCAACATGAAAAACGCGGTCACGCGCGCGGTGGGCGTCTACGAGAGCGTCGAGGCCGACACGCTCGACTTCGACGTGCTCGCGGGTGACCGCTTCCTGCTGTGCAGCGATGGCCTGACCGAGTACGCGGAAGACAACGACATCCAGCGGGTCTTCCGTGAGCTTCCCGAGGACGACGTCGCCCAGGCCTTCATCGATCACGCCAACGAGGCCGGCGGCAAGGACAACATCACCGCGCTGGTGGTCAAGGTCCCGGACACGGCCAAGGGGCTCGACCGGCTCGCCAGCGAGGTCAACCTCAAGCTCGAGACGCTGCACAAGATGCCGCTCTTCCGGCACCTGACCTACCAGGAGCTGGTGCGGGTGCTGAACATCATCGACGTGCGTGACTACAAGCCGGGCGACGTCGTGATGGCAGCGGGCGTCGAGGGCGCCGAGATGTTCATCGTGCTGACCGGTGGCGTGCGCGTCCACTCGGGCGAGACCGACCTGGTGCATCTCGGTCCGGGCCAGCACGTGGGCGAGATGGCGCTGGTCGACAAGTCCCCGCGCAGCGCCAGCATCTCGGCCACCGAGCCCAGCAAGTTGATGGTGATGCGCCGGCGCGAGTTCTTCGACCTGGTGCGCAAGGACCACGACGTGGCGGTCAAGCTGCTGTGGTCCTTCCTGGGCGTGCTGACCCAACGCCTGCGCGACACATCCCGGGAGCTCGGGGACGCCCGCGAGCAGATCGCGCTATTGGTCACCGACGAGGTGCTCGACGAGGGCGACATCGAAGAGCTCTGAGCCATGCGTGAGGGCAGAGCGAGCTTGACGGCGCTGGCCGTGGCTGCCGCACGGGCGCTGCGCGCCGACGCCCCGGGCGGTGTCCTGCGACCGTGCTCGGGAGATACGCTGGCGCGCCGCGTGTTACCGGGACCGCTCGCGTGCCCGATCGCCTGGATGGGACCGGTGCGCCCGGTGTCCGCATTCTTGCTGTCGAAGCTCTCGCTCGGCCTGGTCGATCATGTCGCACTGCGTAGCGCGCGGATCGATGCGCTGATCGACGACTGGGTCACGGGGTTGCTCGGCCAGGAGCCACAACTCGTCGTTCTCGGCGCGGGTCTCGACACGCGCGCGCACCGGCTCGGGTCCACCGCGGGCCTTCGCGTGTTCGAGGTGGACCATCCCGACAGTCAACGGGTCAAGCGAGCGCGAGCCCGAGGGCTGCCCGTGGTGGCGCGCGCGCTGAGCTACGTGGATCTGGACCTGACCGGCCCCTCCCTCGCGGCGCGGCTCGCGAAGACGGGGCACGACCCTGGCCAGCCGAGCTTCTGGGTGATGGAAGGAGTGGCTCCGTACCTGAGCCACGAGGCCCTCGCGGGTATCCTGACGGATGTGGTGGCGCGCTCCTCGGCGGGCAGCGCGCTCGCGCTCACCTACGTCACGCCGGACCTGGCGTGGCTGCGCAGGTTGCCGGCGTTCTCCGAGTTCACCATGAATCTCATCGGTGAGCCTGTCGGCGGTCGCTACGAGCCAGCCGCCATGCGCGAGCTACTGACGGACCGCGGCCTGCGCGTCGAGCGCGACGAGGACACCCACGACTGGGCGCGCGCGGCCGGCGTCGCGCTGCCCCGCCTCGCCTATGAGCGCATGGCGTTCGCGAGAAGTGGTCCCACGGCCGCTTCTAGACCTTGAAGCTCACCTTGATCTTGGCGCGGTAGCTGATCACCTTGCCGTCCTCGATCTGCATATCGAGCTGGTTGACCTCCGCGACGCGCAAGTCCCTGAGGGTCTTGGAGGCGCGTTCCACCGCCGCGGCGGCGGCCTTTTCCCAGGACTCGGCGCTCGTCCCCACGAGCTCGATGATCTTGTAGACGCTGTCGCTCACGATGTCCTCCCCAAGTCCCGGCCGCCCCGCGGGCGAGGCGGGTCGGCAAGGGGCGAAAACGCTATCACAAGCGGGCCGCTCACGGCCCATGCCCGGCTGGCTATGCGCGCTTTGGGAGCCCGGCGAAAAACGTGTTATTGACGGCCAGCCGTGGCTACCCGAGTGGACAGGACGGTGTGTCTCGCGGCCTTCGGCCTGCTGGCGACGGCACCGACCGCACACGGCGACGGCGGGGCCATCGACCTGATGTCGGAGCCGACCGGCTACACTGACGTGGCCGATGCATTCGACGAGGGCGACCCCTTCGACGTGAATGTGCGGCTTGGCTTCCGGCGGAGCACCGACAGCGCGACCATCCAGCGGGAGCACACGGACGCCGCCACCTCCGACGGGCGGCCCAGCCGCCGGTTCGTGGACGTGGCCGAGCACTCGCACGAGTACAACGCGCTGGAGCTGGAGCTGGAGCTGGGGCTGTATCGCGACCTGATGCTCTTCGCGCAGCTTCCCATCGTCCTCGCGGAGACCCGCGAGCTGCGTGAGCCGGACGGCGTCGACTGCGTCGAGCGCCCCGCCGACGACGCCTGCCAGCGCCTGACCGTGCCCCTCGCCGGTGGCACCCGCGAGGTCCTCTTCGATCCGAGCCCGCTCGCCTCTGCCAAGCGCTCGGGGCTGCCGAGCATCGACTTCGGTCTGGCCTGGAGCGTGACCAACCAGCAGCGCGGAAGTCTGATGTCCACCTGGGTGCTGCGGGGCGAGCTGTCGATCCCCACCGAGGACCTGATGGAGCCGTGCACGCGCGACACCGACGACTGCAGCGCCGGCATCAGCGATGGACAGGCGCACCTCACCCTGGAGAGCCGCTGGTCTCACCGCTTTCGCCACGTGGAGCCGCTGCTCGGCGTGGCCCACACCTTCAGCTGGATCTCCGGCGGGGAGGACCTGTACCGGCCGGCTGGCCGACTCGATGGGCTCGCGGACGACGCGCCGCCGACCACCACTCAGCTGACGGCGGGCGCGGTCGTGATTCCCTGGGAGGATCGAGGGAGGCATCAGCGCTTCGCCCTGGATACGCGCGCGAGCGCAGAGGTGATCTCCGAGGGTCGCGACATATCGCCCCTATTCGACGCGCTCGGAGTGTCCGACAGCGCTCATCTGCAGACCCCGAACCTCTCGAACCTGGCGGCCGCCGGTGCCGACACCGTGCCGTTCACGGGCGTGACGCGTGTCGAGGGGCACGCGCGCATCTCCATGCAGACGTCGCTCGTGATCCAGGCTGCGCGCTACGTGCGCTTCAACCTGGGCCTGGGGCTGGCACACACCTCGGGGCACCTGCTCACCGGCGAGCGGCCCTGCAACACCAGGATCGACGTGGACCCCGATGCGCCGGGCGGTGGCCTGTGCGTGGATGGCTTGCCCAACCCGGCCCACCGCCCCGGGATCGATGCGCCGGGCCAGCGCTTCCGCATCGGACCGCAGCTGACGGTCGAGCT
>JAPPOT010000404.1 GCA_028817855.1 Myxococcales bacterium
CACGTCCTGCCCTCCACCACCCACCGCGTCATCAACCCCCCTGCGGCCCGACAGGACACCGCCCGCTACTCGATCCCGTTCTTCCTCCACCCCAACAGCGACTTCCTGATCGAGACCCTCGAGAGCTGCCTCGAGGGCCGCGACAACCACTACCCCACCCCGATCCTCGCCGACGACTACCTGCAGCAACGCCTGCGCGAGATCGGCCTGATGTAGGAGAGCAGCAATCTTCCTCACCTCATCGAGGACCTCGTAGCAGCTACCCGCATCGCGCAAAGAAAGTAATCAGCGATCGATGCGCGATCACCTGCTCTCCAACCTCAGGACCCGGACCGTGAGACTGTCGGTTCTCGTCGGCGGCAGGTTCCGGAAGGCGGTTGAACTCGGCGGCCCTGGCCTCGACGCCACCGGTCCCTAGACCGCGTACCCGCCTTGCCGTCGGGCCGCCTGCTAGTTCGCGCGCGACCGGCTCCGTGTGCACGCTCGCAGGCACCGTCCATCGAGTGCAATGCCGCAGGAGTCGCGGTTGGAAGTGGCCCCTCACGCGAGCAACCACGTCCCTGGACCGGGCGACCGGGCGCCTCCGGCTGCGGCCATCCAGGACCCCGTGGGCCACTGTGAGGGCAGCCACAGCAACCACGACCGGCCGCTCCGGCAGGCCCCCGCCCTGTATGAGGAGCTCTGCGCCCAGTTCCGAGGCGATGAGCGTCGAGGCGTAGTCGCCGTCACGTCCCATCGCACGCGTGTCCGCTTCTTCACTCACCAGCGCACGCGGCCCGTAGAGCCCAGCCCCTTCGCGCGCCCCCGGTGAGCCCGGCGCGCCGCGGGTGTATGCTCCGCGCTATTGCCATGGCCAAGGACGAGATCGCCCCCTTCACAGGCTTCGACGACACCACCTTCAAGTTCCTGCGAGGACTGTCGAGAAACAACGACAAGGCCTGGTTCGAGGCCCACCGCGCCGACTACCAGGCCGGCTACGTGGAG
Source organism: Myxococcales bacterium (assembly GCA_028817855.1). Taxonomy (GTDB): domain Bacteria; phylum Myxococcota_A; class Polyangia; order Polyangiales; family JAFGIB01; genus JAOUOP01. The sequence continues at coordinate 985 of JAPPOT010000404.1, forward strand.
GCAGCGCGCTCCTTCGTCGCCGCCCTCGGCCCGCGCCTCGAGGCCTTCGCTCCGGGCATCAGCGCCGAGCCGCGCATCAACGGCTCGATCTTCCGCATCAACCGCGACGTGCGCTTCTCGAAGGACAAGACGCCGTACAAGCCGCACCTCGATCTGTGGTTCTGGCAAGGCAAACACCGCGGCGCCGGCAGCCCCGGCTTCTTCTTTCGCCTGCGCCACAACGAGATCATCGTGGGCGCCGGCATCCACGGTTTCGACAAGCCGGGGCTGTCGCGCTATCGCGATGCGGTCGCCGGCGAGGACCTGGGGCCGGCGCTGGCCAGGCTCGAGGCCAGGCTCGCCAAGGCCGGGTATCCGCTCGAGGGCGAGCACTACAAGAAGGTCCCGCGCGGCTACGATGCCGACCACCCCCGCGCGCGCCTGCTGCGCTTCAACGCGCTGCACGCGGCCTACAGCGGCAAGGTGCCGTCCGAGGCGCGCAGCAAGAAGCTGGTGACCTTTGTCGCCGGCCACTGCAAGCGCCTCGCGCCACTGCATGGCTGGCTGCTCGAGGCGATGGACGCCTGAAACCGGAGGGAGGGGGCCGATGGCGCAGGAGGCAGCACGCGGTCAGTGGCACTCGCGGCTCGGCTTCGTGCTGGCGGCAGCCGGCTCGGCGGTGGGCCTCGGCAACATCTGGAAGTTCCCGTACATCACCGGCGAAAGCGGCGGCGGCTTCTTCGTGCTCATCTACCTCGCCTGCGTGCTGCTGGTGGGCCTGCCGATCATGACCGCCGAGATCATCCTCGGCCGCGCCGCCCAGCGCTCGCCCGTCGGCGCCTTCCGCACGCTGTCGCGCCGCGGCAGCCCGTGGGTCGCCACCGGCTGGCTGGGCGTGGTCGCGGCTTTCGTGATCCTCTCCTACTACAGCGTAGTGGCGGGCTGGGCCCTGCACTACACCTGGCTGTCGATCAGCGGTGCCCTGGCCGGCATGAGCACAGAGCAAGTGGGCGAGACCTTCGGGGCCGTCTACAGCTCACCGCGACTGAATCTGCTGTGGCATGCGGTCTTCATGGCGATCACGATCGGCGTGGTGTGGGCCGGCGTGCAGCGCGGCATCGAGCGCTGGGCGCGCGTGCTGATGCCGGCCATGTTCCTGGCGCTGCTGGCGATGCTGGTCTACGGCGTGCAGCTGCCCGGCTTCGGGCGAGCGCTCGACTTCGTCTTCGGCGCCCACAGCGAGAAGCTCACCGCCGCCTCGATCCTCGAGGCCCTTGGTCACTCCTTCTTCACGCTCTCACTGGGCATGGGCGCGATGCTCACCTACGGCTCCTACTTCGAGCGCGAGGGGGACGCGGTGAAGGCCTCCATCGCGATCGGGGTGCTCGACTCCGTGGTCGCGCTGCTGGCCTGCATGGTGCTGTTCCCGATCACCTTCAGCCACGGTATGGAGCCGGCGGCGGGACCGGGCCTGGTCTTCAAGGGCGTGCCGATGGCCCTGGGCGAGCTGCCGGGCGGACAGCTGCTCTCCAGCGTCTTCTTCCTGCTGCTGGTCTTCGCCGCCCTGACCAGCGCCATCTCCCTGCTCGAGGTCGCCACCGCCTACTTCATCGACGAGCGCGGCTGGCCACGCCGACGCGCGGCACTGCTGACGGGCCTCACGATCGCAGTGCTCGGCGTGCCGTCGGCCCTCAGCGGAAGCTCCGAGCTCTTCGGCGCCGGCATGGAAGCCGCGGTGGGGCGGAACTTCTTCGACCTCTTCGACTACTTGGCCTCCAACTGGATGCTGCCCCTGGGCGGCATGCTCACCGCGCTCTTCGTCGGCTACCGCCTGGATCGCGCCTTGCGCGAGGAGGAGTTCATGCGCGGCACCACACTGGGCAAGCTCTATCGCAGCTGGCTCGGCCTGCTGCGCTACGCGGTCCCCGTCGGCATGGCCTTCGTCTTCCTCAACGCGCTGGGCGTGCTGTGATCGCATGCACTGACGCCTGTACTCGGGCCATGCTACACCGGCGACATCGAGACGCACGGCGACGGCACCTTGGCCGCGCGGAGGAGGCCCACGATGGGAAACTGGAAGCTCTTTGGGGTGTTGCTGCTGGTGCTCGGTCCCGCGGCGTGCGGGGACGACAGCAGCTCCTCGAACGGCGCTGACGATGGCGCGGCGGACGACAGTGCGGGCGATGGCGATGGAGACGTCGCCGACAGCGGAGACGGAGACGGAGACAGCGGCGACGGCGATGGAGACGTCGCCGACAGCGGAAACGGCGACGGCGACGGCGACGGCGACGGAGACAGTGGCGACGCCGCCATGTGGTGCTCGCCCCCGGACGGGACCGAGGCCGTGCTGATGGCCTACCTGGAGTCGTGGAACGAGCGCGATCCCGACAAGCGGCTGTGCTTCCTGCAGCAGGCCTTCACCGGAAGCACGACCTACATCGACCCGACCGCCAACACGACGGGGCCCGACGAGCTGGACGAGGTCATCGCGGGCTTCTTCACGATGTTCCCCGACGGGGAGCTTCCGCTGACCAGTGAGCTCGAGCTGCGCGACAGCGATGGACGCTTCTCCTGGGAGGTGATCTCGGGCGGCGCCTCGGTAATCGCCGGCATGGACTACATCGAGCTCGACGACAACGGTCGCCTTCGCAGCATCCGCGGCTACTGGGGCGAGCCGATGGACGCGGTCGAGGGCGCCCTCGCCGCCTACGTGAGCGCCTGGAACGGCACCGCGGAGCCGCCGATGGACGCCCTGGCGGAAGCCGTGACCGAGGACGTTCGCTTCACCGACGACGCCCAGGACCTGAGCGGACCCGCCGCCCTGGCCGAGCACATCGAGGCCCTTCAGTCCGTCACCACGTTGTTCAGCGTGACGGTCACCGGCGCGCAGTCCTACGGCACCCATGCCCGCATCGTCCTGGAGCTCGAGGACGACAGCGGCGTCACCGAGTACCGCGACTACCTGCTGCTGGACGACGACGGGCTGATTACTCGCGCCGGGCGCTTCGAAGGCCCGATCTCGCCGCTCTGATCGTCGACGGCTGTAACCGCTGCAGGGCGCGAGGCATAATTTAGTACACACAGCCGGAATTGGGCCACGACAGCCCACGGGACTCCAAAATGCCGAAAAGAATCGCGTGCCTGCTGGGCGTGGCCCTCACGATCGGGTGCGGCGCCGAGGACCTCTCGATCCGTGGCAACCTGGACGCCGACGACGACTGCGCCTTCAGCGCGGACGAGGGACGCATCCTCTCGGAGTCGACCTACGACATCGCCGAGGATGCCGGCAGTGGCTCGGAAGCCTGCCTCGAGCCGTACCTGGCCCACCTGTTGGTGGACAACCCCAACGCCGACACAGTCAACGTCGAGTCGGCGGAGGTCACGCTGACGACGTTGCAGCGCCAGATCATCTTCTTCGATCGCCAGGCGCAGATCTTGCCCAACCCCTTCCTGGCCAGCGTGGCCAGCAGCATCGACGGCAGCCGCGGCGTGGTGAGCTTCGAGCTCGTGCCCCAGGCGTACAGCCGACAGCTCGACAACTTCGTCGACCAGCAGCTGATCGCACGCATCAAGCTCTTCGGTGCCGTCGACGGAAGCGAGCTCGAAAGCAACGACTTCAGCCTGCCGCTGAGCATCTGCGACGGCTGCCGCACCGCGTGCCTGGACGACAACCAGCTCGACGAGCGTGACACCCGCTGCAGCTCCCTGTCGCTCGGTGCCGACCGCCTCTTCTGCCTCGACCCGGAGTGTTAGGCGGCACCTTGCGAACCCCAGGCGACGACCCTCTTGTGGCGCGATGACGATGGAACACCCCGCGGCATTCATCGGCGACTGGGAGCTGATCCCGGAGGCGTCGAGTTACGAGCTGGGCGAGCCACCTGCATCGGGCCTCTACGGATCTCGCGACAGGCCGACAGATGCGCATGACCCTCGACAGCGAGACCCAGCGGGTCCTACTCGCCGCGGCATCGTGCGCCCTAGAGCCCATCTGATGGGCTCTAGGGATCCCGCACGCGACGGATGAAGGCACTCCACACCGCGTCCGGCTCCCACGCCCGCGCCACGAGTGCGTCGGCGCGTTCGACGCTCCAGCCGAGCTGCCGCTGCGCATAGAGGCTGAAGAACGCGCTGACGCGGTAGTTCGCCGCGCAGTGCACCCAGATCTTGTCCCCTTCCCTGGCGCGCATCGCGTCGACGAAGGCCTCGAAGTCCGCGTCGGTCGGCGCACCGAAGTCGACCGGGATGTGCACGTAGTCCATGCCGTGTTCGGCGACCCGCTCCGCCTCCTGCGGCAGGGCGTGCTCGTTGTCGTCCGGGAGCAGGTTGATCACGCTGCCGTACCCCGCCGCCGCCATCCGCTCGAAGCCGCCTGGCGGCACCGCGCCGCTGGTGGCCACGCGCTCGCTCGCCTGGATGAAGTTGAACGCACCGACACGCCCCTCCGGGCCCGCCTTCTCGAGCGTCACGGCATAGGACGAGAAGCCGAGCGCCTCGTAGAAGGCCCGCGCGGCGGCGTTGCTCGTGAGGACCTCGAGGTACAGGCGCGCGCCCGGGCGCAACACCTCTCGCTCGAGCAGCGCCATCGCCTCTCGCCCGCGGCCGGCGCGGCGCCCGTCCCGCACCACGAAGAGTTGCCTCAGGTAGTGCCCGCCGCGCTCGCCGTCGCGGTAGAGCGCGTAGGCCACGGTGCGCCCCGCCTCCTCGAAGAGCACCGCGCGGTAGCCGCGCGACAGCCAGCCCGCCATGCGTTGCTCCAGCTGCGGAAGATCCATCCCGTTGTCGTGGCCCTCGTCCTCGATCAGTTGCTGATTGAGGCGTGCCAGCTCGGGTACGTCCGCCGCTTCCCCCCGACGCCATCGCATGCGGCGAGTATGGGCGCGCCCCACGGGGCGGGCAAGCTGGGGT
>JAPPOT010000160.1 GCA_028817855.1 Myxococcales bacterium
GGAAAAGCTGGCGACCTTGGTGGCGAGGAACTCGCGCGTGCGGCGATCGACGACGCCGTCCTCGTCCCGCTTGTAGAGCGCGGCGGCGAAGTCGGTGACGCCCGCTTCGGCGAGCGCGGCGAGCTCGTCCTCGATCTCGGCCTCGCTGCCGAGGACGGCCACGCCGCTGGGCGTCGCGGCGCCCTCCTTGTCGAGCATCGCGCGGTAGGAAGGCAGGTTGCCGTACATCGCGAAGCCCTTGTCCACCGCCGCGCGCTCCGCCTCCTTGTCCTCGGTGACACAGACCGGCAGGCACGCGATCACGCGCGCGCTGCGGCCGGTGGCCTCGGCCGCCTCGCGAATGCGCGGCACCACGTACTCGGTCAGTGTCTTGCGCCCGGTCATCCACGTGACCGTGCCATCGGCGGTGCCGCCGGCGAGCGCGAGCATCTTCGGCGCCATCGCGGCGATCACCAGCTGCGGCACCTCTGCGCCCTTGACCACCAGGTTGCTGTTGACGGTGAACTCGTCGCCCTTGTGCGCGACACGCCGCTCCTTCAGCAGCGGCTGGAGCACCTGCAGGTACTCCTTCATGTGGCTGTAGGGCTTGGCCCAGGACAGCCCCATCATCGCCTCGATCACGATCTGGTGTGAGAGCCCGATGCCGAGCGTGAAGCGGTTGTGGCTGGCCGCCTGGATGGTCAGCGTCTGCTGGGCCATGACGTGCGGGTGGCGCGTGTAGGTCGGCACCACCGCCGTGCCGATCTCGATGCGCTCGGTGACGTGCCCCACCAGGCCCGCGAGGATCATCGGGTCGTTACCGAAGAGGTTGACCAGCCACGCGGTGGCGAACCCCTCGTCCTCGGCCTGTTTGGCCTGCCCCACGGCCTGCTCCACGGTCGGGCGCGCACCCGCGCCCTCGCCCACCAAGATTCCGATCTTCATCCACAACCTCCTGTGGGCCGGCAGCCTTAGCAGGCGGCGCACGACCTGAGAAGGGCAGGAGTGACCATGCGTCACCCGCGCGCCGACCGGGTGCGCCGCTCATCGCGACGCGGCGACGGAGCGGGCCTCGGCGATCCCCGTCAGTTTGGATCCACACCCGCGCCGACTTGCATCCGCAGTCAGGGTAGGTATGTGGTCAGGGACGCCTGGGGGAGGTCACGATCGCTCGCATCGCGCCGATACTGCTGGTCTTTGGGATGGTCGCGACGCTGCTGCCGGGCGACGCGCGCGGGCAGCGCTTCCAGCGCAAGGAGCCGCCGCCCGTGGGGCGCTGGTATGTGGTCGACCGCGAGGACGGCATCGTGGTGCGCGCCTTCGAGCGCGAGGGCCACGACCTGCCCCTGCTGCGCGCCACCGGCATCGTGCAGGCCGAGCCCTACGCGGTGGCCGCCGTGCTGGGTGACGCGGCGGAGCTGCACCGCTGGATGGCCTTCACCGCAGAGTCACGGCTGCTCGAGCGGCGCGACCGGCTCCACTACCGCTTCTACCAGCGCATGGGGGCACCGTGGCCCGTGTCCGACCGCGACGTGGTGTTGTCGGTCGACGTGGGCGTCGACACCGAGCGCGGCCAGCTGACCGCGCGTTTCCGAAACGTGCGTGATGGAAGAGCACCACCGGTGGATGGCGTGGTGCGAATGCCGCGCCTTAGTGGCCGCTACGAGCTGCGCGCGCTGCCGCACAAACGCACGCGCGCCAACCTGCTGATCGACGCCAACCCCGGTGGCTCGCTGCCGACCTGGCTCGTGCGCGCGACCACGCGCCAGCTCCCGCTCGAGATGTTGCAGACGCTGCGCCAGCGCGTCGCCCAGGTGGGCCAGCGCTACGCGCGCGACGTGGCCGACTTCCGCGCGCGCCACGGCGAGCTGCAAATCACCGCCCGGTGATGCGCGCTTGCCGGATCACGCCGATGAGCACCCGCGGGCGCTACTTCCAGGCGTCGCCGCGGCCTTCGAGCGTGCGCAGCATCGCCATCACCGCCTCGTCCTCTTCGCCCTCGACCTCGAGCGGCACGGTGTAGGTCACCAGCAGGATCAGGCTGCCGTAGCCGAGGTACCAGCGGTGCCAGCGCACGCCGTCCAGGTCATCGGCGTACATCGCGTGCACGCCGCGGAAGTCTCCGAGGTCGCAGCCGCCCAGGGAAGCTCCCTCGGGGCACTCGCTGCGGGCCAGCGCCTCGAGCTCGGCTTGCTCCACCGGGCCGCCGTCCTTGTCGACTGCGCTGATCAGGAGCGCGCCGTGCCCATCGGGGCGCACGATGCAGGCGCTGCCCTCCTCGACCTCCCCCTGCCAGCCGTTGTGGAGGCTCAGGGACCAGCGCCCGTGGCCAAAGCGAAACATGGCCCGCAGGATGCCAAAGCCGGGCGCGCCTGACCAACAGTTTGCGCGAGGTCGCCCGGGCCGGCGCTGCTGCCGAGATCCACGCTGCCGGAAAGGGACGCGGCGCGCCGCGCGCGTACGTAGGCCCCGTGCTGGCTCGACCCAGGTGGCACTGGATGGCTGGGGCTGGTGCAGGAAGGTGGTGCTGGACTTCGGGACTGGTGCGAATATGTTCTCCAGCCCCCCGATGACCGAGGCTCGCCCCCAGCTCCTCGACCGCCTCCAGCGTCCGCTGCGCGAGCTGCGTATCTCGGTCACGGACCGCTGCAACTTCCGCTGCAGCTATTGCATGCCCGAGGACGTCTACGACGAGGGCTACCGCTTCACGCGCCGCGCCGAGATCCTGCGCTTCGAGGAGATCACGCGCCTTGCGCGCCTCGCCGTGCAGCGGCTGGGCGTACGGAAACTGCGCTTGACCGGCGGGGAGCCGCTCACGCGCCGCGAGCTTCCGGCGCTGATCCAGATGCTCGCGCCGATCGACGGCCTGCAGGACCTGGCGCTCACCACCAACGGGTCTCTGCTCGCGTTCCAGGCCGACGCGCTCGCGCGGGCCGGGCTGCGGCGCGCGACCGTCAGCCTCGACGCCCTCGACGCGCCGACCTTCGCGAAGCTCAGCGGCGGGCGCGGCGACGTGGCCGAGGTGCTGCGCGGCATCGAGGCGGCCCAGGCAGCTGGCCTTTCGCCAGTCAAGATCAACTGCGTGGTGCAACGCGGCGTCAACGAGCACGCCGTACGCGCGCTGGCCGAGCGCTTCCGCGGCCGCGGCGTGGTCGTGCGCTTCATCGAGTTCATGGACGTGGGCACGCGCAACGCCTGGCAGCCGGACTCGGTGGTCGGCGCCGACGAGATCTGCGCGATGCTCGAAGGGCTTGGCACGCTGGAGCGCCTTCCGGCCACCCACCACGGCGAGGTGGCCCAGCGCTACGCCTACGCCGACGGCCAGGGCGCGGTCGGCGTGATCGCCGCCGGCCCGCGTCCGTGCTGCGGCGACTGCACCCGCGCGCGCCTTTCGGCGGACGGCCGCCTGCTCAACTGCCTCTTCGCCGAGCACGGCACCGACCTGCGCGCCCCCATGCGCGACGGTGTCGGCGACGACGCCCTGGTCGCGGCGATCGAGCGCGCCTGGGGCGCGCGGGGGGATCGGTATTCGGAGCAGCGGGCGGAGCGGTGGAGTCGGGATGGGCGGCGGCGGTTGGAGATGTATCAGGTGGGTGGGTAGGTCTCCGTTGCGGTCGTAGCCGTGGTCGCGGTCGCGTCGCGCTCGTATCACCCGAGCCGCCGGGCGCACCCCTGCTCTTGAGGCTGGGCACGCTTCGCGGATCCTTGCCTCGCCTACCTGGGCCCCGAGCGCGGCGCCTGTATCGGGCTGTGCCCCGGGCAGCTGCGGGGCATCCGTTTGTCGGCCTGGAAGCCGGTGGTCGATGTCGAGGCCTGCATCGGATGTGGCCTCTACATCCCCGCGTTCCCCACCGATCCCGGCGCGATCGAGCCACTCCCGCTGACGCGCACACCCGAGGCGGGTTGACGTGGCACAACCGCGACCGCGTGCCCTTTGGGGATCGGGCCGATGTGCGTAGCTGGTTAAGCGGGATCGAATGGGCGACGGAGAGGCGGAACAGAGAAGTCAGAGCGGGCGCTACGGCTCGAGCCTGCCGCCCGCGCCGGACGCGACCGACGCCACGGTGTTGATCGTCGACGGCGGCGAGTCGCCTCAGGCGATCTCCGAGCGCCTGGAGCGCCAGGGCTACCGCGTGATCTTCGCCGAGTCCGGCGAGCAGGCCCTGCGTCAGTTCGGCGAGGGCATCGACCCCGCAAACCTCGGGCAGGCCCGCATCGTGGGCGCGTCACCCGCGATCGAGGCCGTCCGCACGGTGCTGCGTAGGATCGCCCGCAGCCCGGCCTCCACCGTGCTGCTGACCGGCGAGAGCGGCACCGGCAAGGACCTCGCCGCGCGCTACATCCACCGCCGCAGCCAGCGCCTGCGTGGGCCGTTCCTGCACATCACCTGCTCGGCGTTGCCCGAGAACCTGCTCGAGAGCGAGCTCTTCGGCCACGAGATGGGCGCCTTCACCGACGCCAAGGAGCGCAAGCTGGGCTTGCTGGAGCAAGCCGATGGAGGCGTGGTCTTCCTCGACGAGATCGGCGAGATGAGCCCCGGGATGCAGGCCAAGCTCCTGCGCTTCCTGGAGGAGGGCACCTTCCGCCGCGTGGGCGGCCACGAGGACATCCACCCCGACGTGCGCGTCATCGCCGCCACCAACAAGGATCTGCGCGCCGCGATCGACGCCGGCGAGTTCCGTGCCGACCTCTACTACCGCCTGAGCGTGCTGGCGGTGGCGCTGCCGCCCCTGCGCGAGCGCCGCGGCGACGTGATGATCCTGATCGACCACTTCATCGAGCGCTTCAACCGCCAGTTCTCCCGTAGCGTGCGCGGCGTCAGCCGCGACGCCCGCAGCCTGCTCGAGCAGCACCCCTGGCCCGGCAACGTGCGCGAGCTCCGCAACGCCGTCGAGCGCGCCGTCCTGCTCGCCGACAGCGACCTGCTGCGACCCGACGACTTCCCCTCCCTCGGCCGCGGCGAGGGCGCGAGCGGCAACGGCGACTACATCTTCCTGCTCCCCCCGGAGGGCGTCATCCTGCGCGAGCTCGAGCGCCAGCTGATCATCCAGGCCCTCGAGCGCACCGGCGGCAACCAGACCCGCGCTGCCACCCTGCTCGGCCTCAACCGCGACCAGATCCGCTACCGCATCGAAAAGTACGGGCTAAGGGTTTAGTCGTCGCGCCTAGCGGCGCGACCCGGGGAAGGGTCACGCGATCTTCCCCCCGTCCGGCAGAGCCAGCCGCGGGCCCATCCCGCGGGGTCGTCGTCGCTTCGCTTCGCCTCCGGGTGCGCGCTTTCAGGTGGGTCACATGTCACCGTGTCGGGCCCGGGGCCCCGACCTACTCCACGGAGGGAGCCGTTCGTGTCCCCGACGGTCCCAGGTGGGCGCCGTGCCATCTCGTACTCGTGCGCGTGGACACCCCCCAGGGCTACTGAGTCACCGCAAGCCACCAAAATCACAGAGTTTTCAAGAAAACCGCATCGCACCCCACCTTTTCGCGACGGAATCCCCGCCTTGCCGCGTTTGCCCCATTGAACCCCCACAGGAGCACGACACCGATGACCCGCATCCCTCGCACCCGCACACTCGCCCTGCTCTTCGCTGGCTCCCTGGCCGCGACCTCGCTTGCAGCGGCCCAACCTTCTGCCGACAAGCCCGGGCGTCACGGCAAGCGCTTCGACAAGCTCGACGCCAACAAGGACGGCGCCGTCCCGCTCGAGGAAATGAAAGCTGCGACCCGGGCCCGGATCGCCGGCGCCGACAGCACCTCCGACGGCCGCGTCACCGCCGACGAGATGAAGGCGCACCGCAAGGCGCGCCGCGCCGCGCACGCCGACCAGCGCCACGGCGAGGGCCCGCCCGGCCACGCCGGCACGGGCGGCCAC
>JAPPOT010000004.1 GCA_028817855.1 Myxococcales bacterium
GGCCCCAGCGGCTTTGCCGATGGGGCGGGAGGGTCGCGTGACCCTCCCGCGGGTCGGGCGCAGCCCGACGGCAAATCGCTAGATGCCGGCGTCTTGGTCGTCGCCTCCGAAGAAGCCACCGAAGAAGCCGGTGTCGCCACCGGTGTCGTCGCCGCCAAAGAAGCCACCGAAGGTCGCGGGCTCATCGCCGCCGCCGGTGTCGCCACCGCCGAAGACGCCGCCGAAGGTCGCCGGCGCATCGTCACCGCCGGTGTCACCGCCACCGGTGCCACCGGTGCCGAAGAGACCTCCGCTGCACAGCGAGGTGTCGAAGGTGCAGGTCACGGGGTCACAGACGAGGGAACCCTCGCCCATGCCGAGCGTGCCGCACGTCTCGCCGCCGAGGTTGGCCGGATCGCAGCCCTCGCCGGTGCCGCAGGGTGGCGCCACGCCGACGCCAGTGCAGAGGGAGACCTCGAAGCTGCACGTAGCGGGATCGCAGAGCAGCCGGCCCTCGCCCAGCCCGAGCGACCTACAGGTCTCGCCTCCCAGATCCGTCGCATCGCACCCGGGGCCGGTGCCGCACGGCAGCGGCGGCTTCGGGCTGCCGCTGCTGGTGTCATCCATCGGCGGCGGCTCCTCGTCGGGCTTGTCGGGCTCGGGCGCACGGGGCGACTCCGGTGCCTCGTCGGCGTCGTCGTCATCATCCAATGGCGCCAGGCTTCCGATCGGCAGGGGCGAGCTGACGCCGCAACCCACGAGCGCGAGCGCGATCAGCAACAGCCCCCACGTCGACCACTTTTTGGAATCCATCATCTGCATCTAGTGTGCCCCGTTGCCACCCGCGTTGGACCACCAACAACGGCGCCCCACGGGTGTAGAAGGCCGATCCAGCGGCGTCAAGCGCATCCCCTGGATGGTATGGGTAGGCCTTTGTACGTGCGCCCCCAGCCACGCGCGATGGCCCGATCGGCCAAGCTGCTGGCGACTTGGGAAAAAGTGACCGCCATGGCCACCGCGGTGCCCCGATCGGGGGTCGCTCGAGGGTGACCCGAGTGGCGATTGCGGGCTACGCTCGCGCCGGGTTTCGACGGTCGGCGGCGGCCTGTGGCGCACCGGCCCTGGAGGTCTTTGATGCGCAACGCGTACATCGCGGGTTCGGGTTTCTACGTTCCGCCGCGGATCGTCACAAACGACGACCTGGCCAGCGAATACGGCATCGAGACGAGCGACGAGTGGATTCGGCAGCGCACCGGAATCGAGCAACGCCACTTCGCGGACGCCGGCACGACGACCTCGGACCTGGCCGTGCACGCCTCGGAGCGAGCGATCGAGGCCGCCGGCATCGACAGGCGCGAGATCGACATGGTGATCTTCGCGACCCTCTCGCCCGATCAGTTCTTCCCCGGCAGCGCGTGCTTCCTGCAGCAGAAGCTCGGCCTGTGCGACGGCGACGACGCAACCTTCGTCGCGGCGCTGGACATTCGCAACCAGTGCAGCGGCTTCGTCTACGGCCTCGCGACCGCGACCTCCATGGTGCGCTCCGGACAGCACGACAACGTGCTGCTGGTCGGCTCGGAGATCCACTCGGCCGCGCTCGACCTGACCACGCGCGGTCGCACCGTGGGATCCCTCTTTGGCGATGCGGCCGGTGCGGTCATCGTGCGCGCCACCGACGAGGACCGGGGCGTGCGTGCCTGGGACCTCGGTGCCGACGGGCGCTTCGCGGACCAGCTCGCGATGAAGGTGTTCGACTTCCACAATCGCCCCTACATCGCGACTGACGAAGCGGGCAACGGAGTGGTTCCCGTCGATCTGCTCTGGCCGATCATGGAGGGCCAGGTGGTCTTCCGGAACGCGATCGCGCGCATGATCGAGTCCCTGACCAACCTCTGCGAGAAGGAAGATGTCGCGCTGGGCGACATCGACCTCTTCCTCTGCCACCAGGCCAACCTGCGCATCAACCAGATGGTCCAGAACCGCATCGGGGCGCCGGAAGAGAAGTTCTTCAACAACATCCAGAAATACGGAAACACCACCGCAGCCACCATCCCCATCCTGATCGACGAGGCGATCCAGGCGGGCCGCCTCGAGCGCGGCATGAAGGTCGCGCTTGTGGCGTTCGGGGCGGGGTTTACCTGGGGCTCCGCCCTAATCGACTGGTAGGCGGGTTCGTGGCCTGCTGGCTCTCAACGAACGGGCAGGTGCGTGGAGCGCTGTCGGCGGACTCACAGAGGGGACCTTGGTCATGAACTATCGCACACACCTTTGGCGGACGGGGTGTCCCTCTCGATGTGCGCCGGGTGCTCGGGGTGGGAACGTCGAGCGGTAGGCGGTGGGCGGTAGGCGGTAAGCGGTAGCTCGTAGGCGCTTGCGGGGGCAGCCTAACGCTAGTGACTGATCGTTTGGTGGGTGTTGGCGCTCGCGGTCGGTGCGTTAGGCGACCTGTCGGAGAGTCGCTTCACACGTCTGCGGGCGCGCACCGCGCACCGCACGTCCTACACCGTGAGCAAGGTGGATAACGTGGACAAGGTCGTGAGGTGGGCTCACGCATCACGACTATTGTCGACCTGTCGACCTAACTTTTTTGTCTGACCAAGGCTTAACAACTGGTGCAGCCACTTGCACAAGTCGCCAACTCATTCAAGCTGACTAGAGGTGGTGACTGTGAGGGAGCGCAGTCTTCACCGGAGGGAGAGAGCAAGATGGAGCACCGCGTTCTACACGCGCGGTGGGCAGTCGCATGCTTGACCAGCACGCTGTTGTTCACCGTTGGTACGGCATCCGCACAGGGCACATGCCCTCCTCCGACAACCACATGTACGCATGATGGAGTGGCTGCCACGCTCGAGGTGTTCGAGCCCGGCACCGGGCCGGGGATCTTCGATCAGACGGATAGCACGTTGATCTTCGACCTGGGCGACGTGGACCTCGCGGACGGCGTTGGCCAGGACGTCAACATCTACACGACCTCGGGGCTCATCTCGCTCTTCCGCATCCGCGCGGTGTCCGTCAGCGCGGATGGCGTCTCCTATCTCTCGGTCGACTCCACCGCCGACGCGGCCGTCGACGTCAACGGCGGTCCGCCCCCCAACCGCGGAAACTCCTATGACCTGGCGGGCGCACATCTATCCAACGCGCGCTTCGTGGCCGTGCACGCCACCGTGCTCGCCTCGTTCGATCACACTGCGGTGCAGGGGGTGAATCTAGACGTGGACGTGGACGGTGACGGCATCGTGGCCTGCGAGGAGGCCGCCATCGGCACCGACCCGCGCGACGCCGACACCGATGGCGACGGCATCGACGACCTGACCGAGGCCAACAGCTGCGATACGGATCCCCTCGATCCCGACACCGATGGCGACGGTATTCTGGACGGCGCCGATGTCTGCCACGGTCATGACGACGGCGCCGACGGCGACGGCGACGGCAGTCCCGATGGATGCGACCTCTGCGTGGGTGACGACACCACCGGGGACACCGATGGCGATGCCATCTGCGACGACACCGACACCTGCTTCGGCAACAACAGCACCGGCGACAGCGACGACGACGGCACCTGCGACGACAGCGACCCCTGCCCGCTCGACCCCGCGGACGACGCGGACGGCGATGGGGTCTGCGGCGACGTGGATCTCTGCCAGGGCGACGACCGCAGCGGCGACACCGACATGGATCAGGTGTGCGACGACAGCGACCAGTGCTTCGGCAACGACGCCGCCGGCGACACCGACGGCGACCTTGTCTGCGACGACCTGGACAACTGCCCAGTGGATGACAACGCGGATCAGGCCGATAGCGACGGCGATGGCATCGGCGACGCCTGCGAGACCGACGGCGACGGCGACGGCATCGACGATGACGTCGACAACTGCCCGGCGGTGCCGAACCCGGACCAGGAGGACCTGGACAGCGATGGCACGGGCGACGCCTGCGACGACGACGACGACGGCGACGGCCACGCGGACGGCGAGGACAACTGCCCGCTGATCGCCAATCCCGGCCAGGAGGACCTGGACGGCGATGGCACGGGCGACGCCTGCGACGGTGACGACGACGCCGACGGCGTACCGGACGACGACGACCTGTGCCCGGGCACGCGCCTGGAGGTCCCATTCGACGAGGACGGCTGCTCCGGCGTCCAGCGCGTGGAGCTGGTCTGCGGCGCACCCGCCGACTACGACCAGCCCGCCAAGCACCTGTTCTGCGTGATCAGCGAGTCCCGCGCCGCCTGGCGCGCCGGACTGCTGACGGCCAAGGAGCGCAGCATGCTCGTGCGTGAGGCCGCGCTGGCGTTGCTCGGCATCCTGCTCGCCCGCTGGCGCCCCTAGCTGCCGAGACGTGCGCGCGCCCCCTCGCCCCAGGCGACGGGGGCGGCGTGCTTTGCTCAACCGCGGCACTCGCGTGCCCAGCGGTCGCTCGCCCTAGTTGTATTGACAACTTGACATCTATCCTGCGCCGGCGCAGGCTCCCGGGCGATGCTCAACCCCGCCTCGCCGATGCCGCTCTACCAGCAGCTCGCCGATCGCCTGACGGCGGCCATCCGGGCCGGCGACTACCCGGTGGGCGAGCGCATCCCCTCCGAGCACACCCTGGCGGAGCGCTACCGCATCGGCCGACCCACGGTGCGGCAGGCGACCGAGCTGCTCGTGCGACGCGGCATGCTGGCGCGCCGCCGTGGTTCCGGGACCTTCGTGCTCGGCCAGCCTCGCGAGCTGGACAGCTTCTCCAGCACCGGCACCCTCGCGTCGTTCCGCGACCACGGTGTCCCGGTCGAGGCACAGCTGCTCGGCGAGGTGTGCGCGCTCGACGTGAGCGACAGCGATCCGGCGCTCGTCGACCACCCCTTCCGCGGTCGCACGGCCTACTTCGTCCGCCGCGTCAGCCGCACGGACGAGGGCGCCGCGCTGCTGGAGGAGACCTACCTCGAGCCGGAGATCTTCAGCGGCCTGCTCGAGCTGGACCTGCGCGGCCGCTCCCTCGCCACGCTGGTGCGTGAGCACTTCCGCACCGAGCCCACGGGGGGTCGACAGCAGTTCCGGGTGACCACCGCCGACGGCGAGCGGGCGCGTGCGCTGGAGCTCGGCGAGGGCTCGCCCGTGCTCCAGATCCGCCGCCACCTCCACTTTCCGCGTGGGGACAGCGCCATCTACGCCGAGCTCTTCTGCCGGACCGACCGGCTGATGCTCTCCCAACCCCTAGGACCCAACCGATGAAAGACCGCGGCTACTACCCCCCCGATGCCGGCGACGGCGAACGCTTCGGCGGCGCCTTCTTACCCGAGATCCTGGTCGCCACCTTCGACGAGCTCGAGCAGGCTTTCGAGCAAGCCAGGCGCGACCCGAGCTTCTGGGCCGAGTACGAGGCGCTGATGGGCAGCTACTCCTGCCGCCCCACGCCGCTGACCTACGCCGACAACCTGACGGCGCACTTCGGCGGCGCGCGCATCTACGTCAAGCGCGAGGACCTCAATCACACCGGCGCCCACAAGGCCAACAACGTCATGGGGCAGGGCCTGCTGGTCAAACGCATGGGCAAGAAGCGCGTGATCGCCGAGACCGGGGCGGGTCAGCACGGCGTCGCGACCGCGACGATGGCTGCCAAGTTCGGCTTCGAGTGCACGATCTACATGGGCGAGGTGGACGTGGAGCGCCAGCGCCCCAACGTCTTTTGGATGGAGCGCCTTGGCGCGACCGTCGTGCCGGTCAAGGACGGTACGCGCATCCTCAAGGACGCGATCAACGAGGCCTTCCGCGACTGGGTCACGAACATGGACACGACCCACTACGTGCTGGGTACCGCCTGCGGTCCCCACCCCTTCCCCAC
>JAPPOT010000928.1 GCA_028817855.1 Myxococcales bacterium
CCTCGGCGCGGGCAAACACAGCGGGGCTCGGGGACGGCCACCTAAGGATCGCCGCAGTACATGCTGATCAGGCTGGTGTGATGGCCGGGCAGGATCGGCACGCGGGCGATGCCCGGGTCGTCCGGGTCGGGCCAGCCGGACAGCGAGTTGTTGAAGTGGAAGCTGCACTCGTAGTGCGGGCGCGCGAAGCGCAGTGAGACCTCGCCCGGCTGGACGTTGAGGAAGCCACCGCTGCCGCGCGGCTCGATCCAGACCGCCTCCTCGAGCAGGCGGCCGGAGACGTCGAGGAAGAAGCGCTCGCCCGAGTGGGGCTCGAGCGCGGCGGAGACGAACTCCACGCCGCCGAAGAAGACGGCGCCCGCTTCGGGGTCGTGCTCCACACCCATGCCCTCGGCGATCGAGCGCAGCCCGGCCTCGTTGGCCATCCGCGTGTTGCCGAGCTCCAGGTCTTCCTCGCCGGTGACGAAGACGCGCAGGGTGGGCGTCAGCCCCTCGCCGGTGATCACCAGGGCCACCTCGGTGTTGGCGGGGGCCTCGATCGCGTACTGGCCGAAGAGGTCCGTCTCCGTGCATCCCAGGTCGGCGGGCTCGTGGCCGCAGACCGAGACCGGGTCGCGCGACATGGAGAAGAGGCCGCCGTTGACGTGGCCCGTGACCATGACCGGCGGGGCGGGCTCGTCGGGCTCGTCGGGCTCGGCGGCGGCGTCTGCCAGGCTGCCTCCGTCGGGCGCGCCCCCGACAGCTTCGGGGTCGCTCTCGGCGTCGGGGCGCTCGGGCACGCCGCAGCCCCACAGCGCGAGGACTGCAACCACGCCCGGCAACCACGAACTGAACGACAGCGCCTTCACCGCGCCTCAAGTAGACGGTCCGCGGGCCCCGCCGTCAAGCGCCCCCCACGACGGGACCTACCAGTCGCCGTCCTCGACCACGTCGTGGGCGGGAGCACGCCAGCCCGCTGCCCCACGAGCTCGGCCCGCGCCTGTTGGCGATGGGCTCCGACGCGCGCTCGCGGGCGCCCTGCCCGCGCCCTCTGCCGAGCTGCTCGGCGCCCTGCGTGCCCGGGCCGCGCTCACTCCTGTAGGGCAGCCGCGATCGCGGTTGCCGTGGCTTGCACGGCGATCGTGCTGGGTGCAGGCGTGTCCTGGTCCCACTCGAGCATGGCGATGCCGGCCGTGTGCTGCCCGGAGATCAGCGGGATCGGTCGGGGTGTCTGGCGCGTGCTGGCCGCCATCGACGTGTCCGTGACCGCCGTGTCTCCGGCCGCCACCGTCTCGCGCGGCTTCGTGGCCTCGGTGAGCGCGCGCGCGGCCGCCTCTCTCAGCGCCCGATCGGGCCGAAGGCCGCCGATCTGGCCGCAGACCTTCAGTCCCTCCGGATCGCTCAGGTAGATCACGCCCGCCTGGGCCCCGGTGCTCTCGAGCAAGAGCGCGAGCGCTCGACGGGCCCGCTCGTCGCGGTTCTCGTTGCCGGGCAGCAGCTCCTGGACGCGTTGCTGGAAGGCCGTGTCGTCGCCCGACAACCAGTCAGGGCGCACGCCCGGGATGGCCCGGCTGGTGCCGCGCCGCACCTCGTCGGCCAGGCGGACGTAGCGCGCCGTCAGCTGCGGCATCTCGCTCGCCATGAAGAGCTCCGCCAGTCTGCCGAGGTGCTTCTTGGCGGCGGCGCGATCCGAGCGGTCGAGCGCGTTGCGCGTGCGCGCCTCGTGCAGCCGTCCCAGGTGGATGCCGTCGAAGCCCACGGCCCGGCACAGCGCGGTCGCTTCACCGAGTGCCTCCATCGCGCGATCGTGGGAACCCCCCGTGCCCAGCGCCTCGGCCAGGGCCAGGTGGTGATCGAAGCGGGTGATCGGCAGCAGGTCGTGCTCGTTGCACATGAAGAGGCCCTCGCGCGCGCGCTCGATCGCGAGCTCGTGCTGCCCCCGGCGAGCGAGCACCGCGATGTGGGTCGCGTGTGCCGGGCCCCAGGCGGCGTGCTCGCCCGGCCGGGCGCCGGCGAGCGCGCGGGACAGGGCCACGTTGGCGTCCTCGAGCGAGCCGCTGATCGCCAGGTACTCACCCCAGGCCCAGTCGCGCCATGGTCGCCAACCCTCGAAGCGCTCGGCGATCGCGTCGAGCTCCTCCAGCACACCCTTGAGTGCGAGGCTGTCCATCGTGAGCGCGTGCAGCCGCGCCTCGAACATCAGGTAGCCGCGGCGGCGCCACAGGTCATCCGGAGCCACCGCGATGGCCCGCTCTTCCCAGGCCTTCATCTGCGGGCCCTCGCAGCGGAAGGCATGACCGATCCAGCACAGGTAGGCGGCCAGCCAGATGCCCGGGACGCTGCTCTCCAGGTGGGCGCCGATGTCGACCGCCTCGCGCTTGCCGAGCGCCGCCATGTGTGCGCCGGCCCAGTTGCTGTGCACGCCCTGGGCGGCGTAGCGAAGAAAGACGCTGAGCCGCTCCTGGTAGAGATAACCCTGCGCCACGTCGAGTGGATCGACACTGTTGGTGCGGCCCTCGAGCCACTCCCTGTATTGCTCGACCACCTGCACCGAGTGTTCGAGGGCCAGCCGACGCAAGCAGACGTCTGCGCGCAACAGCCACTGCCGGTCGTGGGCGCGGGTCGCGAGTTGGCCGATCACCATCGCGTTGGTCGAGAGGTGCAAGAGGCTGTCGTTGAGCGCGTCGTGCGGGTCCTCCGCATCCTGGTGGCGCTCGAGGCCGCGCCGCAAGCAGGCCTCGAGGATCCGCTCCTCGGGCGTCGTCTCGGCCAGCGCATCCCAGTCGCCGATGCCGCTCTCGTGCAGCATGTGCTCGAAGTCCTCGCTGAGGTACGAGAGCAGGTCCCAGTCGTAGACCGCGGCCACGGCAGCGAGCGTTTGGTAGATTCGCGCGTAGCGCGGGCGTGGCAGGTCGTGTTCCTTGGCGTAGTCGATCGCCGCGCGGCAGACCTCCACGGTCTGGGCGATGCGCAAGGCGTCGAAGCGGCCGCCGACGCGGCTGCTCCCTCCGGGGCGGACCAGTAGGTCGATCGCGCGCTCGTGCTCGCCGGCGAGCTGCAGGTGACGCAGCGATGCGACCGCCTCGGAACGCTCCGCGCCGAGCAACTCCGACAGGCCCAGGTGCAGCGCCCGCGCTTCGTCGTCGGCGAGTTGCTCGCGCAGGTGTTGGGCCATGGCGCGGTGCGTGATCGCGTCGAGGTCGCCGACCCGCCGTACCACGCCCGCGGCGTGCAGCTCGGCCATGGCGCGGTGCACCTGATCGAGCGGCGTCCCGATCAGCGCAGCGAGCTCGGTCGGGGTCAGTCGATGGGTGACCTCGTTCTGGGCGCGCGAGTCGTCGTAGGCCAGCGCCAGCGCGCAGGCCAGGCGCCGCGCCAGGGGGCTCAGCCGCGCGGCCTGATCGGCGACCAGGCCGCGCAGGCCGGTCGGCAGCCCGTGGTCCTCCGGATAGCGCGGCACGTGCCAGCGCCCGGCCTCGTAGCGCGCCAGCCCCGTGTCGAGCAGGTGCTGGGCGAGGGCCATACAGGTTCCGGGCACGCCGCCGGAGACGCGATGCATCCAGCTCGTGATCGCGGGCAGGTGGTCGGCACCCCAGAAGAGCGCCTCGGTGAGCTGTGCGACGTCCTGCTCTTGCAGCGGGGCGAGCTCAATCGCCGTGGTGGAGGAGCGGAAGAGCGCCTCGAGGCCCGGGACGCGCGGCTGCGCTTCGCCATCGCGGGTCATCATCATCAGCAGCTTTCGACCGTGGCTCCCGCTCGACAGGCGCTGCAGCAGGGAGGCGGTCACCGGGTCGGCCAGGTGCAGGTCGTCGACCGCGATCACGAGCGTCTCGCGGGTCGCCACGGCCAGCAGCCAGTTGTGGAGGTGGTGGGCGATGGTGCGATCCGCCGTGTCCTTGGGGAGGTCGACGACCGCCGGGTTGCCGAGGCCGGCGAACAGGCGCGGTCCGAGGTGGGCGAGTATCCCCGCGTGGGGCTCGGCGCGCGCCAGGCTCGCTTCGGAGAGTTGCTCGATCGCCTGACGGGCGAGCTGCGCCATCACCTCGCGGGCGCCACTGTCGAGTCGATCGGTGTGGAGCACGGTCGCGCCACTCTGGGTCGCCTCGCGCGAGAGCTCCCGCAGCAAGCGGCTCTGACCCATGCCAGGCGGTGCCGAGACCAGCCACGCGCGGCCGCGGGACTCGCCGGCCTTGAGCGCATCCGTACGGGCCCGCTCGCGCAGCTTGTCGCGGCCGATCAGCGGCGGCGACAGCAAGTAGGCGCGCGCGGTGCGCGCATCGTCGTCGAGCGGAATGCCCGTCGCCGCGCACAGGCGTTCCATCACCTCGGTGGCGGTGCTGGGGCGTCCGGCCCGGTCGACGCTGATCATCGCCATCACCAGATCGGAGAGCTCGCGCGGCGCCTGCTGTGTGGTTGGCGGTGGTGGCGGGCCCTGGCGCCAGATCTCGCGGGCCTCGCGCAGGCTCTTGGCGGGGTAGGCGTGGGTGCCGGTCAGGCCGCGGTAGGCGAGGGCGCCGAGGGCGAAGATGTCGGCGCGGCCGTCGAGGGGTTCGCGGTGCAGCACCTCCGGCGCCACGAAGGCGGGTGTGCCCATGGCGTGGGAGGTGGGGCCCATCGGGACCATGGCGCCGAAGTCGAGCAGCTTGGCGCTGCCGTCGCGCTCGCACCAGACGTTGTGGGGTGTGACGTCGCGATGGACGTAGCGTCGTGCGTGCAGCAACGCGAGGGACGAGGCCACATCTCGCAGCACGGTTGCGAGCTCCCCGAGCTCCATCGGGAGCCGCTGCTTGAAGGTCTCGCCCTCGAGCAGCTCCATCGTGTAGTAGGGCGCCTCGTCGTCGTGGCCGTAGTCGTAGACGCGCACGATGCGCGGGTGGGCGAGCTGGTCGAGCACCTGGAACTCGTACTCGAAGCCGGAGATCACCAGCCCGCGGCGGGCACCCTCGTGGTGGACGCGCTTGAGCGCCACCGGGCGTTGCAGGCGTTCATCGAGCGCGCGATAGACAGTCGCCACGCCGCCGTGCCCGAGCTCCTCGAGGATCACGTAGCGATCCGCGATCCTCTCCCCGATCTCGGCCGCCGAGCTCTCCCTTGGGGGCTGCCCGCTGTCGCTTTCCCGCATCGAATCCCGTCCGAGCATGGTGGCACGGCGTGGGGCGCCACCAAAAGGGGTTTCAGTGTGGGGGTGTGCGCGTGACCGAGGCATGGTAAATGAACCGTTCATTCATCATCGCCGCAGGCGGAGGGAGGGACAACATGCCAGTCGCAGATTTCGGCCTGGAGGGTCGCGTCGCTGTCGTGACGGGCGCCAGTCGCGGCATCGGTGAGGCCATCGCGCGCGGGTTCGCGGAGCACGGTGCCACGGTGGTGATCTCGTCGCGCAAGCAGGAATCCCCCGAGCAGGTCGCGGCAGCGATCGAGAATGCCGGCGGCAAGGCCATCCCGATCGCGTGCCACGGCGGAAAGCCCGAGCAGATGCAGGCGCTCTTCGATCGCGTTGAGGAGGACAGGGGCAGCTCGACATCCTGGTCAACAACGCGGCTACCAACCCCTACTTCGGACCTGCCATCGACGCGCCGGACTTCCTGCGCCGCTACGGTCAGCCGGCCGACCTCGCCGGGGCGGCGATCTACCTCGCATCGGACGCCTCCAGCTACGCCAGCGGCTCCGTGATAGTCCTCGACGGCGGCTACTCCGCCTAGACGTGTGTCTCAGACAGACAGGGAATCGTCGAGGTTGGCCCAGGAGCGGGTCTCGTCCTCGGGAAAATCCTCGACGTAGCGCAGCTACGCCTCCGGTTTTCCCTGCGG